>JAFWPM010000112.1 GCA_017509565.1 Kiritimatiellia bacterium | reverse complement strand
GATCCGTTCCTGAGGGCCCCGCCTATTTGCAGCATTACCCGGAGCGACGGGTCCATCCCGAATGTCGCGGCCGGGCCGAACGTGCGGCGGCGCACGATCCATCTTGCCGCATGGTAGGGGTGCCGGCGGCCGTCGGGCGAGTCGCGCAGCGCGGCCCGGATTTCGGCTTCGGCGGCGAGCCAGACGTCGCGGGCGGACTCCCAGCTGCAGACGGGGGCGTCCTGCGGCATGGCCTTCCACGCCGCCGCGGCCGCGTAGAGCGGGTCGCCGAGGCGCACGGCGCGTTCGGAAAGGCGCCATGCGTAGGCGTGCCGCGCTATGAGGCGCGAATCGCCCGCGCCAAGGACGGCCTTGTTGATGTTCCTCGAAACGAAGTCCGCGCCGCGGCCGTTCTGCTTTGCGAGGAGGAGGCCCGCGCCGCGGTTCATCAGCAGGCGGACCGCCTCCGCCATCGGCGTTTCCTCTGGCGCGCGCCGCTCAAGGCCGGCGAAAAGCTCGGCCCCGGGCTTCCCGGCAACGTCGCGGTAGCCGCGTATGAGTTCCTGGATCATCAGGCGCGCCTCGTCGTGCTTCATGCGCCAGTACGTCTTGGCAGGCGAAAAGTCGGCATCGACCCCGAGTCGCCGGGTCCACTCGCCGGCCAGCGGTTCGAGCGCCGCTCCTATGGCCGCAATGTCCGCCGGCGACGACGAATCGTCCGCCACGACGTAGAAGTCGAGGTCGTTCGAGGGCGCGTCGTCGCGGCCCGCGCGGCGCAATACGCCGCCCTCGCCGCGACCGTAGCCGCCGCCCAGGACAATGCCCTCCACGTGGGGGATGCGCATCGCGTCCACCGCCGCGCCGATCCCGGCGATGGCGCCGCCTACCGCCGCGTCCACTTCCGGGGAGGGAATTGCCGTATACCCTCCCGTCATCCGCGCCTCCCGGCCGATTTGCCGCGCAGGACGCGCCACACGCCACGAAGTATGGACTTCCACGCGAATCCGCCGATGTTGCGCGCCACGCCCTTTTCGCTTATGTCAACCCAGGCGCCTGTCTCCGGGTCGATGACCCTCCTTCCGGCGATGATCTTGTTCGTCAGGTCCAGCCCCGCGCCTACGTATGTGTCGTCGCAGACCACCGTCTTGGCGAGATGCGCGCCCTCGCCGATGAACGAACCGGGGGCGATTATCACGTCGCCGTCCAGCTCGACGTTCCGTGAGCACCAGATGTTGTCGCATAGGAGCACGGGGGCCTTTACGGCAACGCCATGCTCCAGCACCACGTTGCGGCCCAGGTGGACGTCCGGTTCGGACGAATAGCCCGGCAGGGTGAAGCGGTCCGGATTGTGGAGCACCGCGAGGTTTGCCTGGAGCCACGAGCGCGGGGACTTGACGGCGGCCCCGAATGGCACGAGCCGGAACCACTTGCCATTCTCGCGCGTGTAGATGCCGGTCGGCGTCTTGCGGAATTCCCCGTCCGTGAGGGGGGTGAGCTGCGACTCCGCCCTGCCGTGGCCGGTGAGGTGAAGCCCCCACACCACCGTCATGTCGCCGCAGAACTCCTTCCCTATCGCCTTCTCGAAATCCAGAAAGCCCGCAAGCCCCTCCGGCATGTCGCCGAGCGGCTTGCGGTAGGCGACGCTGAAGTTGTTCTGGTCGATTTGCGCTAGGTGGAGCGCCATCGTCTTCGAATGGCTCCAGTCGATGACGTCGCAGTAGTGGTAGCCGAACCGGAGCGCGACCTGCATGGCGTAGTCGCTGAACAGCTTGCCGGCGACAGGCAGCTCCGCGGCGCTTTTGCCCGGGAAGATGTCGTCGGTCCAGGCGGATTCCGGGGTCCGCGGGACGAACACGACCCTGCGCATCAGTAGGCCCCCCTTCCGCCAAGGATCGCGGGGATCGTCTTTATGAGTATGACGATGTCCTTCCAGACGCTGGAGGCCAGGATGTATTCCTTGTCGAGCCGGACCTGCTCGTGGAATGGTATCTCGCTGCGGCCCATGATCTGCCAGAGGCAGGTGATGCCTGGAATGACGTCCAGCCGCTTCCGGTCCTCAAGCGTGTACTCGCGGACTTCGTCCGGCACCGGCGGGCGCGGCCCGACAATGCTCATGTCGCCCTTGAGGACGTTCCAGAGCTGCGGGAGCTCGTCCAGGCTGGTCCTCCGCAGGAAGCGGCCGACGCGTGTGATGCGCGGGTCGTCGCGCATCTTGAAGATGACCCCGTCGCCCGACTCGTTGCAGTCCTTCAGCTCCGCCTTCCGCGCTTCGGCGTCGATGTACATGCTCCTGAACTTGTAGAAGCGGAAATGGCGCCCGTAGCGGCCGACGCGGGTCTGCGTGAATATCGCCGGCCCTGGGCTGGTGATCTTGACGGCTAGCGCTATGGCGGCGAAAAGCGGCGAGAGAAGCAGCAGGCCGGTCGCGCTGAGGATGATGTCCGCCAGGCGCTTGAATGCGTATGAGGCGGTTATCGTGAGGCGCCACGCCCTGAGTCGCAGGCTGCGCCGCGTGTTCCCGTAGCGGCGCGCGGCGAGCTCCTTGAGGAGTCCGTCGAGGTCGGTGTCGCTGGAGCGTTCGAGAAAACTCGCCATTTCCCGGCAATCCTCCCGTGCGGCGCGGGCTACAGCCCCACGATGAGTTCGCGCATTCTGGCTATGTCGGCTTCGGACGCGCCGGCTTCATGCAGCTTGGCCTGCGAGCGAAGGTCGATGGCGGTGTCCGCCATGTCCTTGTCGTCGACGGCCAGGGCGTTCCCCTTGATTGTGTGCGCGATTTTGTCGAGCGCCACCCAGTCGCCGGACTCAAGGCTGGCAGTCGCCTCGGCGGTCTTGGCCTTCATGGAGTTTTTGTATTCCTCGTATATTTCGGTTTTGATCTCCTCGTCGTCGCCGAACTGGAGGTCAAGGTATTTCCTGCAGCATTCCTTCATTGTTTGCTCCCGTGTAAAGAATCGCGCCGGGGTTTCATTCCTTCCCCTTTTCCGCGTCGATCGGTATGTGGTAGGTCGTCTCGTTCAGCCCGCCGTAGGCGATGCGCTCTATCCCGTTGCACATCGCGCGGACCATGAGCCTCCCGCGCCCGTGGTCCGAAAAGTCTCGGTTGGCCATTTCAAATGCGACGTTGGAGTCACCGGCCGCCACTGCGATGCTGGGAGTGGGTGTCCCGCCGTCCCAGACGGTGAGGTCTACGGTGTCGTTGGAGTGCATTGCCCTGACGCCGGCGATTTCGCGTATGCGCTCGCGTTCCGAGAAGCCGTGGTCGTGGATGTTCATCAGCTTCTCCTCCAGCACGAGCTGGAGCCTGTACACCAGGTCTTCGCCGAAGCCTTCCTTCCTCGCCCATTCGCCGAGATCCCGCGCCGCGATGTCTATCGACTTCGGCATGAGGTCAACCGTGTCCGTGTAGATTCCGTCGAGCTTCGCCTTCCTTCCGAACACCAGCGCGGTGATGTCGTCGTGGAAGTGGCTGTATCCATATTCCGAGCAAAGCTGGATGAACTTGTTTGGGATGGTGATGGAGGCGCCTTTCGTGCGCGCCTCCACGGTCAGGGTCGTCAGCAGCTCGCCCGCAAGGCTGGCCGGCATCTGCTCAAGGCCGTCGGCGTCGCGCGTGATGTCGAATATGCCGTCGGTGAAGGCTATGCACAGCGCGTTTTCGGGCAGTTGCGTGGTGATGTCGTCGTCGTTCGTGTAGCGCGTGTCGGGCATCAGCCCGATTGGCAGGTTGCCCTTCCTGCATGGGTTGGAATCCAGCATGCTGCCGCTGGCCGGGTCCACTACTTTGAGGTCCGGTGCGCCGCAGGTTATCCAGCGGACTTCATCGGCCTGCAGGTCGTGGATTGCGATGAGCGCGGTCATGTACGACACCCCCGACAGGTTCGCGCGGAAGAAGTCCTGGAGCATGTTCGCGATTTCGTGCGGCTCCATGGGAATCTCGCCGTGCTGGCGGCGGAGGTTCTTGAGGCACGCCTGCGCGGCGGTCATGGCGAGCGCCGAACTGGTGCCGTGGCCCTGGATGTCGCCGACGATGTAGAGCATCGCCGTGTCGCCGAACGGCATCGCCTCGTAGAGGTCGCCGCTGACAACGTCCACTGGCTTCCACCATGACGAGTAGAACGCGCCGCGAAGCATCCGCGCCCGCATCGGAAGCATGCTTGCCTGCACGTGGGATGCGAGGGTGAGCGCCTTGCGCGATTCCTCGACCTGCTCCTCTATGAAGTGCTGGATGCGGTAGGACGCGACAAGGCGCTGGACGCGCTTGAGCATTACATCCGACCCTGCGGACTTCGGCAGGTAGAAGCTCAGCGGGTCGTCCATTATCTTCTTGAGGAAGCCGCTGCCCTCCTCCGGGTCGAGCGCCGTCATGAAGAATATCGGCATCGAGGAGTCTATCCCGCGGACGATGTCGCGGAATACGAAGCCGTCCATGTCGCCCATCATGATGTCGGTGATTATGGCGCGGAAGTCGCCCTTTTCCTCCTTCAGCAGCGCGACGGCCTCGTCAACGGTCCCGACTGCCACGCCCGTGTATCCGATTCGCCTCAGTTTCGCCTTCATGGCAAGGCAAATCAGCTTTTCGTCGTCGACGACGAGAATTTTGTTCGGTTCGTTTTTCTGTGACGCCATCGTTGATCCCCTGGGAAATTCTTTGGTCTATTCTACAACCTTTTACGGCTTTTTTCCACCCGCAAGCCATTCGCGCAGCCTGCGCCATCGCGAATGCGCCTCCGCGAACTCGAATCCGGGCACCTCGGCGGCGGTGTCTTCAAGGACCTGCCGCGCCCCGGGCGACAGCCGCCGCGGGTGTAGGACGACCAGCCGGACGCCTGCGCCGAACTCGGCGAGGAAGTCGTGGAGGCCGTCGAGATTGGCGGCGAAACGCCCGCGTCCGGTGTCCTCCCGCCCTATGTGCCCAAAGGCGCGGCCCAGGTCGCAGCGGTTTACCGCGTCCGCCTCAATTGTCACAGTGCGGTTCATTGTTTGCCAGTTCCAAGTTTTACGAATGTCTCGTAGTGGTCTTCGGTATAGTAGATGTTGCGGCCGTCGGTGGTGAAGACCAGGCGCTTGGCGCCGCGCGGCTTCCCATGTGTCCCAATGTCGCATTCGCGGTAGTTGCCGCGCGGCAGCTTCCCGTCGTAGTTCCCGAAACGGTCGCCGCCTATCGCCTTGCCCGGCGCATACGGCTCCAGCGGACCGCCCTGCCATCCCAGTTCGCGCGCCTGCTCCTTGGTTATGAAGTTGGGCGGCAGCTTCCCGCCGTTCTTGCGGATGTATGCGGCCACTTCGTCGCGCCCGTAGCAGGCCGCCGCCTCTGCGGCGGGGGGCGCGGAAGTGCGGCCTGAAGGGCCGGGCTTGTCAAGTTGCCGGGGGGTGCGCTCGGCAGTTTGCGTGGCGGCGGGGGGCGGGCTTGGCTCCGCGATTGCCTGCGGCGGCGGCTGCCCCGGCGTCCCGCGGCCCGTTTCGCCGCCTATGCCCAGAACCCAGAATAGCGCCGCGACGCCAATCAGCGCCGCGAACTTCAGCAACTTGAACTTCGTTTCCTTCTTCATTGTCGGTATTCCTGTTGAAAATGCATCCGGGGCCGCCATTCCATCACGGTCGCCCCCTTTTCTCCACCATGTAGTAGAGAGTCGGCACCAGTATCATCGAAACCAGGGTCGCGAACGAAAGTCCGCCGACGACGACTATGCCGAGGGGACGCCATGTCGCGGAGCCGTCGCCATGGCTTATGGCCATTGGCAGCATTCCCAGGATGGTTGTGAATGTCGTGATAAGCACCGGGCGCAGGCGCTGGCGCCCGCCCTCGACGATGGCCTCGCGGAGCGGCCTCCCGCGACGGCGCAGCAGATTCACGAAGTCTATGAGGACAATCGCGTTGTTGACCACGATGCCAACGAGAAGCACCATGCCGATGTAGGCCGACATGGAGAGCGGCGTCCCCGTGGCGTGGAGGGCCGCCGAAACCCCGCCGAAGGCGAAGGGGACGCTGAACATGATCAGAAGCGGGTGGAGGAGCGATTCGAACTGCGCGGCCATAACCATGTAGACGAGAACGGTCCCGAGCGCGATCATCAGGGAGAGGGCGCGTTCGCTTTCCTCCTGCTCCTCGATCATGCCGCCGTATTCTATCGAAACGCCGTCCGGAAGCATCAGCTCCGATTCTATCCTGCGTCTGACGTCCGCCATGACATCGCCCTCGGGGCGGTCGTCCGTGGCGTCGAATTCAACCGAAACCAGGCGCTGCTGGTTCTTCCTTGAAATCGTCACGGGGCCGGTCCCCTCGACCACCTGCGCTATGGTGTCGAGCCTCACCCTGCCGCCGTCGGGGAGGTTGAGCTCCGTCCGGCGGATGTCCTCGATCGTCTCGCGTTCGGCGGCGTCAAGCCGCAGCGTGATGTCGTATTCGTCCTCGCCCTCGCGGTACTCGGAGGCGTCGTCGCCTTGGAAGAGGGCGCTGATGGTCGCTGTGACCGTCGCCATGTCGAGGCCGAGCGCGGAGGCCTTGGCGCGGTCGATTTCAACGGAAAGTTCCGGCTTGCCCATGTCCTGCGAGATGCGGACGTCGCGCGCCCCTGGAGTCTCCTCGGCGATCGCCTTGATGCGGGCCGCCAGTTCGGACGTCTGGTCGAGGTCGTACCCGTAGACCTCAACGAGCAGGTTCGCGCCGCCCCCGCGCAGTATCCGGTTCAGGAAGCTCCCGGAATTCGAGTAGATTTTTACGACCTCGGGCCACTTGGAGACCTCGCGCGTGATTTCGTCGCCGTATTCGTCGGCCGTCCTGTCGCGGAATTTCGCGTCGACGAGTCGAAGGCGGATCAGGCCGATGTGGGAGCCGCCGCCGCGGAGGCCGCCGGACCCGCCGGCGCGCAGCATTTCGGATACGATGTTCCCCTCCCCGCATACCCTGTGGACGACGTCGATGATCCTGCGGCCCGTTTCCGCGGTGAGTTCATAGCGGGTGCTGAGGGGGAGCTGGTAGGTGATTGTCAGCTGCCCGGTGTCCTCCTTGCCCATGAATTCGCTGCCCAGCGAGCGGAAGCTGAAAACGGTGGCGGCGATGACCGCGGCCGCCGCGGCCAGGATTGCCCAGCGCCGGCGCAGCGCGGCCGAGAGGACGCGCCCGTAGAGGCGCTCGAAGGCGCCGAACCTCCCCTCGCTCCAGGCGTAGAAGCGGGCGTAGGCGGTGTCGCCGGACGGCGCGCCGCGCAGCAGGCGCGACGCCAGCATGGGCGTCAGCAGCAGCGAGCAGACGACCGAGGCGCAGAGCGTTGCCGTGACGATGCCGCCTAGCTGGCCGAGCATTATGCCTGTGACGCCGTCGACGAACACCAGGGGGACGAACACGACGATTGTCGTGAGCGTCGAGGCCATGATGGCCGTCCCGACCTCCCCGGCGGCGCCGATCGCGGCCTCGGCGCGCGATTCGCCGCGCGAGACGTGCGATATGATGTTTTCGAGGACGACAACGGCGTTGTCAACGACCATGCCCACCGCGAGCGCGAGGGCCGAAAGGCTCATGAGGTTGATCGTCCAGCCGCGCAGGAACATGAAGGCGAAGGCGATTATCAGGGAGAAGGGGATCGTCAGGGCGATGATGATGGACGTCCTGATGTTGCGCAGGAAGAAGAGCGTTACCAGAATCACGAACAGGCCGCCCCAGAGCACCGTCTGGCCGACGGAGCGGATCGACTTGCCAATCATGTCGCTGTTGTCGAATACGAGGTCGATGGAGTAGTCGGCCGGTAGGTTCCGCTTGATTTCCTCCAGGCGTTCCAGGACCCGGCGGCAGACGGCCATGGTGTTTTCGCCGGAGCGCTTCTGGACATCCACCATCATCCCGGCGCGGCCCTTGCGCTCCACTATGCGCGTCTCCTCCTCGAAGCCGTCCTCGACCCGCGCGATGTCGCGGACGCGGACGACGCGGTCGCCGTCGCGCTTCACGACGACAAGCCCGACTTCCGACGGGTCGCTGAACTCGCCGGGGACGCGGATCGTGTAGTCGAGCGTCCCGATCTTGACGTTGCCGGCGGGTTCGGTCTGGTTGTCGGCGTCGATCGCCGCCGCGATTTCCTGGACGGAAAGGCCGTAGGCGGAGAGCTTGGCGGGGTCGAGGTAGACGTTTATCTGGCGTACGAGGCCGCCGAATGCCTCGGCTGTGCCGACGCCGGGGACGCGCTTCAGGACGTCCACGATGTCGTCGTTGACGGTGTCCTCCAGCTTCTCTATGTTTTCGGTCGCCGTGACCGAGAAGCCGAGGACTGGCATGTTGGCGGTGTTGAACTTGTACATTATCGGGTCGTCGGCGTCGTCCGGCAGGCGGCGCTTGGCGCGCTCCAGGAGGTCGCGCATGTCGTTCGCGGCCTCGCCGAGTTCCGTTCCCCACTTGAACTTGCAGGTCACTCTGGAGGCGCCCTCGCTCGTGCTGGAGGATATTTCGTCGAGGTCCGTGACGCTGCCCAGGGCGCTTTCGATGACGCGCGTCACCTGCTGCTCGACATCCTCCGTGGAGGCGCCGTCCCAGCGAGTGTAGACGGAGATCGACGGGCTCTCGATCTCCGGCATCATGTCGACCGCGAGGCGCGTCCAGGAGATTGCGCCCAGTATCAGGACGGCGAAGAACACCATCAGCGTGGTGACGGGGCGCCTTACGCCTATTTCAGGCAGGGTCATTGGCCTATCTCCCGACAACGTTGACCTGGACGCCGTCTGTGAGGCGGTGCAGCCCGCCGACGACGATTTCATCGTCCGCAGAAAGCCCAGATTGGACTTCGATGACGGCGTCGTGGCGGAGGCCCGTCACGATGTCGGTGAGGACCGCCCTGCCGTCAACGACCCTGTAGACGCATTGCCTGTCCCGGATTCGGAGGACGGCCTCGAATGGGATTGTCAGGACGTTTTCGCGCTCGTCGAGGGCGAACTCCCCCTTGACGAACATTCCGGGGATGTAGCGGCCGCCGGGGTTGTCGATCAGGGCGCGCACCGGGACTGTGCGCGTGACAGGGTCGGCTGCGGGGTAGACCATGTCAACCCTGGCCTCGACGGGCTCGCCGGGGTAGGCGTCGGCGGTCATGGTGACGCGGGTGGAGCCGGGCTTGAGGTGGGGCAGGGCGGTCGAGGGCAGTTCGAAGATGGCGTGGAGAGGGTTTGTCGCGACGATCCTGAATATTACCGACGACGTTGACGCCATGGCGCCCCTGTGCAGCCTTCGTTCGGCGATGACGCCGTCGAAGGGCGCGCGGATGGTGGTTTCCTCCAAGTCGAGTTCGGCCCTGGCCAGGGCGGCCTCGGCCTCGGCGAGGGCCGCCGCCGCCCTGTCGCGCGCGAAGCGGGCGGAGTCGAAGTCCTGCTCGGAGGCCACATTCGATTCGCGGAGCCGGCTTGTGCGCTCGAATTCGGCGTTGGCCTCGTCGGCGCTGGCGCGCGCGGCGGCGACGGCGGCGCTGGCGGAGTCGCGCGCGATGCGGAACTCCCGGTCGTCGATGCGCGCCACCATGTCCCCCGCCCTGACGCGGACCCCCTCCTCGGCGATGGCGCCGGAGGCGAGTTCCGTCGATGTGAGCCGCCCCGAAACGCGGGGGCAGAGCAGGACCTCGGTCGGCGCAATGAGCGAGCCGGTCTTCACGAGCGTCTGCGCGATTGTCCTGAACTCCGGCCTGGCGGTCCTCACCGCGTAGGTCCTCGCCTCGTCGGCCGCGGCAAACGCCACGGCCGCAATGGCCGTGCACAGTATGGAAACCGCTGTTTTTTTCATGAAAATTCCCCCATTGGCTGCCTCCGGACGCCCTTAACGCATGACCGTGCTTGACCTGTCATTCCCATCACTTCTGTCACTTCTGTCATTCCTGTCACTTTTGTCATTCCTGTCACTTTTGTCACTTTTGTCATTCTCATTCTCATTCTCATTCTCCCCCTCTCGCTCACTCCCACTCAATCGTGGCCGGCGGCTTGGAGCTGATGTCGTAGACAACGCGGTTGATGCCGCGGACTTCGTTGACAATCCGCCGGCTGACCCTGTCGAGCAGGTCGTAGGGAAGGCGCGCCCAGTCGGCCGTCATGCCGTCGATCGAGGTGACGGCGCGGATCGCGACTGCGGCGCTGTATGTGCGCTCGTCGCCCATGACGCCGACGGACTGGACGTTTGTGAGGACCGTGAAGTACTGCCAAACTTCGCGCTCAAGCCCGGCGCGGGCGATTTCGTCGCGCAGGATGGCGTCACTCTCGCGGACAATCGCCAGGCGCTCCTCCGTGACGGCGCCGAGAATGCGGATTGCAAGGCCCGGCCCGGGGAATGGCTGGCGCCATACGATGTGCTTCGGGATGCCGAGGGCCTCGCCGAGGGCGCGCGCCTCGTCCTTGAAAAGGGCCCTCAGCGGCTCAACGAGCCTGAACTTCATGTCCTTGGGAAGGCCGCCGACGTTGTGGTGGCTCTTGATCGTCTGCGCGGTCTTGGTGCCGCTCTCGATGATGTCGGTGTAGAGGGTGCCCTGCGCAAGGAAGGCGAAGTCGCCAAGCTTGGCGCTCTCCTCGTCGAAGCAGTGCACGAATTCCGCGCCGATAATCTTGCGCTTGCGCTCCGGGTCGGCGACGCCTTCGAGCTTCGAGAGGAAGCGCTCCCGCGCGTCGACGCGGACGACATTGATGCCGAAAAGCCCCTGGCAGGTCTCCATTACCTGCTCGCCCTCGTCCTTGCGCAGCATGCCGTGGTCGATGAACATGCAGGTTAGCTGGCTGCCGATTGCGCGCTGGAGGAGGACCGCCACGACGGTTGAGTCGACGCCTCCGGAAAGCCCGCATAGGACGCGCCCGCCGCCCACCGTCTCGCGAATGGCCGCGACCTGGCGCTCCAGATAGCCCTCCATGTTCCAGTCGCGGCTTGCGCCGCAGACGCGGAACACGAAGTTGGCGATTATGGCGTTGCCGTAGGCGGAGTGGCGGACTTCGGGGTGGAACTGGACGGCGTAGAGCGAGCGGTCCGGGTCAAATGCTGCCGCGAACTGCCCGGTCTCGCTTCGCGCGGAGAGGCGGAAACCGTCGGGAAGCACCTGGACGTGGTCCCCATGGCTCATCCAGACGTCCTGCGTGGCGGGAAGGCCGTCGAAAAGGGCGCATTCCTCCAGCACCTCGATGCCCATTTTGCCGTATTCCTTGCCATGCGGGTTGCGCCCGACTTGGCCGCCGAGGGCCTTGGACATCAGCTGCATCCCGTAGCAGATGCCGAGGACGGGAAGCCCGCACGAGAAAATCCCGCTGTCGCAGTTGAAGGCGTCGGGGGCGTTGACGCTCTTCGGGCTTCCCGAAAGGATTATGCCCTTCAGCCCCGGGCGCGCCTTGAGCTGCGCGGCAGTGGTGGTGAAGGGGAGCAGTTCGCTGTAGACGCCCATCTCGCGTATGCGGCGGGCGATGAGCTGGTTGTATTGGGATCCGAAGTCAAGGACCGCGATCCAGTCGCCGTTGTATGTCGTCATTTGCCATGTTCTCCGTGGGTCGCCGCCCAGAGGGACTGTCTGGCGACGCCGAGCATTATGTTCGCGTCGTCAACCGTCTTGACGCCGCGCGAGAAAATCCTTGCGAAGCCCTGCATCATGTGGTCGGCCTTGTCCTCCTTCATGAAGCCGATGGAGAGCATCGCCTCGCGCCATGCCTCGAAGAGGCGGCGCTTGTGGGCCGCTCCGGCGGGCGGGGACTTCTCCCCCGGTAGTTCCGCGGGAACGGCGGCAAGGCGGAGTTCGTAGAGGCACACCATCGCGGCCTGGGCGAGGTTGAGGGACCTGTAGGCGTCGACCGATGGGATTCGCAGAAGGTGGGTGCATTGCTGGATTTCGTCGTTTTCCAGGCCGTTGTCCTCGCGGCCAAGCACCAGCGCGACCCTGCCCGTGCGGGCGATTGCGGCGAGTTCCGGCGCCGCGTCGCGGATGAGCCTGATGTGGCCGCGGTAGAGGCCGTCGCGCGCGGTCGCGCCGGCGACGGCGACGCAGCCGTCGATCGCCTCCGCGAATGTGGGGACCGTCCGCATCGACGCGAGGATGTCGCCCGCATGGACTGCGAGCCGCCCCGCCTCCGGCCAGTCGCCCTCCGCCACGCGCGGCGCGACCACCACGAGGTCCGAGACGCCCATGTTGGCCATGGCGCGGCAGACGGAGCCGATGTTGCCTGCGTACAGCGGCGCGACCAGAACCACCCTGATTCCGGCGCCTGCGCCGGGCGGTGCCGCGGTGGGTTGGTTTTCCGTGTCCATTTGTTAGCTTCCCTGTTCGGCGTCGGTCCCTTCGGAGCCCGAAATGGCCCTCGACCGCGCCTTTCCCATTTTCACGCCAAGCGCCACCAGATCCTGCGCCGGCTTGACAAAACTGTGGGTCCCTTCGCGCCGGCCGACGAGCGCCATCACCTTCTCGAATTCGCCCCCCGCCTTTTCAATCGACGAGCCAAGCGCCTCAAGCGACGCCAGGGCTGCGTCTACCCGCTTGACCAGCAGCCCGGCCTTGGAGATGATCTCGGCATGGTTGCGCTCGACGGTGTCCTGCTGCCATGCGAGCGCCACAATGCGCAGATACGGCTGGAGGGTCGTCGGCGTCACGATCGACACGCCCTTCTCGGCCGCGAACTGGAGCAGGGACGGGTCGCTCGCGATGGCTGCGGCGTGGGCCGCCTCGCTTGGGACGAACATCGCCACGTTGGGGATGTATTTGCGGTCGGGGTGCTCCCTGCGGAGCCGCCCGATGTAGTCCTTCGCGGCAAGTTCCGCGATGTGCTTGCGGACGCTTGCGACGTGCTCGCGGATGAACTGCGCGGCCTCGGCGTCGGTCTGCGCGTTGCAGGCCTTGAGATATGCGGTGAGGCTTGTCTTGCTGTCGATTATCAGGATGCGCCCGGCCGGGTCGCGGACTTCGGCGTCGGGCCGGCCCGCGCCGCCCTCGCCCTCCTGCAGCCAGTAGTTCTCCTTTTCCCTAAGCCCCGAGAGTTCGAAGATGCGCGCCATCACGGCTTCGCCCCAGATGCCCTGCCTCTGCCCGCCGCCCGCAAGGGCCTGTTCAAGGCCCTCCGCCTTGCGGCCGAGCCTTTCCGCGGAATCGCGGACGCCCGAGACGCCGGTGAGCATCTTGGCCCCGATCTCCGATGTCTCGCGCACCGCCTTCTCCGTGGCGCTACGCAGTTCCGACATCGACCGGAGCAATTCGTCGCGCAGCCCGCCCGCGATGGACGAGACTTCGTCGCGGTTTTGCTCGACGAGGCTCCTCGTCCTGCTGGCAAGCTCCTCGGAGGCGATTGTGGCGAACTGCGCGCGGAGGCCCTCTATGGCCTCGCGCGTGGCGCGGTCGCGCTCCCTGCCTGAACGGAAGTAAGCCATTGCGAGGACGATAATGAACGCCGCTGCGATCCCAAGCAGGATTGACAGTATGAAGATTGCTATTTGCATGTGTGAATTTTGATTGCCCTGATTCCATCAAGTCCAAAACACGACCATCAATTTTACCATGATTCGCCGGATTTCACTAATTGGATTTTGATTTGGGGCATTGGACGGGGCGAAAGGAGGAAAATTCCGGCTGTCGCGCCAATGCCTCCGGCAAAGGCCACCTGCGCCATTCGCCAAAATCCCGCCCTTGCAATCCGCCCCGGTTTCGTGTAGACTGTCTTTTGGATAGAGGGACAGGTATTCTATCGATAACGGGACAATGGCGAACTTGATTTTTAATGCAATAAGGGGGAATTTGAAATGAGAACCAGGCTTGCCATAATCGGCTTCATGTTTTTTACCGGAAATGCGGTTTCCGGCCTCCCAAAGACTTTTATTTCTGGGAAAGATGGTAGATGCGGAATCGTTTCAACTACAGGCGAAGTTTTTTCGGCGCCGTTTTTTACATCGCTAGATCGTCTTGACAATAATTGCTACTGGGCATCCAGTAGTCCGACGAATGATTTTTCCGGACAAGTGATTTCCCAATTTGGCAAACCTCTATGCGATGCGGCATTTCGTCTACACTATGATCCTGTTTTTCCAACCCCGCCCCCTGTTCTCACTGGTGGCGCTACGCTATTGTCTGCAAGAGGGCGGGAAAGCAATTTGTCGCATGATTATCTTCTGTATCCAGATGGGCAGATGATTGATCTTGGAATCCAGCCCTGGCATTACCTAAGTAATCAGGGACTTGTCTCCCGGCGGTTGCAAAACGGACAGATAAGTCTTTTTGATGTCGCCATGCGCAAAGACCGAACGGTTCTTGCCTTGGACTATATCCTTGATTCAGGGTTCTACAACGTAGGAATAGCACATAAGAACGGAAGATTTGGCCTAGTGGGCGTTACTGGTAAGAATATACTCCCATGTTCGTATGACGCTATTTCCAGCCTCCTCTATGCCAATGGATTGTTTGTCGTAGGCAAGGATGATAGCCGGGGCATTTTCAGCGTTGACCACGGATGGCTTCTCCCTTTGTCTGAAAACGCTTCAATCGACCCGGGAGATTTCGGACGCCTGTTCAAAGTCAATCTCAATGATGGCAACTTCGTCCTAGACCCAAATACTGGAAAAATAACAAAACTCCCCGCCGACGCCAAATTTGGAGAGACAGCATGGAGTTCGTTCACATACATGCAAAACAACAGAATATTCATAGGCATTCCTGGGAAGGCTGCTGTATTCTCCGTGACTAACTCTTCGATTGTATTGAAGAACAAAACAAGCGGCCTTTATGGATGTGGCGATATATGGGAAATTAGGGAAAATGGAAAAAATTTTTCTTCCGTATATGTTTACCAAGGCGAGTCACATTATTACGAGAATGCGCGTATTGAAGAAGTCCTATGCATGACTCCAGACCTGAAATGCCTTTTCCTCATTATTACCGAAAGAGATTCAAAACTGGCCCGCATTATGTCGGTCGATGCCAATAGAACTATTGCCCAACCCTTTGACTCCAAGGATAAGAAGATTCATCGGTGGAAAAACAAAATCATCATACGGGATTTCAATACAGGCTTTTGCAGCATCATCGGCCTCCATGGCGAAATCTTGATCGATTTTTCCGACAAAATTACCTTCACGGAAGAAGGGGTTTTCGGTTTGGGCGATTTTACTCCTGTGATTCATGACGGCAAGTCAGGTCTCATCGATTCCGAATGCCGTTTCGTCCTGCCGTGCCGCTACGAGGACGTCGGGCAATTCGGCGACGGGCTTGTCCCCGCGAAGGATGGCGGAAAGTGGGGGTTCGTGAAACTTCCGGGCAGGTGGGCGATACCAGCGGAATTCAAGGAGGCGCGCGCCTTCAAGGATGGCTTCGCACCTGTCCGCGCCGGTGGCAAATGGGGCTTCATCGGCAAGGATGGAAAGTCGCGGACGCCTTTTGCCTACGAGGACGTGATCGATGTGCGCGACGGACATTTCCGCGCAAAGGTTGGCGGCAAGTGGGGGATATTCGCCCTTGACGGCACCTGTACGCTTCCGGCGGAGTATGACTGGATAACCGCATCGGACGACCCTGCGGCCGACGATTCGGCACACTAGATGTCGAAGTTGAAAATGCCACACAGAGGCCCGGAGGACGTTGGAAAGGCCGAAGGTCCAAGGTCGAAGGTCGGTAAGGGGTTGTCGAATGTCGGCTGTCGAATGTCGGAGTCTTTTTGACAAGATTAACAGGATTGACAGGATTTGCAAGATTGCCATCTCGAAAATCCCTCCCATCCTGTTAATCCTGTCCTGACCTGTCCTGACAACCTCCGCGCCCCAGCTCCTCTGCGTCAAGAAAGCAAATCCTGCTCCCTACCACCGGACCTTTCGACCTTTGACCTTTCCTGTAGCCTGCGGGCGCTTTTATGGTATAATTGATTCATCGAAAGGCACTCTCAAAAATGGCTGAAAACAAGGAAAACCTCAAGATGGAGGCGATTGTCTCCCTCTGCAAGCGCCGCGGCTTCATCTTCCAGAGCTCCGAGATATACGGGGGCATCAATGGATTCTGGGACTACGGCCCGCTGGGCTGCGAGCTCAAGAAGAACGTCAAGGATTCGTGGTGGAAGCGCACCGTGCGCCTCCGCGAGGATGTCGAGGGGCTGGACGCGACGATCATAATGCACCCGGACATCTGGCGCGCGTCCGGCCACGCGGCGGGGTTCGCCGACCCGATGGTTGACTGCAAGGACTGCCGCAAGCGCTTCCGCGCCGACCAGCTTTGCGAGGAGCAGGGACTCCAGCTCGTCAAGACCGCCACGGGCTTCGCCCTGCCGGAGGGGTGCAAGTGCACCGCCTGCGGCTCCACGAACCTCACCGAGCCGAGGGCGTTCAACCTGATGTTCAAGACCTTCGTGGGCCCCGTCGAGGACGAAAACTCCGTCGCCTACCTGCGCCCCGATACCGCGCAGGCGATTTTCGCCGAGTTCGGCAACGTCCTCTCGACCTCGCGCCAGGCCGTCCCCTTCGGCATCGCCCAGGTCGGCAAGTCATTCCGCAACGAAATCAACCCCCGCAACTTCACCTTCCGCTCCCGCGAGTTCGAGCAGATGGAGCTGGAATACTTCATCAAGCCCGACGAGGCCGTAGAACTCATCTGCGGCCATGTCGCGAAGCTCACGCCCGAAACGGACCTCTCCGAGCCGCAGGCCGACTGGGGCTGGGAGATCTGGCACCGCTACTGGGTCGAGCAGCGCCGCCAGTGGCTCATCGACGTCGGCCTCCCGCCCGAAACGATCGTCGAATACTGGCAGAAGCCCGACGAACTCGCCCACTACGCCCGCGCCTGCGTCGATTTCGAGTACACCTTCCCCTTCGGGACGCAGGAGCTCGAGGGCATCGCCGCCCGCAGCGACTTCGACCTCACGCAGCACCAGGTCCACAGCGGCAAGTCGATGGAGGTCTTCGACGAGCAGCTCAAGAACGCCGTGGCCGCGCTTGACGACGCCGCCAGGGCCGCATTCAGGGAGAAGACGGTCGCGGAGTGGGTGTCGCGCGGCAAGGATCCCGAAAAGGCCGCCGCGTTCGTGGACAGGCTCTTCGAGGGCAAGTACATCCCGCATGTAATCGAGCCGTCGGCCGGCGCCGACCGCATGACCCTCGCACTGATCTGCGACGCATACGCCGAGGAGGAGGTGCCCAACGACAAGGGCAAGAAGGACGTCCGCACGGTCCTGCGCTTCTCCCCCAAGGTCGCGCCCGTCAAGGTCGCCGTCTTCCCGCTCGTGAAAAACAAGCCGGAACTTTACGCCAAGGCCCGCGAAATCTTCAAGACACTCCGCGCCGAGTGGAACTGCTTCTGGGACGAGAGCGGGGCCATCGGCCGCCGCTACCGCCGCCAGGACGAGGCCGGGACGCCTTTCTGCGTGACCGTTGACTTCGACACGCTTGAGAACGGCACCGTGACCGTCCGCGACCGCGACACTATGCGGCAGGAGCGCGTGACCGTCGAAGACCTTGTCCGCAAGATCCGCGCCGCCGTCGGCTGAGAAAATGGACATCCCCGCTGGAAAATCGGCATTCCTCGTCTGCGGCGACGACGACTGGCGCGTGGAGCAGGTCTCCCGCCAGATAATCGACGCCCTGGTGCCCGAAGCCCAGCGGGAATTCGGCCTTGACATTGTGGACGGCCGGGTCGATACGAAGGCCGAAATGGTCGCCGCATGCCGCGCGGTCCGCGAGGCGATGGTGGCCGACGGCCTTTTCGGAGGCGGCGAAAAGACCGTCTGGTTCCGCGAGCCGGCATTTCTCTCGACCGAAAGAATCGGGCGCCTCGAGGATGTGAAGGCGGAGTCCGCCGCGCTGGCCGACCTTGTCAAGTCCGGCCTCCCGGATGGGATGCGCCTCGTGGTCTCGACTCTCAAGGTCAACCGGGCACAGGGCTTCTTCAAGGCGTTCCAGTCGAGGGGCGCCGTCTTTGACATGGGCTCAAACCTCAGGGCGCGCGACCTTGAGGACCGCGCCTCGCAGCTGCTCGACGAAATCCTGCCCGGGGCCGGGCTGGAGATGAAGCCTGCCGTGAGGCGGGCCTTCATCGCCCGCGTCGGCACGAATTCCCGCCAGATCGTCTCGGAGGTCGAAAAGCTCTCATGCTGGTGCGGGAAGCGGAAAAACGTCACCGAGGACGACATCCTCGAAGTAGTCGCCGCCGATGCGACGTCCGAGGTCTGGGACCTGACCGACGCCTTCGCTGTCCGGGACGCGAAAAAGGCCGTCTCGCTCATGGCGCGCCATCTTTCGCAGGGCGAGAACGCGATCGGCCTCGTGCAGTCGCTCCTGGGGACGGTTAACACGCTGCTGCTCGTCCGCGACGCCATGCAGAGGCATTGGCTCTCCTCCGGGGGCAGGGGAATGGACT
>JAFWPM010000111.1 GCA_017509565.1 Kiritimatiellia bacterium | reverse complement strand
TCGACGCGTCTATGCGAATTTCTTTCGATCGTCAAATCCTTCTCGCGGGTTGCGGACACGGACCGTTCCAAGCCGGATCGTCCCGCCGTGCGCCCCATTCTAGCGCAACACGACTCCTCGTCGCAACTTCTTTCTTCGACGGTTCGTCATCGCGCGTGGCGGGGCGAAGCGATTCGAAGTCGCTTCCGTCGAGCAGATTCATGGGGCGGTGAAACAGATATCCTCGAAGGAAAGTGCGGCTCCCTCCATCGACACCTCCGCCATCGTGCCAACGGGAACGGGATGGACGCCAAGCAGCTTTTCCGCCCGCTCTCCGTCGCCGAGCCTCGCTGATTCAATGAGCTGCATCAGGTGCGGGAAGTCGTCGAATTCCCGGTAGGCGCCCGTGGAAAGGGCGGTCTCGGCATCGCCGGACGGATAGAGTCCACGCGACTCCATCCACGCGCGCATCCGGCGCGCCTTCTCCTGCGTGATGGAGGCGACGTCCGGACGCTCCCCGACTTTGCGCGGTGTGATCCACGTGACGATTTTCCGCTCGCCGGCCTGCGATGCCTTCTTCGGCCGCGGGGGAATGGATTTCTCGCCGCCCGGTCGCACTTGCGCGTCGCCCCGCATGTCGGCCGGCTGCAGAAGCCGCTGCAGCCAGCGGTGCGGGACATCGTTCTCGTCCAGCGCCGCCAGCTCCGCGAGCCGCGCACCGAGGTCCTCGATGCGGTGGTTGCGGCGCTCCAGTTCGCGGAGCTTCGCATTCAACTTGCCCCACACCTTCCGAGCGGAGTCTCCCACGCGGGCCATCAGCGAGACGAGCGTCCCGCCCGGCCCATAAAACACCGCCGCATCGGCGAGGATTCGTCCAGAATCCGGAATCTTCACGGACGCGATGTGCCGGAATTTCGCGGATTCGGCCTTCAGGGCTTGCGCGCAGGCCAGCCACCGCTTTTCGTGGCATTCGCGCCGCAGCTCCTCGACATCGCGCAGGATGTCCTCGCGCATCGTGCCGAAGCGGCGACCGAACCGCTCCAGGAAGAGGGACAGTTCCTCGATGATCGGCTTCGCCTCGTCGGCGGAGAACTCCTCGATGCCGAAGCCGAGGAGCCGCAGATTCAGCGCCTGTAGCGTCCGTGCGGTGGCGTCGATATACCGGGAAGACTGTTCGACGCGGAAGAGGACGTCGCCGGCCGTCTCGTAGCCCACGCTGCCGGGATCGACGCGGCGGAGCATCCGGCGGAGTTCGGCTAGGAGCGAGCGCTGCATGTCGAGGAGGTTGCCGGTATCGTCGCCGGCGGCCGGGGAGAGATCATGCTCGCGGCGCTCGGCGAGCCATGCGACGAAGGCGACCGCGTCATCGCAGATCCGGTAGCGGAACTTCTGCCGCCGATTGTCGCGGTAGCCGCGCAACCGCTCTTTTTCAATCCGCTCCGACACCAGCCCCCATTCCTTGAGCTGGCGCACCAGGTCCTTGAAGGCCGATTCGACGGACGGGGATGCGTCCTCGCCGCAAACGCGCGCCGCGACGTCCTCGTGCAGTGGCTCGGGCTCATGCTCCTCGCGGAATGCCGCGAGCGCCCGCAGGCAGGCGACGTACTCCGCGGCGCGTTCGCTCGCGAGCATGTTGCCGAGCGTCGCCGAGCGCCGCGAAAGCCATTCGTGAGATTCCTCGACGAGAGGTGAAATAATGGGCATAGCAGGTGAGACGCGCTTTGTCTCGTCCGCTATGACCGTGAACAAATCGCCTGACTCTCTATTGTCGATGTTCCGCTTGGCAGTCATATTCTTTGCAAAATGGATGGAATGAACATTGCGTCGTTCGAAACAAACGTCTCCTGCTCAATCCATCGGCCGCGCGCGAGGATGCGACGGATGTCGGAGGCGTGGCGAAAGTCGGGATGCTTTTCAAGGAAGGCACGGGCTCGGGTGGACTGCTCTTCCGTCAATGGAATGCCGCAAGCCGGCTTGGCGCACTTCAGCGCGTCGGAAGCCACCACGCGCGGCACGGGAATGCAGCGGGCGACTTCGTCCGCGATGCGGAATCCGTCCAGATCGGCATCTCCCGCGTGAACGCATATGATTCCCGCAGAGGCAAGCGCGCGAAGGAACGCCTTGACGGCCAAAACCGGGTATCCTGCCGTATAGACCGCCGGAACGCCCGCCGCGACCAGCGTGGCAAAGGGGGCGGCGTTTTCACTGGTCGTCACCTCGCGCCGCACGCCGGCCCATTCGATCTCCTGGATGGCCATGATGGTTTCGAGCGGGAGCTGCACGGCCATCCGGCGGGCGAAGTATGCGTTCGGATAGTCGAAGAGGGCGCCGTCTTTCAAGCGCAGTCTCACGGGGGCCGAGAAGGTCACCGCGCTCGTGTAGGGGTTGTCGATGATCTGCGCATTGTCGAGAACGGCCCGCTCGTCGGAGGCATCCTGCCCGGAAAGTGCGGCGAGAATCAGGACGAGCTGCCGTTTGAGCGGCCCGGTGCGAAGCTTCTTGCTGTCGCCGAACCAGTCGGAGCCAAGTTGCGAAAGCGTGGTGATGTCTCCATGCCCCGCCTCACATGAACGCCGGATCGCCGCTCGGAAAAGCTCCCGCCAGTCCCTGCGGTTTTCCCGTTTTGCAAGGAAACGGACCGTCTCATCGTTCGCGGCCAGTCCGTCGAGAACGTCAGCCAATCCCGGTTCCAGCAGCTTCAGGCGGGAGAAAGTATCCTCGCCATCTTCTTCCGCCCCATGCGACAGCCCGAAATAGTCCAGCGCCTCGCGCCAGGCAGACGACTCGCGCAACGGTTCAGGAATCGCGATGGAGAAACGCCCGCTGGCATTCCTGTGCCCTTGCACGCCAAAAATCCCTTCCAGCTCACGCTGTGCCGCGTAGTCGAGGTCGGGAAACGAAACGGACGCGGGAAGAGCCACGCCGCGCGCGACCTTTCCGGCTGTTTTCCGCAAAATACCGGCTACTGCCGGCGCTCTTTCCACGGCGGCGGCAATTTGCTTCTTGCCCATCCCACCGCTTGTCATTTCGTCTCCTCCTCAACCGTCATGCCCGGTTCCGGCGACGGCTCGCCGAGAAGGGAGCCCTGCGTGGGCTCGTTGCGCCAGACGACGGGCGTGAGGTGGACGTCAAGGTTCTCGTCCTTGATGACGATGAGCGAAACGGAGTGCCGGATCTCGCGCTTCACGCCGTCCTGGTCGGGCGACGAGACGAAGAGCTGGAGCCCGAGGTCGTCGGCGAAGGCGAGCAGCTGGTCGCGCCGCGCCGCGTCGATGCCGTAGAAGGCCTCGTCGAAGAGGATCGGCGCCGTTCTGGGCGCTTCCTCGCCCGCCCCGCCGTGGTAGAGGAATTCCGCGACGGTGAGGATGAGGAGATAGTTCGGCACGGCCTGCTCGCCGCCCGAACCAAGGCTCTTCACCTTGCGGTCGATTACACGCCCCTCCTCGTTCTCCGTCACGACCTTGAGCTCGAAGCGGAACCACTTGCGGTAGTCGAACACGTCCGGCACGGCATCGACTTCGGCGTTGAGAATCTCGTCGCGGTGCTGCGTGAGGTAGTCCCGCAGCTCGTCCTTCTCCGCGCCGCCGTCAAGCGCGTATCCCTTGCGGACGAGCTCCACGAATGCCTCGTATTCGGGAACCGGCATGATGGAGAAGGCGTAGCGGTTCGACCCGAAACGCCGCCCGGCGAGCTTCCGCTGGATGCGCTTGGCGAGTTCGTCGATGCGCGCCCAGTCCAGATAGAGGCGGCGCATGACTTCGCCCATGAAGATGCGTTCGAAGACTTCCCGGCTTTTCTGGTCGAACACGCCGCGGAGCTCTTCGAGCTTGCGCGTCTCCTCCTCGATGACGGCGGCGAGTGGGGTCCCGCGCCGGTCGGAAATCGCGTTAAGCACCTTGTCGAACGAAAAGGCGTAGGTCTCGCCGTGCGGATCGCGGATCCGCTGCTCGATCTTCGCCTCCGCCGCTCCGGCGTCCTTGGCGAGCCCCTCGCGAAGCGCCGGAAAATCGGCCGCTTCGTCCATGCAGGCGGGATAATTGTCGGCGGCGAACTCCGCCACGCCCGTCCCGGCCGGGACCACCGCCGCGAATCGCGACCTGGCCGCTTCCGCGCGCGCAGCCGCGGCCTGGGCATCGCGCTCCCGTTCCGCCCGGATGGCGGCAAGCTCATCGAGGTGGTTCTGGATGGCGCCGGCCCGCTTCGTCGCCGCCTCGCACTCGGACTCCCGCTGGCCTAGAGTCCTTTCCGCGGCGGCGATTCGCTTTTCCAGCGATCCGTCGATGCCTTCCGCCCGCATCTTGATGCGAACGTCCTCCAGTTCCTCGCGAACCGCCGCGACATCGCGGCGACGCTCCGTCGCCATTGTCTCGGCGCTTGCCCGCCGCTCCCCGGCCAGACGCGCCTCGCCGGATGCGGATCTGACGGCGTCGGCTTCGCGCCTTGCCGTTTCCCGCGCGTTTTCCACTGCGTCCGAGAGCTTCCGCAGCGCGGCCAACGCCGATGCGCAGGCAGCGCTTCGCTTCTCCGCCGCTTTCAGCGCGCGCTCCGCCTCGGCAAGCCGATCCTCCGCCGCCCGTTCCAGCCGCTCCTGCTCCGCCTTCCGGGCCTTTGCGCCGACGAGACGCGGCTTCACTGCCGGCGAAAGCCCCGACCGGCCCCGGAACAGCCAGGTCTTTTTGCCGAGGAACTCCCCGTCGGACGGTCCGGCCTTCGTCGAGAGGTGCCGCGCCAGCAGGACGACCGCCTCGGGGTCCGATTCCTCGAACGAGACGAGCGAGCCGAGCCACGGCGCAAGGTCGTTCACGGACGCCGTGTCGCAGTCGCCGCGCACGGCAACCGTGAGCGGGCCCTCGCCGCGCCACGCAAGTTGGCGCACGAGGTCGGCCTCGTCGGACTTCGCAAGCCATGTCGCGAGAAAGTCATCGCCGGCGAGACGTTCCAGAAGCGCAAGATGGCGCGTGTCGCACCCGGAGGCCGGTTCCAGAAGTTCGTACAGGGGACGCGCCGCCAGCATCTTTTCGCGGATCTCCGCGCGCACTTCGGCAAAGCCGGGGACATCCGGCAGATTCTCGCCGCGCGAGCGGATCGCGTCCAGTTCCGCGCGGCATCTCCCCACTTCGTCCGCCGCGGCATCCGCTTCCTTCCGCGCCAGGATATCCGCCTCGTGGCGGGCGGACTGTTCCCTGTCCAGTTCCTTGCGCAACGGGCCGAAGAGCCCGGCGAAATCCGACTCCGCCGCATCGTCCGCGCCGCGAAGGGCGTCCACGACGCCGCCGACGGCGCACCCGGCGGACTTGCCCGCCGCGGCGAGTCCGTCGGCGCATTTGGCGAGCGCCGATGCGCGACGCATCTGGGCCTCGCGAAGAGCCTTCTCCGCCGCGTCGGCGCAGCGCTTCTCGTCGGCCAGGGCGCTTTCCGCCTCCCCGGTCCTGCGCTCCGCCTCGGCAAGCCGCTGCACAGCGGACTTCTCGCGGTCGATGAGGCCCGTTCGGTCCTTCGCGCGGAGTTCCGCAAGCCGTTCTCGGCCGCGCGCGGCATCGGCCTTCCGCGCCGCCGCTTCGCTCTCGGCCGCCGCGAGCTCGGAACGGGCTGCCGACTCCGCTCCGGCGATGGTGACGGCTTCGCGCTCCGCCGCGCTGCGGGAGCGATCTGCCTCGGCCCACGAAACCAGATCCTCCTTCAGGCGAAGCTTCCCGAGCCGCGCCAACTCGCCGGCGAGCTCGTCGAGGTACTGGGCGCGCTCGTCGATGCGGTCGAGACGCCCCTTGCTGTCCTCCAACTCGCGGAGTCCCTTCAGAAGCGGCTCGAACGTGTCGCGGTCCGGGTCCTCGAGAAGCTGGCGGAAGAGATCGTCGTAGTTGGCGGCGCGTGAGGCAATTTCGCGATAAGCCTTGCCCGTGCGCAGGAGCTTGCAGACGTCGGCGTATTTCGCCTCGCCGCCGAACAGGCGCGCGCCGACGGCGTCGGCGTACTCGTTGTTGTGCGCGTAGTAACGACCGCCCTGCAGTGCCTTCATGCCGCGCTCGAACTCGCCGCGAGTCGCCGCGCGGATGCGGCCGTTCTCCTCGATTGTCAGCGGGAGCTCCGCGACCGGAGCCGACGCGATGCCGCCCCATCGATCGAAGGCCACGTCCATGCCGCTCGCGGAAAGCCCCACGGCGAGCGAGCAGACGCGCCCGGCGTCCGAGCGAAGCTCCACGGCGGCGTAGGTGATCCCCGCCTCGCGCGCCGTGCGCCCGGTGACCGCGTTGTAGCGCAGGACAACGCCCTGGATGGTGCGCCCGCCGGAATCCTTCGCACCCGCGACACGCGCGGCGGCGTTGAACTCCATTTCGCGCCCGCCCGTCAGCACCAGGTGGATCGCGTCGAGAACCGTCGTCTTGCCCGAACCGTTGTCGCCCAGGAGGAACAAATGCCCGCCTTCGGGGATTTCAATGGTCGTCGTCCCGAGGTTGTGGAACTCCACTACACGAACGGCCGTGATTCGGTATGCTTCGCGCGGTTTCATGGTGTCGCCTCCTCCCCAATCGGCTGGGCGAGCTGTGCCGCCTGATAGTGCCACAGCGCAGGGAGGCACTCGAAGATGGTCTCGCTCTCGCTCACGCTGTCGTCCACCGAGGGTTTGATCTTGCGTAGGAAACGGTATTTCGTGAGTTCCGGCATAATGTCGCGAAGAATCTGCCGCACACGATCATCGGTGTAATTCTCTTCCTTGCCGGCCATCAGCGCGCGGAAGCGCATCGCGGCGTATTCAAGGAGGTCGCCGAAGCGGAAACGCAGGTTCTCGCGGTCATCGGCCGTCACGCCCTGCTCCCGGCATTCGCGCTCGAAGAACTCGAGGAGGATCGCGAACGCCATGCACTCGTCGCGCTTCGTGAAGGTGAACATGTCGCGGTTCGGGGGCGTGATCGCCTCGTTGAACCATGTGGGCTTGTAGAGGCGAGCGCATTTCGCGTCCATCACGAGGGTCCAGCCGAAGAACTTGTCGAAGAACGCCTCGAAGGCGCGCTTGTGCCGCATCAGGACGAGAAACAGACGTTCGTCGTCCGTCTTGTAGAAATACGGCGATTCCAGAAGGATGTTCAACACCGCGCGAACGTTCTGGGCCGTTTGCTCTCCGCCGTCGATCAGTTC
>JAFWPM010000014.1 GCA_017509565.1 Kiritimatiellia bacterium | reverse complement strand
CTCCGGGTGGACCGTGACCGGCGGCGCGGCGCTCGCGCGCAACGGCGCGGCGACGCCGAACGGCGTCCTTTCGATGCCGGCCGGCTCCGCGATCGAGACCACCTTCACAATCGCGGAAGGCGGCTGGTACGTCCTCGACGCGCTCGCCGCCGGCGCCGCGCGAGAGACGTCTTCGAGCAACGGCGTCTACAATTCATATCTGCATTACCCGGCGCGCGCGGCCGTCACGGTGGACGGCGCGGCGGCAGGCACGATCCAGGCCGAAAGCGACGTCTTCGAGCGCTTCGCCCTGCGCCTCCCGTACCTCGACGCCGGCGAGCACACGCTCCGCGTCGGGCGCGAGACGGTGAACCTCGCCTCGGCGGCTGTGCTGCGCCTCGCCTCGCTCGCGGCCGTGCCGGTCGAAGTCGCGGCGCCGGCGGACGCGACCGATGCGTCGATCCGCGTCGCCGCTGGCGCGACGCTCCGGCTCGACTATCCGGGGACCATCAAGATCAAACGGCTGAAGGGTCCTGATGGCGTGGCTTTGGTCGGAGTCGTCGATTCCACCTCCTGCCCCGATTTCCTGTCGGGTCCAGGGCACCTTGAAATCACGCCGCTCGCGTTCACGCTGATCCTCAGGTAAAACTCTATGGCGGGATACAAATGTTCGGCCTTGGCGACGCTTCTGGCGTTTCTTGCGGCGGAGGCGTGTTCGCCAATGCGGGCGGCTGCCTCGCCGCAAACGCCGGCGAGGCTGACATTCGCCGCCTCCATGGACGGCTCCGCCGTAGCCGAGACGTCGGCGGGGGAGCCGGCCCCGCTAATCGCCAAAGGCTTGGAATGGTCGCCTGGACGGCTCCCCGGCACCAAGGCCCTGCGGATGCGCTCCGCGGGAAAGCAGCCGGACCAACCGCCCGTTCTGGCCTATTCCGCCGCCGGGAACCTGCCGCGCGACTGCGGGACGGTCATGCTCTGGACGAAAAGGGAATGGGATTTCCATGCGCCGGCGCAGCCATGGCGCACCATGTTCGCGACTCCGATGCCGAATGGTGCAGGTCCCGGCCGCGTTGGTTCCGGCGCCCTCTGGTTCTGGTGGTGGGGCTACAAACTCCGCGCCGACCAGTCGGATGCCCGCGACCGCTACCGCACATGGGAGCTGCCGCCGCTCGACGGCGACTGGCACCATGTGGCCTTTACGTGGCGTCCCGGAAAGACGGACGTGTATTTCGACGGCGTTCTGCGCTCCGGCATATCCGACGCATGGTCGCCAATGCGCGAAGCGCTGAACGCCGTGGCAACGGACCGTTCCGGCATCGACCGCTTCCTCATCGGCTGCTCCGACGTGACCGGCCCTGCCGATTCGCTCATCGCCGACTTGCGAATCTACGACGCCCCGCTTGCCGAAGACGAGGTGAGGAAGATTTTTGAGGAAACGCGAGACAAGCGACGGGCAACAGGCAACGAGCGGCCCGACAACCGACCTGCGACGGGCGACAGCCGGATCGCCAACCTCCACTCCCGGGCACCACTGCCCGGCGAAGTGCCGGGCACGATTTCGCCGGAGGCGCTCAGGCTCGTTTCCGAATGGCGCGCGTCGGACGGGGGAAACGGCAAATCGCCAGAGGTTTTCCGTTCCGTCGGCCCGCTGCGCGAGGGGATGCTTGAAGGCAGGCCCTACATCGAAGCGGGGCCGTCGAAGGGCGACCGCTTCGCCGTGCGGCTTGCACTTGATCCCGGCGCCCAACTCCACCTAGTCGAAATCGACGTTCCCGACGACGCCGAGCGCACGGAAGACCTGATCGTCCAGCCCTGCGTGGGCAATGCCGACTACGCGATGCAGACCGGACTGCTTCTCGGCGGCGAATACCGGAATTCAGGGAAGATGCTGACGCACCGCGTCCTCTACTGGTCGGAGGCCGGCGATGCGGCGCTGGTGGCGATGACCGCGCGGCCTGGCGCCCCGGCGGCCGTCGCCGCCGTCCGAGCATACGCGGTGAAGGACGCCGCGCTGCCTTCCTGTCCTGCGCCCGAAGCGCAAGCTTCGGGTTCTCGTCGGCACGTGGCGCTCTACTACGAAGACCCGGCGCTAAATCTGGAGTTCGGCCTGAAGGCGCGGGCCGCCGCGTCCGGCGGTGGATTCGCCGAAGAAACGGCCCGTCTCGCCGCCACGATGCGTTTTGCCGG
This sequence comes from Kiritimatiellia bacterium, assembly GCA_017509565.1. Classification (GTDB taxonomy): domain Bacteria; phylum Verrucomicrobiota; class Kiritimatiellia; order RFP12; family JAAYLN01; genus RGIG5952. Next base: position 3,032 of record JAFWPM010000014.1, on the reverse strand, counting down.
GGCCGACATGCTTTTCTATCCCGGCGCCTGGTACCAGGGGCTGATCGGCGGGCACTACAATCCGCGCAACCACGCGCCGGACTACCGCGAGACGATCTACGGCGCGTTCGACGCCGCAGGCCTCGGGTTCGTCCCCACGATGAACGTCAACAACATGCCCGTTCCCGACGGACTCGTGACGCGCGAGACGATGACCAACGGCGCGCTGTACGCCTCTCCGATCGCCATCCACGACACCGGCAAGCCGAATCCGGGCGGCTGGCACAACACGCCGCCGAATTTCAACATCTTCCATCCCGACGTCCAGAGCTACATCGAAGGCATCTTCGACACCCTGCTCGCCGAAGGTGCGCCGCATCCGTCGTTCCGTGGAATATGCCTGCACCTCACGAAGCACTGCCTGTTGTGGTGGGGCGACGAGTCGAGCGGCTACAACGATTACGCAATCGAGGCGTTCTGCCGCGACCGCAGGCTGCCCCCCCCGGCTCTTCATCCTGATGCGCAGGCTCTGCCCTGCGCGGAACGCGGCGCCGCCTACGCCGCCTGGCTGCGCTCGGATCCGGCGCTCCACGAATCGTGGATCCAGTGGCGGTGCGACCAGACAACGGCCTTCTACGCGCGCCTCGCCGCGCGACTGGCGGCGGTCCGCCCCGACGCCAGGCTGTATTTGAACAGCTTCGTCCCCGCGGACGTCAACCACCCGGACTTCCTTCGCCCGGACTATCTGGAATTGGCCAACCGCCGCTGCGGCCTGGACTCCCGCTCCCTCACCTCCGCCATTCCGAACCTGGCGCTCATGCAGACGGCCGTTCCCGCCGATTGCAGATGGCTGGAAGGGTGGCGCTATTCCGGCGACAGCGCGCGCATCGCGGCGGCGCGCGGGAAGCAGCGCGACCTTGACGCGCAGGAAGGCTTCTGGTCGCTTCTTCGCGGCGCGGCGTTTCCCTGTGCCAACCAGCATGACAGATACTGGGAAAGTCCCATCGGCAGGGAATCGACTTCACTTTCCTGCGACTGGCTCAAGGAATGCCCGTGGCGCGTCTCGACGCTCGACCCCGCAGGCGACAGTACGCTCCGCCACTTCCTTCTCCCGCTGCGCCACGCGGATGTCCTTTGCCTGTCCAAGGGCGGATTTCTCGTCGGCACGCTGGGAATGGAAAGCCGGCTTGCGCCCTTTGCGCGCGCGTTCAAGGCGCTTCCAGCGGTGCCCATGGCCGAGTTCTTCCGCGAAGGGGACGTTGTGGCGCGACGGGTAAAAGTCGACGGGACGCTGTGGGGCTACGTGGCCAACACCGGGGAAAGGCCGGCGACCGTAGAGCCAGGACTTCCCGACGGCGTATTCGACGCCGTGACGGGAGAACAATTTCCGCGTCTTCTCGAAATCGGCCCATGCGAATTGCGGGCATTCACCACCGCCCCCCGCGGCCGTCCGGGCAACGGCCCGACGGCACCCTAGCCGCAAAGACGCGCAGGCCGCAGGGAAGTGCCGCACCGTCGGGATCAAGGCAACGAAGGAATATTTCGCTGGCAGCCCAAAATCGTTCTAGCAGAATGGGCCAGATTGACAAGGGAGGCCAAAATGCAATGACTTGCGGCGCTGAACAGCATTTCGTATAATATGATACTATTGGATAGCTTCCGGATTCTGCGACCGCTAACAGGTAGTCCGGCATCCGGCAAGCAACAAACCTTAAAGCCTTTACCACATGGACAAACTCAACATCCCCATCTCCGACGCGGCGCGCGCCAAGGCCCGCGACTTCATCGACAACGAGACGCAGTTCCATCTCGGCTTCCTGCCGACGGAGCAGTCCAACCCGATCACCGCGACGCTGGAGGAGGACTTCCGGCGCTCAACGCTCGCAGGGGTCCAGTGCCTCCAGCGCGGCGACAGGCAGATACCGATTGTCATGCGGCACGTCTTCGCGGGCGAAAAGTTCGAGGCGCTAGTGGCGTCCATCGTCGAAACGCTTCGCGCTTCCAAGGGGCGCATCGTCTTCTCGGGATGCGGCGCCACGGGGCGTCTCTCGATCCTGCTCGAATCGCTGTGGCGGGACTTCTTCCACCGCCGCGCCGCCGAACTCACCGCGGAGGAGCTGACGCTGGCGGACCGCTCGGCCTCGATTATGACCGGCGGAGACTTCGCGCTCATCCGGAGCGTCGAATTCTTCGAGGACTTCGCGGAAGGCGGGCGCCGCCAGGCGGCGGCGCTCGGCGTCGGCGCGGGCGACACCTTCGTCGCCATCACCGAAGGCGGCGAAACGTCGTCCGTCCTCGGGACGCTTGAATACGCGGCGGAGCACGGCGCGAAGTGCTTCCTCGTCTTCAACAACCCGGCCGGCATCCTGCGCGCGTACCTTGACCGCTCGCGCAGGGCAATCGACGACCCGCGCGTCACGGTGCTCGACATCTACTGCGGCTCCATGTCGCTCGCCGGCTCGACGCGGATGCAGGCCACGACGAGCGAGCAGCTGCTTTGCTCGTGCGCGCTGGAGGCGGCGCTCTGCCGGCTCCTGCCGCGCTTCGCCAATGAAACGGCGCAGGACTACACCTCCGTCTTCGAGGCACTGCTTTCGGGGCTGGAGACACCCGGCGGGCGCGCCGGGATCGCCAAGGCGATCGAACTGGAGAAGGGCATATACGAGGAGCACGGGCGCGTCACCTACCTCGCCGACAAGTGCATGCTCGACCTCTTCACCGACAACACCGAGCGCAGCCCGACCTTCATGCTCCCGCCGCTGCGCTCCAGCCGCGAAAAGGCGCTGGCGCAGTCGTGGGCGTTCGTCAAGAACCCGCTGCACCCGACGGAGGAGTGCTGGAGCGAAATGATGCGCCGTGCGCCGCGCTGCCTCGAATTCACGTCCGAGGACGCGCGCTCCCTCGGTATGCCGCAGCGGTTCATCGACTCGCCCCCGCTCATCAAGTATTCGGACCTCGTCACCTACATGATCGGCAACGAGCCGGCGCCGGAGCGCATCGGGGGATTCGCGCGCGCCGCCGCAGTGACGCTCACCGTCGGCGAGACGGACGCG
>JAFWPM010000110.1 GCA_017509565.1 Kiritimatiellia bacterium | reverse complement strand
GTTCGAGGCCGACTACCTTGAGTACCTAACGCGCCAGGGGGCGGCGCGGCGCTGGCCCGCCGGGCTCTCCAGGGAGGCGGAGGAGCGCCTCGCCTTCGAATTGCAGACCATCAAGACGATGGGCTTCCCGGGGTACTTCCTGATCGTTCAGGACTACATTTCCGCGGCAAGGTCGATGGGCGTGGCCGTGGGGCCTGGGCGCGGCTCGGGCGCCGGGTCGATTGTCGCATACTGCCTTGGGATCACGAACATCGACCCGCTGAAATACGACCTCCTGTTCGAACGTTTCCTGAACCCAGACCGCATCTCCATGCCGGACTTCGACGTCGACTTCGACGACGCAAGCCGGGGCAAGGTGCTTGAATACGTCGCCGCCAAATACGGGACGGACCACGTCGCCCACATTGTGACATTCGGGCAGATGGCGCCGAAGATGGCGATAAAGGACGTCTGCCGCGTGATGGAAATCCCGCTTGCGGAGTCCAACCGCCTGGCGGGGCTGGTCCCGGCGGCCCCGAAAATCACCTTTGAAAAGGCTCTCAAGGAGAGCGAGGGCCTGCGCGCCGAGATGAAATCGGACAAGCCCGAAATCCGCAAGGCGCTTGAGCTGGCGAGGACGCTCGACGGGACGCTGCGCCAGCCCGGCGTCCACGCCTGCGGGGTGATAATCTCGCGCGACCCGCTTGTCGAGACGATCCCGGTGATGCCAACCGTCGGAGAATCATTGCTTACCACGCAGTACGACGGGCACTTTGTGGAGCCAATCGGCCTCCTTAAGATGGACTTCCTCGGCCTCAAGACGCTGACGGTCCTGAAGGAGTGCGTCGAGAACATACACGAGGACTACGGCATCGACATCGACCTCGACGCAATCCCGCTTGACGACAAGGACACCTACGCGCTCTTCTCGCGCGGCGAGACCACCGGCCTGTTCCAGTTCGAATCGGAGGGCATGAAGAAGTACCTGCGGGAACTCAAGCCATCGCGGCTTGAGGACCTCGTGGCCATGAACGCCCTCTTCCGCCCGGGGCCGATGCAGTACATACCGCAGTTCATCCGGCGCAAGCACGGGCAGGAGCCGATAGTCTACGACCACCCGCTGATGGAGAAATACCTAAGCACCACCTACGGCGTCTGCGTCTACCAGGAGCAGGTGATGCTCCTGTCCAGGCTGCTGGGCGGCTTCACGCGGGGCCAGTCCGACACCCTCCGCAAGGCGATGGGCAAGAAAAAGCTCGACGTGATGGAGGAGCTGAAGGCCAAGTTCGTCACCGGATGCCTCGCGAACCGCGAGTTCTGCAAGGGGACGACCAGGGCCAGCATCCCGATCTTCGAGCGCGGCGACGACGGCACCGTCCTGGTTGACGAGAAGGGATTCCCGAAGTTCCACCGCGAGGACCGCGTCCTTGACCTTTCAAAGCAGGATGACGCGCGCCTGCTCGTCGAAAAGATATGGCTTGACTGGAGGGCCTTCGCGGAGTACGCCTTCAACAAGTCGCACGCCGTCTGCTACGCCTACCTCGCCTACCAGACCGGCTACCTCAAGGCCCACTACAAGGCCGAGTTCATGTGCGCGCAGATCGACTCCGAAATCGGCAAGGCCGACAAGCTCGCCGGCCTGGTGGCGGAATGCTCCGACATGGGGCTCAAGGTCCTGCCGCCGGACGTGAACTTCTCCCTTGTCCGCTTTTCCCCCGGCGACGGTTCCGTGAGGTTTGGCCTCGCGGGCGTCAAGAACGTCGGCTCGCTCGCGGCGGCGGCGATTGTTGAGGAACGCAAGAAAAACGGCCTCTACAAGAGCTTCGTTGACTTCTGCGAGCGCATCGACCCGGCCATAGTCAAGAAGCGCGACGTGGAGTCGCTGGTCAAGGCCGGCGCCTTCGACGCCTTTGGCGTCCACCGCGCCCGCCTGTTCACCGGCATCGAGTTCGCCTACCTGCACGCCGCCGAGAAGCAGCGCGACCGCGCGGCTGGGCAGGGGAACCTCTTCGAGGCGTTCGACATGGGCGACGCCGCCGGCATCACCGACGACGACCTCCCGCAATGCCCGGAATGGCCGGTGCGCGAGGCCCTCCAGATGGAGAAGGAGCTCGTGGGCCTGTACCTCTCCGGCGACCCGCTCGGCAAATACCGCGTCTTCATAAACGAACTTGGCACCAGGTCAGTGTCCGAGGCCCTTTCCTACCGCGGCACCGAGGGAACCGACATCCGCATCTGCGGCCTCGTGACCGACATCCAGATAAAACTCACGCGCGAGAAGCGCGAGCAGATGGCGATTGTCACAATCGAGGACGGCGGCGACCACATCGAGGTGGTCCTTTTCCCGCGCGCCTACTCCAACGGCTCAAACGCCTCAGCCCTCAAGCAGGGCGAACCGATGATGTTCTCAGGCGAACTGCGCTACGACGGCAACAAGGCGTCCGTGATAGCCAACGAGGCCTTCCGCCTCGCGGACGCCGCCTCCGCCTTCACCGAAAAGGTCATCATCTCCCTCGACTACTCGGAGGACGGGACCCTGGCCGACAAGGCCGCCAGCATAGTGAAGGCCCATCCCGGCGCAACGCCCCTGGCGCTGCGAATGCGCGACAGCGAGGGCAATGTCGTGCATATCGACGTCCCCATGGCGCTGTCCGTCTCGCCGGACTTCGAACTCGCCGAGGACATCGAGAAGGCCCTTGGCCAGCGCGCACTGCACATCTCGGCAAGGAGCGCCATCTACCTTGAATACAAGCCACGCCGCAAATTCGGCTGACGCGGGGGCCAGGCCTTCGGCGTTCGCCCCGGCCCGCCCATTTGTGATAGAATGATTGCGGAGGAATAGACCATGACCAAAAGTCTTGAGGATTACGTTGAGGCGATCTACAGACTGTGCGAAAGCAACAGGAGCGCGCGCGTCGTTGACATTGCGAAGATGCTGCACGTGAAGATGCCGAGCGTCAACAACGCCGTCAAGGAACTCGCCAGCCTCAATCTCGTAAAATATGAAAAATACCGCGAGATATTCCTGACCGAGGAGGGCGTGGCCGTGGCGAAGAAAATATTCGAGCACCATACCATCCTGAAAAACTTTCTCCTGTCCCTGGGCATTTCGGAGGAAAATGCCGAGCACGACGCCTGCCAGATGGAGCACATCCTCAGCGAGGAGACCATGGCCGCCTTCAAGCGTGCGACCAAGTAGCGCCGGCATCGCGCCCGGCGACCGGCCGCTGTCCACCATTCGCCAACAACTGACAACTAACAACTAACCACTTAATCCCATGTCTACGCACATCATTCGCCCGGCGGACGGGGCCGACATCGTCCGCAACGATGACGGAACCCTCAACGTCCCGCCGAATCCGATAATACCGTTCATCGAAGGGGACGGGACGGGGCCGGACATCACTCGCGCCGCGAAGACCGTCTGGAACGCGGCCGTCAGAAAGGCGTATGGCGGAAAGCGTCGCGTCGCGTGGATGGAGGTCTACGCCGGCGAGAAGGCAAATGCCGTCTACGGCCCCGGGACCTGGCTGCCGTCCGAGACGCTTGATGCCATCCGCGCGCAGGTTGTCGCGATCAAGGGGCCGCTCACCACGCCCATAGGCGGCGGGATACGTTCGCTCAACGTCGCGCTCCGCCAGGAACTCGACCTTTATGTTTGCCTCCGCCCGGTCCGCTGGTTCAAGGGCGTCCCCTCGCCGGTGAAGCATCCAGAGCTTACCGACATGGTCGTGTTCCGCGAGAACACCGAGGACATCTACGCCGGGATAGAGTGGAAGGCCGGAACTGCGGAGGCGAAGAAGGTCATCGACTTCCTGCGCGGCGAGATGGGCGTGAAGAAGATACGCTTCCCGGAAACGTCGTCCATAGGCGTGAAGCCGGTGTCGTCCGAGGGCACGGAGCGCCTTGTCCGCGCGGCGCTCCGCTACGCCGTCGAGAATGACCGCAAGTCGGTCACGCTCGTCCACAAGGGCAACATAATGAAGTTCACCGAGGGCGGCTTCCGTGACTGGGGCTACGCCCTCGCGGAGCGCGAGTTCGGGGCCAGGAAGATAGGCGACGGCCCGTGGGCGTCGTTCAGGAACCCGAAGACCGGGCGCGAGATTGTCGTCAAGGACTGCATCTGCGACGCCTTCCTCCAGCAGATACTCACGCGCCCCGCCGAATACGACGTCATAGCGACGCCGAACCTAAACGGCGACTACGCCTCCGACGCCCTCGCCGCGTGCGTGGGCGGCATCGGCATCGCGCCGGGCGGAAACATAAACTACGACACCGGCGTTGCGATATTCGAAGCCACGCACGGCACGGCTCCGAAATACGCCGGCATGGACAAGGTCAACCCCGGGTCCCTGATCCTTTCTGGCGAGATGATGTTCCGCCATCTCGGCTGGAACGAGGCGGCGGACTTGATCATAAAGGCGATGGACGAAGTGATCGCCTCGAAGACGGTGACCTACGACTTCGCCCGCCTCATGGATGGCGCGAAGGAGGTTTCATGCAGCGCATTCGGCAACGCCCTTGCCGAGGCAATTGAGGGGAGGTAGGATGAAAGCCATGGAAAGACTTGCACTTTTTGCGGGCCAGGGGGCCCAGTTTGTCGGAATGGGGCGCGAGCTCGCCGAAGCCTCGCCAGACGCGGCGGCCAAATTTGAAAAGGCCTCCGCGATCCTCGGCTACGACATCGGCAAGATATGCTTCGAGGGCCCCATCGAGGATTTGACGTCGTCCGACCACTGCCAGCCGGCCATCTTCACGGTGAGCGCTGCCTGCTACGACGTGTTCCGGGAGCGCCATCCCGAAGTGGAATTCGACGGGTTCGCCGGGCTTTCGCTGGGCGAATGGACCGCGCTCTGGGCCGGTGGCGTGGTGTCCTTCGAGGACGCCGTCCGCATTCTCGCGGCGCGCGGGAAATTCATGCAGGAGGCCTGCGACGAGCGGCCGTCGGGCATGGCCAGCATCCTTTCGCTCGCGCCGGAGAAGGTCGCCGAAATCGCCGCCGAGTGCGGGGTGACGGTCTCGAACGTCAATTCGCAGGCGCAGATCAACGTCGCAGGCGACAAGGACAAGGTCGAACAGGCGGCAAAGGCGGCCTTTGCCGCAGGCGGCAAGGCGATCGTCCTCAATGTCGCCGGCGCATTCCACTCCCCGTTCATGCAGCCGGCCCGCGAAAGGCTCGCCCCGGTGCTGGAGGGGGTTGAATTCCGTGCGCCGTCCAGGCCTGTCTACTCCAATGCGACGGGCCGGCCCCACTCAGCGGACCCTGCGGCCATAAGGGCCGCGATGCTGGACCAGATCACGGGGACGGTCCGCTGGCTGGACTGCATTCTAGACTCCGGCGCGCACGAGTTCGTCGAATTCGGCCCCGGCAAGGTGCTGTCGGGACTCGCCAAGCGCATCGACAGGCAGAACAGGGCCGTTTCGATTCAGAACCTTGAAGCGATTGACGCCTGGCAATGAACCGCGCCGTCCACCTGCTCACATGCCTGATGCTCCTCGCGGCCTTCGCCGCTTCGCGGGGCGGGCGGGTTCTTGGCCGCGAGTTGCATGGTGGCGCGAAGGAAACGTCGGCGGGGGTGCCGCGGCCGGCATTCTCCGGGGACTGGGAAAATGCCGTGGTGGACACGTCCGCGCTCCCGTCCCAGGCAATGGGCTTTGGCGGCCCGGTCCCCGTGAGGGCAGTCTTCGCCGGGGGGCGGATAGCGTCGGTGGAGCCCATGCTCCCAAACGACGAGACGCCGATGTTCTTCGGGATGCTGGAGGCTTCCGGCTTCTGGTCGCGCTGGCGCGGCCTGGACGCCGCCGAGGCGGTTGCGGCGCCTGTTGACGCCGTGACCGGGGCGACGTATTCGTCGGAGGCCGCCATAGCCTCGGTCAGGGCCGCCGCATCCGCCTATCTGGCGGGCGCGGGGGCGGCGCCGGCCCAGCGCCCGGAGTCCCGCACTCCGGCGGGCGCGATTGCCGCCTCGCTGGCGCTCCTCGCGGCTGCGGTGGTCCCGCTCCTCTCCAAGTCCCGCCGGCTAAGGACGCTTCTTCTGGTGGCCGACGTCGTGGCGGTCGGCTTCGCCGGCGGCGCATTCCTGTCGTTCGCCCGCCTTTCGGGCTGGGCCGGAAACGGCATTCCGCGCGACTTCAGCGGTGCCGCGCCGGCAGCCCTCGCACTGGCGATGGCCTTCCTGTACCCGCTGTTCGGGCGCAAGTCGCACTACTGCCTCCACGCATGCCCCTTCGGCGCAGCGCAGGAGCTCGCGGGGCGCATCCCGGCCAGGAAATTCCGGATCCCGCCTGGCGCGCTTCGCGCGCTGACCTTCTTCCGGCGCGCCCTGTGGGTCGTCCTCGTGACGCTTGGCTGGCTTGGCGTATCCGACGCCTGGCTTGGCCTTGAACTCTTCGGGGCCTTTTCCCCGAAGTCCGCGCCGGCGCCCGTCATCGCCGTGGCGCTCGCCACGCTGGCCCTGTCGGCGTTCGTGAACCGCCCGTACTGCCGCTTCGCCTGCCCAACCGGGACATTGCTCAAACTCTCAGAATCCAAGACCGAGGAATAAAAATGAAGGCACCCGTAGCGCTCAACTTCATCCTTGCCGTCGCGCTGGTCCTGCTCTGCGCGAAGCTCCACTTCATGGCGGCGCCGGCTGGTCCGGCGGCCGCCGAAGCCCCCGCCGCGCCGGTGGCGCGCGACTTCCACGGCGCAGACAAGCCATCCGAAAACATGTCCAAGGCCGTCGAACTGATGTTCGAGGCACTTTCGCCGGATGGGATCGCAGCCGCCGCGCCATCGCGCAAGCCGGGGGATGCCGGCCGCAAAATAGCCCTCCCGCAGCCACGGCGCTACGGCGGCATGGCGCTTTCGGACGCGCTTTCTGCGCGCCGCACCGTCCGCGAATTTTCCCCGGAGCCGCTCTCAGACCACGAACTTTCGGACCTCCTCTGGGCCGCCAACGGCTACAACAGGCACGATGAAAGGAAGCGCACCGCGCCGACGGCCATCAACCGCCAGGAGTTTGACATCTACGTCCTCCGCGCCGATGGCGCCTACTTCTGGGACTCCGAGGCCAACGCCCTGCGCGAAGTCTCGGCCCGCGATCTCCGCGGCTTCACCGGGAGAATGAACGCCGGCGACGCCAATTTCGCTCTTCAGGCGCCCGTCGCCCTTGTGTTCGTCGCTGACTTCGCGCGCCAGGGGATGGCCGACCGCCGCTACGACGCAATCCGCTACGCATGCGTCGATGCCGGCTTCATCGGGCAGAATGTCTACCTGCACTGCGCGGCCAACGGGCTCGGCACCGTGTTCCTTGGATCCCTCGCGCCAGAGAAGCTCGCGGAGGCGCTAGGCCTCCCGAAGACCTCCGTGGCCATTTTCGCCCAGACCGTCGGCAAGGTCAGGTAGTCGGCGCCGGGCGCCCGCCACGGCGCCTGGCGCGGCGCGACGCGAACTCCGAGACAAGGTCGCGCAGGGCCGCCGGCGCGATTAGTCGCATCGCGCCGAAGTATACGGCGGCGCCAAGGGGTATCGCGACGGCCAGCGCGGCGAAGGTGGCGAGCTTGGAGCCGGGGTTGGCGAATGCGCCCGCCACGCGGACGTAGGCCGCATGGCACGGGATTGCCATCGCGACGGAGGCGGCAATGGCAGAGCCGGCGTCGCGGGCGAACGAGGCCGGGGAGAAAATGCGGACGCCGGCGAAATCGCTGCGCGAAAGTATGGCGAGAAGCGCCGCCGCGGACAGGGTGCTGGAAATGGATGTCGCGATCGCGATTCCAATCGGCTTCAGCGAGGGGGGCAGGACCCAGATGAAAAACAGGTTCATCAGGAGGTTCAGCGCAACGCCTGCCGTCCCGACGATTACCGGCGTCCGGGAGTCCTTGCGGGCGTAGAATGGCGTCACCGCCACCTTGTGCAGGCCTGCCTGGACGAGCCCCGCCGAATAGGCGACCAGCGCCGTGGCGGTGCGGCGGACGGAGATGTCGTCGAAGGCGCCGGTCCGGTATACCGCCGCTATGGCCGGGTAGGCGAGGACAATCATGCCGAGCGAGGACGGCGTCAGGACGAGGGTCACGTTCCGCAGCGTCCGCGCGAAGTCCCCGGCGAATGATTTGCCGTCGCCGCGGGTGACGAACTCCGACAGCGCCGGGAGTAGGACGATCGAGAAGGCCGTCCCGCAGACCGCGAGAGGCAGGTAGACAAGCCTGTCGGCGTAGCCGAGCGCCGACGGCCCCCACTCGCCGGCCTTCATCGCGAGGACGCCGTCGAGGAAGACGTTTATCTGTATGACGCCGGCCGAGACCGCCATCGGGGCGGTGAGGGCGAAAACGCGCCTGGCGCCGGCGGGCAGGGGGCGCGGGACGGCGAGCGAGAGCGGGACGCCGTGACGGCGCAGCACCGGGAGCTGGACCGCCACCTGGACTATCCCGGAGAGCAGGATGGACCATGAGACGGCCTTGATCCGCGCCGGCCCCTCCGCCGGGAGGAACGGGCACACCAGGGCCAGCACGGCGATGCAGCACAGGTTCTGGAATGCCGGCGCGAGCGCGGGGACCGCGAACGACTTCAGCGAGTTGAGAATGCCCATTATGAGCGCCGCGAGGCATATCAGCGGCGCGTATGGGAGCATTATGCGCAGGAGGGGCATGACTTCCAGCCACTTGTCCCCGATGTCGAAAAGGGACGGTATGGCGTAGGAGGCCAGGAAGGCGACCGCGACTGCGGCGCCGAGGATGCCCATCGTGATGCCGCAGACGGCCGAGGCGAGGCGGTCGGCCTCGCGGCGGCCCTCCGTCCGCATGGTTTCCGTGTAGATCGGTATGAGGCCGGCGGAGAGGGCCCCCTCGCCGAACAGGCGGCGGAAGAGGTTGGGGAAGCGGTAGGCCACGTCGAATGCCGACTTGACGACGCCTGTGCCGAAGAAGTGGGCCATCAGGATGTCCCTGAAAAGGCCGCCCACGCGGCTGATGAAGGTCATGAGGCCGACAATCGCGGCGTTTTTCGCCATGCCGCCGTTGCTCATGGCCGCGAACCGCCCCCTTCCTGGCCTCTGTCTCCAATCAGATTGGCGAGGGCCGCGAATACCCTGTCCGGGGTGACGGACCTCAGGGCTGCGGTGGCGGCCGCAGATTCCCGCGGGATCGCCCGGGCGTGCCTGACGCCTTCGGCGGCCACGGCGGCGGATCTGCCGAGCGGTCCGGTCTTGGCGGGGTCGGTGAGGCCGAAGACGGCCACGACCG
>JAFWPM010000109.1 GCA_017509565.1 Kiritimatiellia bacterium | reverse complement strand
TGCAACGCGCACCTGCTCATTACGTGGTAGTATGCCTCGCCGTCAACCTTTACTCTCGCCCGCCTCATGTGTTATTGCCTCCCTCCATTTAGAAGGGTGTCTCCCTTCAATTGTCAATAGTTTACGCCGAAAAGGCGCGGTTGTCAATACCTTTTTGAAGGGAGTCTCCCTTATCCCTTAAGTTGTAAAAAGGGGGGAAGCGAGAAAGGCAAGAAGGGGAAAAAATGCGACTTTCTGCGATGGTGGGCGCTACTGGACTCGAACCAGTGACCCCTACCGTGTGAAGGTAATGCTCTAACCAACTGAGCTAAGCGCCCGCAAAAAAGATAAAGCATTCTAGCACAGACATGGAAAACTTGCAAGCGAAATTTGATAGAATAATTTTGAAAGGAATTAACCATGGCTAACGAACTTGATGAAATTTCCGGCCCAGTCAACGGCTCCGGGCGCGACGTAAACGTCATCGAAAGGCAGCTCCCCGTGAAGGTTGGAGTCGGCTCCCTTGTCTTTGAAATATGCCTCTGGGTCTGCGGGATACTTCCCGGCCTGATTTTCCTGTTCATGAAAATCAACGCCAAGGCTTATTTGAACAAGCTCCAGCAAATGATCCAGGCCGACGCATCGAGGATTGACAACTATCTTGAGCAGCGGGTGCAGATTCTGCAGAACGTCGCGGGCCTTGTGAACCGCGCCGTTGAACTTGACAAGGACGTGATGAAGGCTGTCGCAGCATACCGCGGCGGCATAATTCCCGACGGCGAGCGCAACGCGATAGCCGGGCGCATCGACGGGGCCTTCGCGCGGATGTTCCCGCATGTCGAGGCATACCCCGACCTCAAGGCCCATGCCGCGATTGCCGACGCGATGCAGCAGAACAGCTACCTGCAAAAGGAGATCACGGCGGCGCGTGAGAAATACAACGACTCCGTCGCCCAGTGGAACGCGGACATATTCTCCTGGCCGACGAAGATGATCGTCGCCGCGCGCGCAGGGTACACTACGCGCATCCCCTTCTCCGCTTCGGCGGAGACCAAGGCCAGGGCGCGGGAAACATTCTTCTAGCCGGTGGCCATGGCCCCGTCCGTCCTCGATGCGATTGAACCGCTGTCGCTCTACCGCGACAGCCTTCGCGGCGCATTCAGGGAGAACGCGGCGGACTTTTTCAACCGGCTCGTGGCCAAGTCCGGAATTGACGCGGCGGCGAACGCCGCGACAGTAAGCGAACTCCGCGTGGCCGAGGCCCTTGCGGCCGACGACGAACGGGCGGCATCGCTATGGGGCTGGGCGACCGGCATTGCCATAGCCGCAACAGCCTGCGCCATCGCCGGCGCCGCCTACCTGCTGGACTGCGGCGGCCCGGGCGACAACATGCGTGCGGCGGGATGCGCTGCGGCGGCGGTCGCCGCCGCAACGCTCCTCTTCTGGCAGACCCTGCCGCGCCGCCGCGCCCGCATGGCTTCCGCACAGGCCCACCGCAGCGAAGCCGAACGACTGCGCGCCATCGCCGAAAGCCAGATGGCCCCTCTTAACGCCCTGTTCGACTGGGACGCTCCCGCCCGAATAATAGAGAAAACACTCCCTGGCCTAACATTCGACCCGTACTTCACCGAGGGGCGCCTCGCTGAACTCCACGACATATTCGGCTTCGACCCCGCATTCACGGCCGGGAAATCCGTCCTCGGGGCGCACAGCGGCGAAATAAACGGGAACCCCTTCGTTTTCGCCCGACTTCTCCAGATGAGCTGGGGGTCCAAGACCTACTCCGGTTCAAGGACCGTGTCATGGATGGAGACGGAGCGCGGACCTGACGGCAAGATACACGTCGTCACCCGCTCACAGACGCTTACGGCTTCGGTCACCAAGCCATTCCCCCAATACACGCGCGACACGGTTCTGATTTACGGGAACGACGCGGCGCCGGATTTGCGCTTTTCACGCGAGGCGACTTCATTATCGAAGGCGGAGGACGGCTTCATCTCGCGCCTTCGCATGAAGAGGCGCGTCCATTCGCTCGAACGATTCTCCCGCAACCTGGACGACGAATACGGCTACACCATAATGGGGAACCGCGAATTCGAGGCGCTGTTCATGACGAAGGACAGAAGCGACGAAGTCCAGTACCGCCTCCTGTTCACCCCGCTTGCGCAAAAGCAGATGCTCGCGCTGCTAAAGGACCGCGAAGTCGGCTACGGCGACGACTTCAGTTTCCTGAAGGCGCGCAAGATCAACGTCATCCGGGCCGCGCATCTGGAATCGGCCGACCTAGACGCCAACCCGGCAAAGTTCGCATCGGTCGAACTTGCCGAATCCAGGCGCCGCTTCCAGGGCTTCTGCGAAGAGTTCTTCAAGGCCACCTTCTTCTCACTGGCGCCCCTTCTGGCGATACCGCTATACAGCCAGACAAGGACGCACGAGAACATCTACCGCGACGTTCTCGCGCGGACGGCCTGCCACTGGGAGCATGAGTCACTGGCGAACTACCTTGGCGAAAACCGCTTTCGCCATCCGCTTTCGGTAACGCGGAACATTCTCAAGACACGCGTCGTGGGAAGAAGCGGCGACGTCGCGAAAGTTGAAGTCTCGGCAAGCGGGTTCCGCACAGTCGGGCGCACAGAGCACGTCCCCGTAACCGCACTCAACGGGCGGACATACATTGTCGCCGTGCACTGGGACGAATTCCTGCCAGTGACGCGGACATCGGAAATCCATGCCTCCGAACGCAGCGGGATGTCGCTTGCGGAATACCGCAACGCGGCCAGCACGTCAGCCGAATGGCAGGAATTTTTCAGGAACTGGGGCACAGACGCATCCCGCACAGCATTCCGGCGCGGGATAGTCTCGTTCTAGCGTGCCGGTTCTTAACCCTAAGCGTCGCAGTAGAAGGGTCTCAATCGTAATTGCGGCCTTTGTTTTCGTGGGGATGAGGAGTTTTCGGCTTTCACCATGTGGGTGAAAAAAGAAGTCGTTCGTGCAATACTTTCAGCGATCAAACAAGAAAGGGAGAACGAACGACATGGAAAAGTATAGCACAAAACGGGCCGGATGTGTGAGGAAGATCGAGACGCCCGGTGGCGACTACGCCCTGAAGTGGGATGACGAGACGCAGATGAGCGTGAACGCGTACGCCGCGCTGCTGAGCCAGTTCGCCAAGGCTGGGGGATTCTTCGACCGTCTCGTGGAGACATGCCCGATGAGGCTCACGAGCAACAACGCGCCAGAAGTGCGTGACCTGGTCGCCACGGTGATGGTGTCGATGGTCAACGGGGCGACGCGGTTCCGGCACTTCGACCGGCTTCACGGCGACGCGGCGACAGCGGAGCTGTTCGGCGTCGGGCGGTTCATGTCGTGCGACTCCGTGCGGCGGAACTTCGCGTCCATCCCGGAGGGACAGGCGCTGGCGTGGGTCTGGCGCGAGAACCTGCGCCTCCTCCAGGACGTCATGGCTGAGGACTACATCCTCGACCTCGATCCGACGGTGAAGCCCCTTTACTGGCACCAGGAGTGGGCCGAGTTCGGCTACAACCCGCAGAAGCCGGGGCGGCCATCGCACTGTTACCACACGCTGTGCATCGCGAAGCTCCGGCTGACGCTTGCGGTCGTGGTGCACCCCGGGAACGAAACGTCGGGGACGCATTCGCGCTCAATGCTGGCGGAGACCAGGGATTGTGAAAGTGCCGCCGCAGATGTCCCGACGGGGGCGACGGCGGCGCTTTCGACTCCGGCATTGGGATCCGAGAGATGTTTTCCGGCCTCGTCGGCCGTGAAGTCCGTTTCCACGCATCCCAGCGCCGCGCCGTCGCACGAAAGGCGGACTTCCACCTTGGACGAGTCCGCGCCGGGAATGCCAAGAATGGTTTCAAGCGCCTCGCCGAAGTCGATGTGGACCGGGAAGAAGTCCACGAGATCGGAAAGGCCATCCACCACGTCGTTTCCGCAATCTGGCGAAGAGGCACCGGGAATGTCGCCCATCATTCATCTACCTCCCAATTGGCAATGCGCCAAACTTGATTCGTTTGCGACATATCAAGGTGGACCACCTCGTCGCGATTGTAATGATCACCTTGCCTGTGGATGCTCATGATCGTTAATTCCCAATCAATTCAAGTAGCGACTCCATGATGTCTTGGGGCAATCCATTCGTAAAGGCCCCAACACCCTCAAAATCACCCGACATGATACATGCGCCAGCAGCATTCACTTGAAAAGCTTGCTTAAGGCTCGCTCCCTGTATTCCGTCATACAAAGTCAATGACAACCAGAAATTTGGGTTTTCGAGGGTAGGGTTGTAAGAATCTATTAATGCAATTGCGTTTGTGGAAATAGCCAAACTCTCCGCATATTTTGAATCGTAATTCAGATAATCACACAAAATACTCATACCGGCATACCGCTGCCAAGCCGTCATTGGGCACGATTGCGATTGCAACGTATTTGTAACGACATCCAGACCAATTGTGTATAAAACATCCTCCATCGACGATTCCGCCATCTCGAGAAACGCAAGAGCCACTCCCAACTTGGCAGTCACCAAATGCAGTTCATTCGTCGTGGATTCAGCGAATGTGACAACTTCATTCGTGAATGAAGAACTTCTAAGAATTTCCTTGTTCTGCAGGGCATTTGAAATCGATTCCACAAGTTCCGGGTATGACGCTATTTCGGCTTGGATTGTACTGCATGCGAAAAACATCGCAATGATGCGGAGTGCTTTCTTCATTGCCAATCTTCCTTACGAATTGTTTTATGTGTGTAAAAATGTTTGAAACTGCGCCTGAAATAGTGGAACCGCAATCCTTTCTCAATCGCACAGGCATTCCGCCCGTTTCTGTTGTCATTGGCATTCATCCATGCGGCAACATCACCTTGCACCGATCGGTTCACCATCCATTGTGAAACGATTCTCGCAGGGGCGCCAGTGGAATCCAACGGAGCTTTGTAGCAATATCCGAGAAGAATGTTCGGCCCCGTTTGCTCCCAAGCTTTTCCTGGTGACAACAAATGCGCTAATCCGGGAAAATTGTTATTGTAGTCGTTTATGTCAAGGACAGAGCGGCCGGCAATTATGACGCAATCAAGGTCGTCGCACCAGAATTGTGCAGCCATCTGGGGTGAGAATCCGCTTTGTATCGTTCCCGTGTTGTGATTGCCATGTCCCGAAAAATAGAAAATATCAGTCTGGTTCATGATTTGCCGCTTGGCGCTTGTCGCACCGCCGTATGCGACGGAAATCAGTTCGCAGCCGGCAGCCTTGAAGAATGACGCCGTGGGGATTGAATTCGGCGGCGATGATTCAAGACTTTGCGTGGCGTCGAGGGTCGCCTTTCCCCGGAACGCATATCCAAGGGTTGCAAACGCCTCGCTGTCGGCATAACTCTGCCCCTGCGTTTGCACGATGTCCACCCACGCCATCTCGTCCACGCCGTCTTCCTCGTCCGGATCTAGCGGGTCGTAGCCGAGGCTGAGCTCGATGGCGTCGGAAAGCCCGTCGCCGTCGGCGTCGCGCTGGCCGGCGAGCATGAAGAAGGCTGAGCGCGGCGCAGCGTAGGTGAGTTCCGGAACACGGGCGTAGAGGTTCGTGAACACGATGCCAAAGGGGGATTCGACTTCGTTGGTGTCCACGCCGAAGCGCCGCGAAACCACCTCCTCCCAATACGGCAGGTCGCCGCCGTAGAGGGTGAACGCGTCTTCGCCATCCTCCGGCCAGACATCCAAGCGGTGAATCCACCGCCACGCCGGATCGGAGAGCGCCTGCTTGTGGAAAAGGTCGATGGCCGCGTATTCGGGAAGGTTGGTCGCGGGCCAGGCGATGGAGAAGTCGAACCGGTCGTCGCCGTCAATGGCGAACGCCGTGAAGCGGAGGGCGTTCGTGGAGGCGCCGCCATCAGAAGTGTCCCCGGCCTGCGTCACATTCATGCCGGCCGTCGGGCGAGGAATCGCCATGGGGGCGGCGCCCCCAATGCCCGACGGCTTGCCTCCCCCGTAAACTGTCGCGACGACAACGGCGGCGACGGCGGCGAACCGCGCCAGGGCGGAGCGTCCGCGCCAGACGCGCGGAAGCGACTGCGACAGCCGGGACTTGCGCAGGAAAAACGCTAGCGCCAGTGCCATCCAGCCGAACCCAAGCGCGGCCACAAGAATCGTTGTCCCCGCGTCTGTCATTCAAAGGTTGAAAAGTTGAAAAGTTGAAAGGTTGGGCTTACGCCAGTTGAAAAGTTGAAGGGTTTCGTTTCATGTTTGTGTTTTCTTTTAAATCAGCATTGTTGGAAATCGGTCCCATTCGGGTCGTATGCCATGGGCTGAAATCCTTGCGGGAGAATACTACCAGAAAACGGAGGCGAGGTCAAGGTTGCGAGACAAGGCGAAAATACAGGGAAAATGTCAATATCAAATGGGATGAAATTGGGGGGCGAAAAGAAGCCGAAGAAGAGCGTAACGGGGCTGGCAAATCCATTTGTCCATTTTCTCCGCTCCTCTACGTTGAAATACTTGTGGAACGCTAGTGGGGCCATGTTGATCCTGTCAATGGGAAGGTCCACACGGTCAAAGACCATAGCCACATTGGCAATCTTGGCGGAGACGGGCCGGGCGCGACTGCCGGCATTGTTATTTTTGCGAGGGACGACCGCATGGCAGATCTCACCAGTTATACCGCGCCAGACGCCATTTCCGGCAATTTCACAATTAATAATATTGTGTATTGACATCGCCGGAAAAATTCAATATAATTTGTGGTGAAGTCGGGCACTGTGCGCCGACGTGAAAACTTAGGAGCAACATCATGGGAACAAAATTGCGCACCTACTCTTCCGCGACGGCCATTGCGGCCGGCGCCATGGCGGCATTCGCCTTTGCCACGCAACCAGTTCTCTCCCATGCGGCCGCATTTGCCGCGGGCGACACTTCGCTGGAGGGAGGAAAGATCGCAATGACATACGACGCCGAGGACGGCTCGGCGGTTGCATCGCTGGTCGCGACGCCGGCAGCAGGGGAAACGCTGTTGATCGAGGGCGACGCGATGACCTTCGCGAACGGCGCGACAATCGCGCTCGCGGCGGAGGGCGGACTCGTGTTTTCCAACGCCGTCGTCACGCTTGGCGCGCTCTCCTTGACGCGCGCCGATGGCGCGTATGTCCATGTCAGCGTTCCGTCCGGCATGACGGGCGGGACGTATGTCACTTTCGCAGAGGGCACGGCCTACGAGGGATGGGAGCCAGTGGCGTTTTTGACCGGTGCCGGTGCAATCGCCCCCGGTCGCTTCACGCCGCGCGGAACAGGAGCAAACGGATTCATCTGGGCCAACTTCTGGGATGGGATGCACACATGGTCGGCGCGTTTCCAGCGCCGCGACAATGGCGGCAATGCCCAGTTTCGGCTCAATACCGTAGTCCGTTCCCCATTCGGCGCGTATCTGCCGACGAGCGATCTGTGGAACAAAACGCTTCCGTCCGCGGATTACGTCTGGTACTACAGCGACGAAAACTACGTCTCGGGAGGGACATACGGCGGCCTTGCCGGAAAACTCGAAGTCACGGATGCGGTTTTCAGAAAAGTTGGCGCGAGCGATGTCGGTGTGCGGTTTGATGGCGGACTGTCGCTTGGCGGCGCTCTCGACATCGCCGCAGGTGTCAGGGCCGTAGTTGGCATCGGTCTGGAGGGCGCGACGCTCAATCATCCCGTCACGGGGGCCGGTTCGCTGCGCGTCGAGCCCACAACATCCGTGACGCAGATGGCATGGGCCGGCGATGTTGCTTACGATGGCTATCTGCCGGGCGAGTGGACGGTGGTTGCGGAGAACAAGTATCTCGGCGGTCTCACTAACATTGTAGGCTACATGCACGGCAAGAGTCTCTTCCCCAAGAAGGCAACTGCCGACCTTTCGCCCAGTTACGCGTTGTTCTTCACGAACAACACTGAATTCGGAGCCTGTCAGTTCCAAGTCCACAACAACACCATCATCAACTGCGTCAAGGCGCAATTCCGGCAGAACGGCGCAAACGTCGAAGCGAAGCTATACGCCGCCGGATTCAAATACGTTGCCGACGGCTACGCTGTCGGCGACGACATGCCGGAAACGGTCACTGGAGACAACGGATACAACAAGAGAAACATTTCCACGTCGCTGGCATCAGGAGACTACGGCATCGAGAACCTGACATTCTACTTCGACGACACGGCGGAAGTGAAGGTCGATCTTGCCGCCGCGAACGAAATGCGCGGCGCAAGCGCACTTGAGCTCTCCGGCAACGGCGGCGTGAATCTCGTCGCGACGGCTTCCGATCTTGGATGTGCGCCGACGAACGGCGTAGTGACGATAGGCGAGGGCGCGTCGCTCATTCTTGGATTCACGCCGACATCTGCGACCGGCGGACTCCGGACGGGGCTTTCCGGCGGAGCGGTCGCGCTCGATTTGCAGGGCGGCACCGTTGTCCAGCCTTCGACGATCAGCTACGGTGGCTTCAACAAAAGGCAGCGAGTCTTCGCGGACGGCGGCACCGTGCTCACGGAGAAAATCACCCGGAACTATGCGCAGGTGTATCTCACGCGGCTTGAGCTGGCCAATGGGGCCACGCTCTCCGGAAATCCCGTGGCGACGGTAGATGGCGAAAACTCTCTCTGGCGCGTAACGGGGGCGGCACCTTGTCGCTTCGACGCCGGGCTGTGCGTAGTCACGGACACCGCTGGATTGGAGAAGGGGTATCACATTCGCTTTGACATCGAGGACGTCACTGGCGACGATGCGGTTGACGCGACTCTTTCCAAGTTCGTTTCCGCCAACACGGCGTTCAACAACAACGACGGCAAATACGGGTACGGCCACTTTGAAAAGACCGGGGCGGGGACGCTCCGGCTCGACGGCGACTACACGCCCATCACGCAGCGCTCCGTGATTTTCGACGGCGCGTTCATGCTTGGCGAAAGCGGCATCACCGACGCGACGAGCCTCTTCGCGCTCGATGGCGGGACGCTCTCCGCCGCCGCCGGGACGGCGAACACGCTTGGCTCTCTGGTTGTCGGCGAAAACGGCGGCGGCATCGCGCTTGGAGAAGGCGCGACGCTTTCGTTCGCCGATTCAAGCGACACCGCTTGGACGGCAGGCGGGAATGTCGTGGTCTCCGGCTTCGCCGAAGGCGCGATCCGCTTCGGCTCCGACGAAAGCGGTCTCACGAACGAGCAGCGCAGGCGGTTCGCCAC
>JAFWPM010000108.1 GCA_017509565.1 Kiritimatiellia bacterium | reverse complement strand
GCGGCGACTGGGGCGGTGGCGGCGGGACGGCGCCGCCGGCCGGGACATGGTATTCGAATTGTTCTTCGCTCATTTGTTCATCCTACCTTGATTCGCGTTTTCCAGTGGGCGATGGAAAGGGCATGGCTGCATCCCAATTCCACACTATTCTACACTTTAGGCTTGCCATTTTCCACCCCGCCACGCCCGGCGAATGGCGGCATCACGAATTCCTCATCGCGGCGGTGGCGGAAAGGCGCCAGCGCAAGCGCGGCGAGCGTCCGGAGGACAATTCTGGCGTCGAGGACCGGCCCGGCGTTGTCGGCATAGAAGGCGTCCAGCTCAAGCCTTTCCTCCCACGACACGGCATTTCGCCCGTTGACCTGGGCCCAGCCCGTGAGGCCCGGGGGGACATCGTGGCGCCGCGACTGCCTCGGGGAGTAAAGCGGGAGATACTCCGGAAGAAGGGGCCGCGGGCCGACGACGCTCATGTCGCCGCGCAGGACGTTCAGCATCTGCGGGAGCTCGTCGAGGCTTGTCCTGCGCAGGAAGCGCCCCAGCGGCGTCATGCGCTCGGCATCGGGCCCTGGCCCGTCGCGCATCGTCCTGAATTTGAGGATCGTGAACACGCGCCCGCCGAGCCCGGCCCGCTTCTGGCGGAAAAGGACGGGGGCGCCCATTGAAAGGCGCACGGCCAGGGCGACGGCCGCGAGCGCGGCAAGCCAGAGCGGGGAGGTCGCGGCCACCGCCGCGACGTCGAGGACGCGCTTCAGCGCCATGTAGGGCCGGCGCTTCATCTTGCGGGCGCCCCAGCCGCCTTGCGCGGCGCGCCTGACTGGCGGCGGCAGACGAACACGAGCCCGCCCATGGACGAATACACGACGGTGAGGACGACCTCGGCGGCCGAAACCAGCGCGGCGGCTGAGGCGGCGCCGTCGCCAAGCCCCATCGCCGTCATGAAAATCGTGTAGCCCAGGTCGCGGAGGCCAAGCCCGAAAACCGAGACGGGTATCATTTCGAGGAAGGTCTTGATGGGGAGGAAGAGGAAGAACGGCGCCAGCGGCATGGCGAGGCCGATTGCCCTGGTGATGGCCCACACCGCCAGGATGAGGTTGAGCTGGAAGAGGAATGAAATGGCGATTGCCGCGCCCAGCGTCGCGGCCTTGCCGCAGTAGCGGCGCATGGCGCCGGTGATCTTCGACGCCATCGCGCCGATTTTGCCGCGGAGCCGCCCGCACGGGACGAGACGGAGGGAAATGGCGAAGAAGCGGTCGCTTGAGAGGGCGACCGCGAGGCCGGCGAGCGCCGCGAGCGCCGCGGCGGACGGAATCGGGAACCAGCGCTGCCACTCGGGGACCGCGCCGCGCGCGAATACGGCCGCCGCGCAACCATACGCCGACAGCGCCAGGAAGCCGGTTATGCGGTCCGCGAGAATCGATGCCGCGACCCTGGTGTGCTCGCCGGTCCGCGAGCCGATGTCGGCGACGCGGTAGGCGTCGCCGCCTATTGTGGACGGGAGGAAGAGGTTGAAGAACGATGCGGTGATGTAGCTTGCCCAGAGGGCCGGAAGCGGCTGGCGGAGGCCGTCGGCGGACAGGAACAGCCGCCACTTTGCGGCGCTGACGAGGGTGTTGGCTATCATCAGCGCGAAGGCGAGGCCGAGCCAGCGCGGGTCGGAGCCGCGGAGGCGCGCGCCGAGGTCGGCCCAGTCCAGCTTTGAGTAGAGGAGGCAGACAAGCGCCGCGCTGAAGGCGGCCTTGAGCAATGTCTTTATCGCTTTCGGCATGGCTGCTGATTTTGGCGGATTTCGCGGAACACGATGATTGGGGGGCCGGAAAAGGAGAGGCTGGCGCAGGTGCCGGTCGCCTCGTTGAGCGTCGCCGTGAACCAGCGCCGCAGCGCGAGCCGCTCCACGGGAAACTTCACGCCGGTGGCGGAAAGGCGCTGCGACTGGTCGAACCCGAAGAACGAAAGCTGCATTCCGGGCGCGGTGTCCAGCCTGGCGCCGGGGGCCCGCGCCACGGTGAACACGCCGCTGTCGGTGAGCATGGCGACGCCGGGGGCCGTTTCGGAGAAGTCTGCGAGCCACGCGATGTTTGCGACGGTGTGGTCCTCTCGCCCGCCCGTCGCGCCGAGGACAAGGATGTCGGTCCAGCCATTCGAGACGCAGAGGCGGAAGGCCTTGGCGAGGTCGTTGTCATCCTGCTCGGCGACGGCGAACACGCGGTCGGGGTAGCGGCGGCGGAACGAGGCCGGGAGGCTGTCCATGTCGCCCACGGCGGCGTCCGGCGGGCGGCGCGTCCGGCGGAGGTACATGGCGGCGGCGCTGTCGCAGCAGACGACGCGGCTTGCCGAATCAAGCGCGCCGCGCGCGGCCGGCGACCCGGGGAAATCGCCCGCCGCCAGTATCACGGTTCTGCCATTGAAGTCGTCCATTGGTTGGTGGCCCCTAGAAATCGAAGAGGTGGAGCTGGCCGGACTCGGCGTCGAAGTCTATCTTCTGGCGCGAGCGCTTCGCGAGCTTGGGCTGCCGCGAGGCGTCGAGTTCGCCGTCTTCGAGATTGGCGAGTATCTCCCTTGCGCGGGAGACGACCGGCGCGGGGAGCCCGGCTAGGCGCGCGACCTGGATGCCGTAGCTCTTGTCGGCCGCGCCGCGCGTCATCGTGCGCAGGAATATGATCGAGTCGCCCTGCTCGCGGACCTGCACCGAGTAGTTCTTCACGCCCGGCAGCTGGAGTTCGAGGTCGGTAAGCTCGTGGTAGTGCGTCGCGAAGAGCGTCTTGGCCTTGACCGCCGGGGTGTTGTGCAGGTATTCGGCCACGGCCCAGGCGATCGATATGCCGTCGAACGTCGAGGTGCCGCGCCCGATCTCGTCGAGGACGACGAGCGACCGCGGCGTGGCGCAGTTGAGGATGTTGGCCGTCTCCTGCATTTCGACCATGAAGGTGCTGCGGCCGCGGGCGAGGTCGTCGCCCGCGCCTACGCGGGTGAATATCCTGTCCATCACGGGGATGGAGGCCTCGGCCGCCGGGACGAACGAGCCTGCGTGGGCCATGGCGGCGATGACCGCCACCTGGCGGATGTACGTGGACTTGCCGGCCATGTTCGGGCCGGTGATGATCGCGATCTGGTTGCCGGAGCAGTCGAGCGCGGTGTCGTTCGGGACGAAGCGCCCGGCGTCGTCCATGCACTCTATCACGGGGTGGCGCCCGGCCACTATGCGGAGCGAGTCGCCGTCGTGGACGTCGGGGCGGACGTAGCCAAGGGCGAGGGCGCGGTCGGCGAACGAGGCCAGGAGGTCGAGCTCCGCCACGGCGGCGGCGCTTGCCTGGATCGCCGCGGTCTCGGACGCCACGTCGTCGCGCACCTGGCGGAAGAGGTCGTATTCAAGGGCCTGGGCCTTGTCCTGCGCCCCGAATATCCTCTCCTCGTATTCCTTGAGCTTCGGCGTGATGAATCGTTCCGCGCCGACGAGCGTCTGGCGGCGCTGGTAGTCCTGGGGGACGAGGCCAAGCTGCCCCTTCGAGACCTCGATGTAGTACCCGAAGACCGAATTGTGGCGGACCTTGAGGTTTTTGATCCCGGTGCGCTCCTGCTCGGCCGCCTGGTATTCGGCGAGCCAGGCGTGGCCCTCGCGGGCGAGGTGGCGGAGTTCGTCAAGCTCGGCGTTGAAGCCGTCGCGGATGACGTCGCCGTCCTTTAGCGTGGCCGACGGGGAGTCCGAAATCGCCCGCCTGATCAGGGCGGCCGTCCCGGGCAGGTCGGCGATGGCGCCGGAGAGGCGCGCGAGGCCGGGGTCGTCGGACTGCGAGAGCGCCATTCGGACGGCCGGCAGGGCTTCGAGGGAGGCGCCTATGGCGTTCAGGTCGCGCCCGTTGCCAAGGCCGGCCCCTACGCGGGCGATAAGGCGCTCCATGTCGCGTATTTTCCCGAGCGCGGAACGGAGGGTCGAAAGGGCTATGCGGTGCCCGACGAGCCAGGAAACGGAATCGAGGCTGGAGCGGATGGCGCCGAGGCGGCCGAGCGGGCGGCGTATCCGCGCGCGCAGGGCGCGGGCGCCCATCGGGGTCTGGGTCGCGTCGAGGACGCCGACGAGGGAGGTGGTGCGTCCGCGCGCCTTGTCGGGGAAGAGGTCGAGGTTGCGGCAGGTCGTCTCGTCCAGGACGAGGCAGTCGCCCGTCGCGGCGAGCCTGATGCCGCGAACGTGGCCCGTCTCGCGCCGCAGGTCGAGGGTGACGTACCTGAGCAGGGCGCCGGCGGCCTGGACCGCCTCGGGCGCTTCCGCCAGGCCGTAGCCGTCCAGGGTCTGGACGCCGAAGTGGCGGGTGAGCTCCTGCGTGGCGGCGTCGAACTGGAAGGTCCAGTCGTCGGCGCGCGTGACGGAGGCCTGGATAAGGGCCAGCGGCCCGGCGTAGTCCCCGGAGGCGTCGGAGGCGTCGCGCGGGACGACGCATTCAGGGGGCGCGTACCGGGCGACCGCGTCGCAGAGGGCGCGCGTGTCGGCGGCGCTTTCGACGACGAAGTCGCCCGTCGAAAGGTCGAGGGCGGCCAGCCCCCACGGCCCGCGCTGCGACTTGTAGAGCGCCACGATGAAGTTGTTGTTCGCCGCGTCGAGTATCGTGTCCTCGGTTGCCGTGCCCGGCGTGACGACGCGGACGATTTCGCGGCGGATGACGCCCTTTGCGGCGGCGGGATCCTCCATTTGCTCGCAGATCGCGACCTTGAGCCCGGCCCTGACGGCCTTGGCCAGATAGGAGTCTACCGCGTGGTACGGGACTCCGCAGAGCGGCGCGCCGGCGCGCTTCGTCAGCGCGACGCCGAGAATTGGCGACGCGCGGACGGCGTCGTCGAAGAACATTTCGTAGAAGTCGCCGAGGCGGTAGAAGAGGATTGTGTCGGCCGGGAGCGACCGGCGCACGGCAAGATACTGGCGCATCAGCGGCGTGAGTTCTCCATCCTGGGTCTTGGGCATGTCCTAGGCGCCTCCTTCCGGCCGCGGAAGCTCCGGCGGCAGTGCCGCGGCGAGGCGCAGCCAGTCGCCATGCGCCAGGGTTTCAGGGCGGGCCGCAGGGTCGATGCCGGCTGCGGCGAGAATGCCGGCCGGCGCGGCGTCGCCAAGGCCCAGCGCGGCGGCGTTGTTCCTCAAGATCGTCGCCAGCTGCTTGCGGCGCTGGGTGAAGGCGGTCTTTGATACGCGGTAGAAGCGCCCGGCCAGTTCGCCCGGCAGGCGGTCGTCGAGTTCAAGCAGCGCGACGGTCGACGATATTTCCGGGCGGGGCCAGAAGCATGACGGGCCGATTGTCCTGAGCTGCCTTACGCGCCAGCGGGCCTGCACCCAGACTCCGGCCTGCCCGCGCTCGGGGTCGCCGGGTCGCGCGGAAAGCCTGTCCGCGACCTCGCGCTGGACCATCACCACCATTCGCGGCGGCGCCAGCGGGTGGCGGCAAAGGTCCAGCAGGATGCGCGTCCCGACAGAATACGGGAGGTTGGAGACGAAGGCGTCGAAGCCGCGCGCCAGGAGGGCGTCGAGATCGACGTCGAGCGCGTCGCCGGAAACCAGCTCGAACGAGTCGCCATGGCCGGCGCAGGCCTCGGAGAGCAGCGCGGCAAGGCGCGCGTCCTTCTCTATCGCGACGACCCGGGCGCCGCGGTCGAGCATTGGCCGCGTGATCGCGCCAAGGCCCGGGCCGACCTCAAGTATCCTGACCCCCGGCGCGGCACCGGCCTCGCCGACGATGAAATCGATCGCGTTCCCGTCCACCAGGAAGTTCTGGCCAAGTATGCGGCTCGGGTGGAAGCCGCGCGATATGCACCAGTCCCTGACTTCGGACGGCCTTCTTGGAGCCGGTGCGGTCATTGCGCCTGATACGTCCTGACGGTGTACTTGGTGGCGAGATGGCGCACCCAGGCCTGGAATCGCTCCTCCGCGGCCTGTTCCATGAGCTCCTGCTCGATTTCGTCGCGGACGATTTCAAATGGGACGGAAAGGTCGTCGCGCTCGTCGTCCTTGCGCAGCAGGTAGACATACCCGCCGGCCGCGACCGGCCCCGCGACCTGCCCCACGCCGATTCCGGCCAATGCCGCCGCGAGTTCGGGGCGGAACTCGTCCTCGGGCTCGATGTAGCCCCATGAGCCGCCCTTCTCGGCATGGCTCTCCATGGAATGGGTGCGCGCGAGGGCCGCGAAGGAGCCGCCGGTCGAAAGCTTGGACATGATTTCGGCGGCCTTCGCGATGGCGGCGTCCTCCCCGTCGTCCCCGGCCTTCAGCATGATCATCGAAACCTTGACGCGCCCTGGCAGGGTGTTGGTGGCGTAGCGTTCGCGGTAGACGCGCTCCATGTCCGCCGGCCGCACCGCGACCGACTTGTCGACGAACTGCTGGCGCATCGTGCCGACTATGGTGTCCTCGTTGCGGTCGCGGCGCCAATCGGGATATGACATCCCGCGCTCGGCGAGGGCCGCCACCAGCCGGCTCTTGTCGCCGCCGAAGTTGTTCTCGACAATCCTGTCGATGCGCTGGTTGAGGTACCACTCCGGAATCTTGACTTCGGAGCGCCCGTATTCGAGAAGCACCAGCTGGCGCGCCACGAGGTTCGACAGCGCCGACGCGTAGAGCTCCGGCATTTCGGACTCGCTTGGCGCGCGCCGCTCCTCGAAGAGGCGGTCGCGCACCGCGGCCATCACTTCCGATAGCGTTATCTTGCGGCCGCCGACCTCCGCGACCGCCCGGTCTATCATCATCGGCCCGCCGCCATTTGCCGCGGGCGCGGCCGGCGCAAGGGCGCACAGCGCCGCCCCTAGGATCGCGGACAGGATGCAGGCCCGCGTCTGCCTGTTGTCATTCTTCGCCATTGTGCAATGATTATATCAAAAAATGGCGGGCACGCCTGCCCAATGACGCGAAGCCGAAGCCGACGCCCGGCCGGAGCGGGGCCCGCCGCCTTCGCGGGCCCCCGCCGGCGCCCGCCCTATTTCTGGAGCAGCGGGTCGTCCTCTTCAAGCATCGTCGTCTTGAGCGGTTCGCCCAGGTATTCCTCGATGTCGGGGATGGCGAAGGACTCGTCCTCGTCGGCGAACGAGACGGCGGTCCCGACGCTCCCGGCCCGCCCGGTGCGGCCGATGCGATGGACGTAATCCTCCGCCTGGTAGGGTAGTTCGAAGTTCACGACGAGACCGATGTCGGCGATGTGGAGGCCGCGCCCGGCGACATCCGTCGCGACTACGATCTTGGTCGTGCCCTCGCGGAAGCTTTCAAGGACGCGCATGCGCCGCTCCTGGCTCACGTCCCCGGACAGGAGCTCGCACTTGAACCCGCGCTTGTGCAGCCGCTCGGCAAGGGCGTCCGTGCTCATGCGGCGGTTGCCGAAGATTAGGACGCGCTGTCCCTCGTGGCGCTTGAGCAGGTTGCAGAGAACCGTGAACTTCTGCCTTGAGGTGACGATCAGGACCTTCTGGTCGATGTTGTCGTTCGCGGTGTGCTCCGGCTCGATCTCGACCTTGACGGGATTGGGCATCCACTGCGAGGCCAGGCGCATCACGTCGCCGTCGAGAGTGGCGCTGAAGAGCAGTGTCTGGCGGTCGACCGGAAGCATCCTGATGATCCTGCGGACGTCGGGGATGAAGCCCATGTCCAGCATGCGGTCGGCCTCGTCGATGACCAGGGTGTCGATCTTGGACAGGTCGATGACATGGTGCCTGGCGAAGTCGAGGAGGCGCCCCGGCGTCGCGGCGACGAGGTCGATGACGTTTTCGGAGAGCATGGACTGCTGCTTGCCGTAGTCCATGCCGCCGTAGATTGCGACGCAGTTGAGGCCGCAGTACTTGCCGAGGGCCTGCGCGTCGCGGCATATCTGGACGCACAGCTCGCGCGTCGGGGCTATGACGAGGGCGCGCGGGGTGGCGGTTGCGGAGTTGCGCCTGTCCGGGGAGCGGAGGTAGCGCGTGAGGATGGCCACAAGGTACGCGGCCGTCTTGCCCGTGCCAGTCTGGGCCCTGCCGGCCACATTCTGGCCCGCCATCGTCTTTTCGAGGCTGGCGGCCTGGATCGGTGTGCAGTACTGGAAGCCGAGGTCGGCGATCGCGGCCATGATTTCGCGCGGGAGGCCGAGGTCGTGGAAGCGCTTCGCGCCTTCCTTTGGCGGGACGACAAAGGCGTCCTGCGTCCAGGCGGGGTCGAGAGGCTCTGCGGAGCGGATTTCGGGGGCTTGGTAGCTGGCGTCCGGCGGCGGGAGCGAGGAGGATTGGCGGCGCTCGCCGCCACGCCGCGCGCCATCGCGGCGGCGGGAATCGCCGCGCCCGCGACGCTCGCCGGAGTCGTGGCGCCGTCCGGCCCTTCCTGGATTTCCGGTCTGTCCGGAATCCCCGGGTTTCCCGGAGGCCCCTGGCCTGCCAGGCTTCCCTGACGCCACGGGCGCCCCGGATTTCCCGGAGGCCCCGCGCTTCCCGTATTCCCCGCGCCTCTGGGGTTCCCCGCGCCTGCTGGAAGAAGAAACCCCGCCATTTGCAGGCGGGGCGGCATTCCCGGATTCGGGAGCTCCACCCTTCCGCGTGAAGAGGGAGCGTATCTTTGCGATGAGGCCCATTAGCGCTTGGAGAACTGGAAGCGTTTGCGGGCACCAGGCTGGCCGGGTTTTTTGCGCTCCTTCATGCGGGCGTCGCGAGTAAGGCAGCCTTCCTTCTTGAGGAGCGGGCGGTAGTTCTCGCGGTCCGCTTCGCTGAGGGCGCGGGAGAGGGCGTGGCGGATTGCCCCGGCCTGGCCCGTCGTTCCGCCGCCCTTGGCGTAGGCGACGATGTCGAACTTGCCTTCGGTGCCGGTAATCACGAGGGGCTGCGCCATGAACGTGCGGGTGGCCTCGCTGGGGAAAAGCTCGACGAGCTCGCGCCCGTTGACCTTCCAGGCCGACTTCTCGCCCTGCGCGGGGACGAGCTTGACGCGGGCGACGGCCGTTTTCCTGCGGCCGGTGGCCTCTGCGACTGAAGTGATGTTTGCCATTGTGCTAGTTCCTTCCTGGCTTGCAGCGCGCATTAGATGAGTTCAACTGCCACGGGCTTCTGGGCCGCATGGTCGTGGTTGGGGCCGACAAAGACCTTCAGGCGCTTGAGCATGCGCTGGCAGAGGTGGTTGCCGGGAAGCATCCCGGTGACGGCCTGGACGATGAGGCGCTTCGGTTCGCGTTCGCGTACCTTCTCCGCCGTCATCGTGGAGCGGCCGGCGCGGTAGCCGGTGTACTTCTGGTAGATCTTGTCCTGCTCCTTGGTGCCGGAGAGGGCGACCTTCTCGGCATTGATCACAATGACGAAGGCGCCCGTATCGACCATCGGGGACCAGGTTGGCTTGTCCTTGCCGCGAAGGCGGTTGGCTATGGCGACGGCGAGACGGCCGAGAGGCTTGCCGGCGGCGTCCACGAGAATCCATTCGCGGTTGGCGCCGGGGTCTTTTGGTAGAAATGACTTCATTTTATGCCTTGTGGAAATGGATTATCGACTATGCCTTCGCCTCTTCGGCGGCAGGTTCGGGCTCGACGGGGGCCTTCGGGGTGGCCACCCACTCGAGAATGGCCATCTCGGCGGCGTCGCCGCGGCGGGCGTCCGTCTTGATGATGCGGGTGTAGCCGCCCGGGCGGCCATCCATTGCGGGGACCACGGCGTCGAAGAGACGCTTCACGGCCTCGGGGGAGCGGAGGCGCGCCGCGGCCAGGCGGCGGGCGGCCAGCGTCCCCTTGCGGGCCAGCGTGACCATCTTCTCGGCATCGCGGCGGGCCTGCTTGGCCTTCGGGAGCGTGGTCTCGATCTTGTCCCTGAGAATGAGGTTGGCGACAAGCGACTGCATCAACTCCTTGCGGTGTGACATCGACCTGCCGAACTTTTTGGCTATGCATTTATGACGCATGACGACACTCTTTCTTCATTCGGGCCGCGCCAGGGCGGCCCCTCTCTTTCACTTTGGGCATGGCCTGCCGGCCTACGCCTCCTTCTGTTCCTTCGCCTTCTTCTCCTC
>JAFWPM010000013.1 GCA_017509565.1 Kiritimatiellia bacterium | reverse complement strand
GACGCGGCCGCCAAGGAGGCCCGCATGGCCCCACAGCGGCTCCAGAAGGCCGTAGAAGGCGGGCCTGAGCGGCGTCTGCGTGAAGAAGAAGTCCCTGTAGGGGTGGAGGCCGCGGGCGAAGTTCCGGGCCGCGAGGAGGTACCAGCCTTCATCCTGGTTGAGCGGGCCGAGCAGTATGTTCGCCGCGCAGATGGCGAGCGCCAGCGCAATGGCCGCGGACGCAGTTGTTGCCTTCAGTCTCCTGCCCATGGCGCCTCCCCGCACATCAGAACCGCACGAAGCGGAAGACAACCCAGACCGCCGCGAGGCAGGCCAGCCACTTCACCACGGTGGCCCGGCCGTCGATGGGGACGTCCCGCTCCTTCTCCTCCTCGATGTCGGAGTGGATGACACCTATCCTGAGGTAGTGGTTGAGCCTGTCGTCGTCGAGGTCGGAATCGGGCCTCCGGCGGCGGCCGCCGTCGCGGACGTCGAGTCTCCAGTCTGTCTTGCGGCCGTCGAAGCGCCAGAGCCACTTCGCGTGGCCGACGGAATGTTCGGGTCTGCTCTGGAATTCTGACATTGGCTAACGTTCGGGGATGATGAGGACGTCGCCGGGCTTGACGCGGTCGCCGTTCTTGACCTTGTCCGGGTTGGCGTCGCGGATGCGGGGCCATAGCGTCCTGTCGCCGTAGACGTCCTCTGCGATGGCCGAAAGGCTGTCGCCCTTTTTGACTTCGTAGGTGAGAAGCACGCGCTCTGCGCCGTTCTCGTCGCGGACGGTGACGGATTCGAGCCGGCCGGCGTTGGTGCCGCCGTTTGGGGAGGACTGGATCTTGGAAATCCAGAGCTGCTGCTGGTCGATCTTGTTGTTCAGGCGGCGTATTTCGGCGCGGAGGGTCTCGTTTGAGGAAGCGAGCGTCGCGAGCTGCTTGTCGAGGATCTGGACCTTCTGGTCAAGTTCGGCGTAGCTCTTGCGGATGCGGACGCCTTCGGAGTCCTCGCTTTCGGCGATGGCGCGGACGTATTGGGCGGAAAGGAGCTGGCCGGCCTTTTCGATCCTGTTGGAGACGATTGCGAAGTCGCGCGTGGCCTTGGGGTCGGCCGTTTCGATGTAGCGGCGGTAGTGGAAGATCGCGCCGAGATAGTCGCGCCTGTATTCGTGCAGGAGTATGGCGAGCTGGAGGTGGGCGAGCGGGGCGCTGCGGTAGGCGTCGATCGTGGCCTGGTAGCCGGCGATGGCCTGCTCGAAGTCGCCGAGGCGGTCGGCGGAAATCGCCTCCCGCATTTCGCGCGAATCGTTGGCGGATTCGCCCTTGAGGGCGGAGCCCCGGCCGTCGCATCCGGTGAGGGCGAGTGCGGCCAGGAGGATTGCTGGGATTGTGGTGTGGGCTTTCATCGTGCGGCAAGGCGGGCAGTGGGGTTGGCGGCGCCCCCGGGCGCGGGAGCGCGGGGGGCGCGGGCGCTACCGTCGGCTATACGCCGCTGTAGGCGGAGAATGCGCCATCCACCGGGAGGACTACGCCGTTGATGAACGCCGATGCGCTGTCGTCGGCCAGGAACAGCAATGCGCCGGAAAGGTCGTCCGGCGTTCCGAAGCGCTCCATTGGGGTGTGCGCGAGGATTTTCCTGGCGCGGGCCGAAGGGGTGCCGTCCGGGTTGACGAGCAGGGCGTGGTTCTGGGCGGTGAGGAAGAACCCCGGGGCGATGGCGTTGACGCGGATGCCGACCTTGGAGAAATGGACGGCGAGCCAGCGCGTGAAGTTCGAGACGGCGGCCTTGGCGGCCGAGTAGGCCGGGATTTTGGTCAGGGGGGTGAAGGCGTTCATCGACGAGATGTTTATGATGGTGCCGCCGCGCCTTGCCATCGACTTCGCGAAGGCCTGGGTCGTGAGGAGCGTCCCGTTGAAGTTCAGGCCGAAGACGAAGGCTATGCCGTTGGGGTCGAGGTCGAAGAATGTCTTGGTGTCCGGGTCGGCGGCTTCGAGGTCGGCGGCTTCGAGGTATTCCTTGGAAGTCGTGCCCTTGGGGTTGTTGCCGCCTGCGCCGTTGACGAGGATGTCGCATGGGCCGAACTGGGCCTCGACGGCCTCGGCCGCGGCCTTGAGGGATGCTGGGTCGAGCACGTTGGCCTCGATCGCGATGGCGGTGCCGCCGTCGGCGTTGATTTCATCGGCGAACTGCCGGGCCCTGGGGAGGGCGAGGTCGAGGAGGGCGACTTTCGCGCCGGCCCTGGCGAGGGTTTTCGCCATAACGCTGCAGAGGATGCCGCCCGCGCCAGTGACGACGGCGGTCTTGCCGGATAGGTCTACTTTCATGGTGGAATGGGAAAGGTTGTTGGTGGTTTTTTGTGAAACGAACTGCAAAATACTCTACACGAAAGGGCGCGCGATTGCAAGCGCTACATTCCGGGCGCCTGGAGCTCCTCCAGCCTCGCGCGCGCCTCGGGGGCGCGCGGCGAGCGCGGGTGCTGCCGCAGGAACTCCTCGTAGGCCGTGACCGCGCTTTCCTTCTTGAAGCGCTTGTTGTCGTAGAACTTCGCAATTGCGAGGGCGCGGCCGTCGCGGCGCGCCACGAGGTCGTCGAGATGCGCCACGAGTTCCGCCCGTGCGGGATCGGTTGCCGGAAGGGCCGTCGCGGCGGAGGTGTGGACGGTTATCGCGCGGTTCTGGATGGCCTCGTCCTCCCTGTATTTGAGCGAAAGGGCGTAGAGCGCGGCGGCGTGGCGCTCCATTGCCGGGACCGCGAATTCGCTCGCCGGATAGTCCGAGGACACCACGTCGAAGGCGTCCGCGGCCTCGTACCAGTCGTGCATCTCCAGCCGCGCCTTCCCCATCAGGAAGATCGCCTCCGGGGTTTTCGCCCAGCCCGGCGCGATCTCGGCTATCGCGGCGAACGACTTCACGGCCGCGTCGCGCTTGCGCCTGCCATACTGCCAGTTGGCGATGGCGAACATGTGGTCGAGCACCGCCGACGTCTTGTCGTTCTCCGGGTAGACCGCCAGCAGGTAATGGTATTCCTCGAAGGCCTTCGCGTATTTGCCGCGGCGCTCAAGGATTGCGCCGAGGTTGTATTGCGCCCTTGCCGCCTCGGCGGAGAATGGCCACGACCGTACGAGGCGGTCGAACTTTTTGCACGCCGTGCGCAGGTCGCCGGCGAGGTATGCGTCGCAGGCCTCCTTGAACTGAACGTCGGACGGCCGCGAGTCGCGCCGGTGGAAAAGCCAGCCCGTCCCCTTGCGGTCAACTTCCGCCGGGCCGTCGTCGCCGAAGGAGTCGTCAAACACGTCCGGATTGCGGTACGTCGAGTCCCGGAACCTCTGCGCCGACGAGTTCGGCGCGGCTTCGAGGTCCGCTGCGCATAGCGCCGCAATCGAGAGAAAGATGGCAAATAACTTGATTTTCATCGCGTCACATTGTAGAATGGTTGTTCAAAGTTGGTGCCCCGACGGGATTCGGGAACCAGTTTCACGACGGATCCGCCGCCGGGAAATATGATAGCAAATCCCGGGCAACAGTAAAAGCGATGAAAAAAATACTCATCCCCACCAAGCTCGATGGCATAGCCGCAAAGATACTTTCTGACAACGGCAACTACTCCGTCGTGCAGGACTCCCAGACGCCGTTCGCCGACCTCGTGGCGGCTAACCCGGACACCTACGCGCTTATCGTGCGCAGCGAGCCGGTGACAGCCGAGACAATCGACAGGCTCCCGTCCCTGAAGGTCATTATCCGCGCCGGCGCCGGATACAACACCATCGACACCAAATACGCCCGCAAGCGCGGCGTGGACGTGATGAACACCCCCGGCGCTAACGCCAACGCCGTCGCGGAGGAGGTCATCGCCCTCATCCTCGCCGACATGCGCCACGTCGTCGCCGCGGACCCGTCCGTCCGCTCCGGCAAGTGGGAGAAGAAGAGTTTCATGGGCACCGAACTTTCCGGCAAGACCGTCGGCATCGTCGGCCTCGGCAACATCGGGCGCCTCGTCGCCAAGCGACTGCGCGGCTTCGACTGCCGCATACTCGGATACGACCCGATCGTCCCCGGCGAAAAGGCCCGCGCGTCGGGCATCGAGCCCGTGTCCCTTGAGGAGCTCTTCACCGAGGCGGACATCGTGACGCTCCACATCCCCGAGACGGATTCGACCCGCAAGATGCTCTCCACGGAGCTGCTGTCCCACCTGAAGACCGGCGCCACAATCGTCAACTGCGCCCGCGCCGGAATCGTGGACGAGGACGCCCTCCGCGCGGCCAAGCCGGTAAAGAAGCTGCGCTACATCACCGACGTGTATCCCAGGGACGAGGAGGGCCCGAAGAGCATCGCCGACGTCGCGGACGTGATGATGCCGCACCTCGGCGCCTCGACCAAGGAGGCCAACCGCACGGCCGCCCGCCGCGCGGCCGAGGAGCTGATAGACCTGGACGAGCGCGGCGTGACCGCCTGCATCGTGAACCGCGACATCCCTGATGGCCTCGACCGCTCCTACTGCGACCTCGCGTGGACGATCGCGCGCCTCGCGCGCCTTCTCGCCGGCGAGTCCAAGCCCATCCGCGAAATCGAGACCAGCTTCTACGGCCAGCTCGAAAAGTTCGCCAACTGGCTCGTAGTGCCGGTCCTCTCCGGCGTGAGCGAGAATTTCGACCGCCTCAACGACCGCAAGGCGGCCGTCAACTTCCTCAAGGACGCCGGCATCGAATACAACAACCGCCAGGCCGACAGCGCAAAGCAGTTCAGCAACTCAATGACAATCGACGTCATTGTCGAGGATGGCGCGAACAGGCTCAAGCGCACCAGCGTCCGCGGCACGGTCGCCGAGAACCGCCTGATGGTCGCCCGCATCAACGAGTTCGACGGCCTCTACTTCGATCCGCGCGGCCCGGTCATGTGCTGCATCTACAAGGACCGCCCCGGCGTGATCGCCGCCATCTCCCGCCGCATTGCGGACATGGGGATCAACATCGAGGACATGCGCAACCCGCATGACCCGAAGACGGGCCGCTCGCTCGTTATCTTAAAGCTGAGCCAGGCCGTTGACGAGAAGGCGCTCGCCGGCATCGCCGCGGAGGTCTCCGCCGAATCCGCGCTTTGCTTCGAAATCTAGCGCGGGGGAAAGGGAAAAGGCATGCGGAAGGCAAGGTCGGCGCGTTGCGCCCGGCCGCTTCCGCATGCCTTTTGCTTCAATTGGCCCGGCCAGCCGGGTCGCGGTCCCGCCAGGCCGGCCTCCAGCGCCGCAAGTGCCCGCTCTGGAGGCTAAAGGAGGGCGGCTATGCCGGAGAGGTCCTCGAAGCAGTAGTCTGCCCTGGTTGGGGACGCCTCGTAGTCGGCGTGGGACGTTTCGCCTGAAAAGACGAGGATGGAGGTTATGCCCGCTTCCGCGCCGAGGGCGATGTCGGTATATAGGCGGTCGCCAACCATGGCGATCTCTTCGCGCGGGACGCCGTATTTGTCGATGATGGCGTCGACAATCCCGGCGTGGGGCTTGCCGATGACCTTGTCCGGCTCGCGGCCTGTGGATGCCCTGACATAGGCGATAACCGCGCCGATGTCCGGTATGAAGCCGCCGTCAACCGGGCAGTTGAAGTCGGGATGCGTGGCGATGTATGGCGTGCCGGCCCGGACAATGTCGCAGAGCCGCGTCATCTTGGCGTAGTCGAAGGCCTGGTCGAAGCCGAGGACGAGGCAGTCGGGGTCGCGCTCCACGAGCGTGAATCCGGCGTCGCGGAACTCGCGTTCAAGTGTGGGCATTCCCATCACGCAGACCTTTGCGCCGGGGAAGGCGCGCTTCATGTAGATGGTCGTCGCCTCGCCGGAGGTGAATACGTCGTCCGGCTGCGCCTCAATGCCGAGCCTGCCGAGCTTTTCGACGTATGCCAGTCTGTCCTTCGAGGAGTTGTTTGTCAGGAATATGTAGCGGCGGCCGCTTTCCCGGACTTTCCGGAGGAAGGGCCTTGTGCAGTCGAAGAGGCGGTTGCCGAGGTAGATCGTCCCGTCCATGTCGAGCATGAATAGGGATATGTCGGAAAGCTGGCGCATGGCTGGTGTCGTGGGCTGAACGGTGATTGCATGGGCGGCCCGTTGCCGCCCGGGCGGGGTTGGGGGGTAAAATGAACCCGGCGTGGCCGCCGGGTTCATTTTTTGGGATTCCCCTATTTCTCGAACGGGAACTTGTAGGGGAGGTTGAACTTGTCGCGGAGGGCGACGAATTCCTTCTGGATCGAATCGCCAACGGGGACGCCCTTGTCCTTGCGGTCCTGCCAGGCGAGCCATTCCTTTTCGCCGGCCGTGTAGATGCGCTCGGCGCCGGGGGCCTTGGCCGAGGCGCGAAGGCCGCGGCAGATGTCGCCGGCCGTCTTCCTGAAGGTGTCGAGCCCCATGAAGAATTCGGGGTTGATCACGAAGAAGAAGTGGCCGAGGCGGTACATCTGGTCCTTGCCGTCGGCGGACTTGCCGGAAAGCGCCTTCATGAAGGGGCCGCCGGCGAGCGCCGCGGAGAGGATCTCGACGATTGTCGTGAAGCCGTAGCCCTTGTAGCCGCCGGTCTCCTCGCCGAGGCCGCCGATGGAGAGCAGCGCGCAGTTGCCCTTGCGCATTTCCTTGAGGATGGCGCCGGAATCGGTCATCGTGCCGCCGTCCTTTGTCACGACGAGGCCTGCCGGCGTGGGCTTGCCGGAGCGCTCGTAGAACTCGATCTTGCCGTTCTGGACGATTGAGGTCGCGCAGTCGAAGTTGAAGGGGAACTCCTCGTCCGTCGGCATCGTGAAGGTCAGCGGGTTCGTGCCCATCATGGGCTCGACGCCCCAAGTCGGGGCGACGGACGGGCGGGCGTTCGTGCCGGTGATGCCGACCATCCCGGCCTTCTCGGCCATCGTGGACCAGTATCCGGCGATGCCGTTGTGCGTCGAATTGAAGATCGTGCCGCCGGCCATGCCGTAGGTCTTCGCCTTCTCGATGAGCTTCTCCATCATGCGGTAGCTGGCGACCATGCCCATGCCGTTGTTGGCGTCCATGACCACGGTTGTCGGAGTCTCCTTGACGATGTCGATCTTCGTGACGGGGAGAAGCGTCCCCTTCTCGATGCGGTCGAGGTAGATTGGCTTGAAACGGTTGCAGCCATGGCTTTCAATGCCGCGGCGGTCGGATTCGAGCAGCACGTCCGTGCAGATCCTGGCGTCCTCTTCGGGGACGCCGTACTTGACGAACACATCGACCATGAAGTCATGCGCGAGCTTCCATGGGACGAATGGGCGGGTTTCAGTTGCGTTAGCCATTTTTTGACTCTCTGGGTTGAGTGTTTAGGTAAAGCAGTGTCCTTGGTTGACTTTCGCGCGCCTCTATTGCGCGGTCTCCTTTTCGAGGGCGGCGCGGTAGGCGTCGATGTCGAAATCGGTGATGCGGGCGACTCCCTCCTTGATCGCGGCGGCGGCGACAGCCGGGGCGACAAGGGCGCGGAGGCGGCGGTCGAAGGGCTTCGGCAGTAGGTACTTCGGGCCGAACTCAAGGGTTTCGCCGGCGTAGAGCGCCTTTGTGGCGTCGTCGGCGGGGATGCGCGCGGCGTTGGCGAGCGCTTCGGCGGCGGCGAGCTTCATGCCCATCGTGATCTTCCTGGCGCGGACGTCGAGGGCGCCGCGGAAGAGGAATGGGAAGCAAAGGACGTTGTTGATCTGGTTCGGGTAGTCGGAGCGGCCCGTCGCCATGACGTATGGCTTGTCGCCCATTGCCTCGGCAACCTCCTCGGGGCGGATTTCCGGGTCGGGGTTGGCCATCGCGAAGATCGCGGGGTATGGCGCCATCGTCTTGACCCAGTCCTTCCTGACCGCGCCGGCGACGGAGACGCCGATGAATACGTCGGCGCCCTTCATGGCCTCCTCCAGGGTGCGGCAGGGCGTGTCCTCGGCGGCGAGGAGCTTGCGGCCGGAGAGGTCCGGGCGGCCCTTGTAGATGACGCCGCGGGCGTCGCAGGAGATTACCTGCTTGACGCCGGCCTCGATTAGCATTTCGCGGATGCGCATCCCGGCCGCGCCTGCGCCGCTCATGGCGACCTGGAGGGAGTTGAAGTCCTTGCCGACGGCGAGCGCGTAGTTGCGGACCGCGGCCAGGGTGATGACGGCCGTGCCCCACTGGTCGTCGTGGAACACCGGGATGTCGAGGAGCTCCTGGAGCTTGTCCTCGATGTCGAAGCAGGCGGGGGATGCGATGTCTTCGAGGTTGATTCCGCCATACATCGGGGCGATCGCCTGCGTCATCTCGATGACGCGCTGCGGGTCGGTCCTGCCGGTCTTGGCGCCGCCTTCGCGGGCGTTGTCGAGGACGACGGGCCAGGCCTCAACGCCGGCGAAGCTCTTGAAGAGGACGCACTTCCCTTCCATGACGGGGATCGCTGCCGTCGGGCCGCGGTCGCCGAGGCCGAGAATGGCGGTGCCATCGGAAACGACTGCCACGGTCTTGCCCTTGGCGGTGTAGTCGAACGCCTCCTCGGGGTGCTTGTCGAGCCGCAGCACGGCCT
>JAFWPM010000012.1 GCA_017509565.1 Kiritimatiellia bacterium | reverse complement strand
TCGGGCCCTGGGACCGCAGCGGCCCGAAGTCCGGCCCGCGCGCCGGAGAGCCGGTGTCGCTCGCCAAGGGCGCGGCCGGCGAATACGACGAACACTTCGCCGCCCTAGGCCGCAATCTCGTGAAGTGGGGACTCGCAGACACCATAGTGCGCCTCGGCTGGGAGTTCAACGGCGGCTGGTACACATACCGCGTCGAAAACGAAAAGGACGCCCGCGACTTCGCCGAGTTCTTCCGCCGGGCCGTCGCGGCCATGCGCGCCGCCGAGGGGCAGGAGTTCCTCTTCTGCTGGAATCCGGCGATGGAGCCGTGGTGGGCCTATCCGGTCGAGGCCGCGTGGCCCGGCGACGACGTCGTGGACATCATCGGCCTCGACGTCTACGACCAGTCCTGGGTGCCGGACACCTACCCGATCCCCGCCGACGCCTCGCCCGAAGAGCGCGGTGTCCGCCAGGACCGCGCCTGGGCGAAGAAGACCGCCAACGAGCGGGCCTTCGGCCTCCCGTGGTGGCCGCAGTTCGCGCGGCGGCACGGCGGCAAGCCGCTCGCCATCTGCGAGTGGGGAGTCTGCCACCGCGACGACGGCCACGGCGGCGGCGACGACCCGCTCTACATCGAGCGCATGGCCGACTTCATCGAGGATCCGGCCAACAACGTCATGTTCCACTGCTACTTCGACGTCGGCGCCGACGACGGCGACCACCTCATCGTCCCGGATGGCAAGAACGCGACGCGCTTTCCGGAGGCCTCGGCGGCGTTCCACCGCCGCTTCGCCCGGCCCGGCACCCCATACGAGCCGCCGCCGTTCAAGCGCATCTGGTAGGATTCCGGGATGGCCTGTGGTATAATTGTTTGCGTTTAGGAAGGAATGGAAAATGTCAACGATGCTGAAGCGAGATTTTGAGAAGAAATTCGACCTTGTGGTCGTGGGTGGCGGCCAGGCGGGCTGCGGCGCGGCGCTGGCCGCCGCGCGGGGCGGACTCTCCGTCCTGCTCGTTGAGGCCTCCGGCGCACTTGGCGGCGCGCCCAACGTGAATCTCGTGAACCCGTTCATGCCGTGGACGACCAAGGTGACGGAGGACGGCGCGGAAAGGACGCTGGAGCTCAGCGCCGGCATCTTCGGGGAAATCTACCGCGACCTGTGCGCCGACGGGATCTTCTGCAAGCCCGAGGAGCGGCACCACTTCAGCGAGGAAAGCCTCAAGGTGATCCTCGACCGCAAGATGCGCGAGGCCGGCGTGACCGTCCTCTTCCACGCGACGCTCTGCGACGTCGAAACCTCCGACCGGCGCATAGAGTCGATCTCCGTCGCGACGGTCGGCGGCATCCTGCGCGTCCGCTGCGGCGCCGCCATAGACGCCACCGGAGACGCGACCCTTTCCGCCTTCGCGGGAGTCCCCTTCCAGCTTGGCCGCGAGGCCGACTCCCTCTGCCAGCCTATGACGCTCTGCTTCAGGATATGCAACATCGACGTCGAGGGCGCGTGGAAGTCGTGGAACGCCATACAGGCGCTCTACAAGAAGTCCCAGGCGGAAGGCAAAATCACGAACCCGCGCGAGAACGTGCTGGTATTCCCGACGCGTCTGCCAGGCGTGATGCACTTCAACACCACGCGCGTGGTGAAGCACGACCCGACGGACCCATTCTCCGTTTCGAAGGCCGAGGCAACCGCG
This sequence comes from Kiritimatiellia bacterium, assembly GCA_017509565.1. Taxonomy (GTDB): domain Bacteria; phylum Verrucomicrobiota; class Kiritimatiellia; order RFP12; family JAAYLN01; genus RGIG5952. The sequence goes on along the minus strand of JAFWPM010000012.1, from coordinate 17,175 downwards.
CGCGAACAAGTGGTGGAGCTGTTCCATCTGCTGAAGGACAACATTCCCGCCTTCAAGGACGCCGCTCTCATGGAGATGGCGCCGTCGATAGGCGTCAGGGAAAGCCGCATGGTCAAGGCGCGCCACGTGCTCACGCAGGAAGAGCTGGTGGCGGGGACGCACTTCCCCGACGGCATCGCCGCCGGCAACTACGACATCGACATCCATTCGCCCGACGGATCCGGAACTAGCCACTACTACTTCCCGGCGGGCGTCTACTACACAATCCCGTTCCGCTCCCTGCTTCCGGAGAACTTCGACAACCTGCTCGTGGCCGGGCGCTGCATCGGCGCGACCCACGAAGCCCAGGCATCAATCCGCATAATGCCCATCTGCATCTGCACCGGCGAGGCGGCGGGGACCGCAGCCGCGCTGGCGAAGGAGGGGGGAGTCGAACCCGCCGACGTCGACGTCGCCACCCTGCGCGCGCGCCTAGTGGAAAACGGGGCCTTCATAGGCTGACATCTTGCGCCTAACCCCACGTGCCGCTCCGCGCCGGAGGCGGACCGCCGTCTTCTTCCCTTTGGGTGAAACCCCGCCTTCGACTTTAAAGGCATCAAAAGCACTTTTCAAATGTCCTCCGTGCCTCTGAGCCTCAGTGTGGCACTTTAACTGTGGCACCCAGGCTTGTTTCAACATGTAGTATACATGTATAAATTTTTCTTGACATCCCGTTCGGCTTTTTGTAGGATATAACTGGATTATGAAGAGAATTTCAAAATCGCCAAGATCGATAGAGCCGCCATACGCAAGGCTGGCGGAGCGGTTGCGGCGCAAGGTGTCGGGCGGGACTCTGGCGCCGGGCGCGTGGCTCGGCACGGAGGTGCAGCTTGCGAACGAGAACGGGATTTCGCGCATGACGGCGCGCCGCGCCGTCCAGATTCTGGTTGACGGCGGGCTGCTGGAGAGGCGTCCTGGGCGCGGCGTCTTCGTGAGGGGGGCGAAGGCCGCGCCGGCGCGGATCTGCGTAATGGCGGGCAACCTGCTGTGGACGCCGGCCGTGCGCATGGCGCACTCGGTGCAGGACATGGCGCAGTCGGCCGGATGCGAGGTGGAGGTCTTCGACGCGCGCGGCGATCTCGCCGCCTACAACGCCGAACTGGAGAAGCTCGGCGACGGGCGGTACGCCGGCGCAATTGTCATGTCGATGCACGACGCCGACTTCAACCGCATTGTCGTGGAACTCGCCGCCGCGAAGTTCCCGCTGGCGGTCATAGACCAGACCATGCCGCACGTGCCGGTGGTTTCGGTGGCGTCGGACAACCGGCGCGGCGGCTATCTTGCGGCGCGGGAATTTCTGGCGCTAGGGCACCGCTGCCTGGCCTTCCTCGGCGACCTCGATGCCGACACCACATCTGAGCGCGCGCAGGGCGCGGCCGACGCCTGCGCGGAGGCGCTTGTCCCGCCGCCGGCGCGCTACGACATCCCCGGGCAGCGCTTCGCCGACTGGGAGCCGGAGATTCGCCGCCGCGTGGCGGAGATACTGGCCGCCACGCCGCGCCCCACCGGAATCGTGTGCAGCTGCGACGCCGTTGCGCGCCATGTCTTCCGGGCGCTTGCCGACCGCGGGGTCGCGGTGCCCGCCGGCATGAGCGTCAGCGGCTTCGACGACGACCCCATCGCCGAGTGGACGACCCCCGGCATCACGACCGTCCGGCAGGATTTCGACGCGATGGGCCGGAAGGCATTCGAGGAACTCTGGCGCCGCATCTCCGGGCCGGCAATGGGGCGGACGCGAGCCGCAGTGCAATTCTCCGTACCTGTCGAAACAGTGCGGCGCGACTCCGTGGCCGCGCCGGCAGACCCCCGCTATTTTTCACTCGCCCCGAGTGGCGACAAAAAGGCAATCGCAGTCTGACACAAGGAACACAACCATGAAAACTACGCATTGGAAATTCACAATGGCCATGGCCGCAGCCGCGGCGATTTCCGGCGCCGGCATGGCATTGGGCGGCACTGGCTGGACTCAGACCGCCGGAGGATCTCAGCAGTTTCTCGACCCTGCAAACTGGGACGGCGGCGACGTCAACGGCGTCTTCCCTGCGGAATGGACAGGTCCTACTGCAAACTTGAGTATTCGCCTCACGAACGACTGGACGGGGACGCTGACGTTCCTCGGCAACATCGCCAAGAATACGACATTCTTCGGGCGCTCTGACGACGACAAGAAGGCCCAGAAGCGCACGATTACTCTTGATGAAGACTTGGTTCTTCGGCCAACTGGATCAACGGGTCAATTGATTTTCGACTCCGAGAACGCTACGGTGAATATCGATTTAGGGGGAGAAACTCGGCAGTTTCTCTGCTACAGTCCCTCAACGGCCGACAAGTTCAGATTCGGAGGACAGATTGTAAACGGCAATCTTGTCCTCGGCGGTAACGGTGCCGGCATGACGCTTGTCGGAAACGCCGCCATCGGCGGTGACGTCGAAGTGCGCCCGAACACGACGCTCGCTGTCAACTGGGTGAAGACTACAGACGCCGTCCGCCATACGGAGGATCTCGAACTGCACCGCGCAACCTTCGCCGTAAGCGCCTACCAGCGGAACAACATCTTCGAAACCGGGACGCTCCGCGTCTCCGGCGCAGACGCTGCGGGCGTGTCGCTCGTCACGATTAACCCCGGCAGCTACGTCGCGACGCTCCGCGCAGACTCTCTTGACATGGCCGACGGCGGGACGCTCGCCGTGATGGCGAGCAACCTCGGTGCCGAAACTGAGGCGACAACGGCGGTGCGCCTTCTTTTCGCTGAGGCCCCGTCGCTCGCGGGCAATGCCGGCGAAGTGGGAACGCCCGGCGTCGCGGTGCTCCCCGGCGTCGTTCTCGGTACAGCCTACAATGCGCTGCCGACAGGCACGATCAACAACAGCGAGACCTACAACGGCCTCTTCCTCGCGACCTACGACCCCGAACTCGGCGTCCGCCGGCTCTCCGACGCGGAAACCGCGACGGAAGTTTCAGAGAACGAAGCGGTGAACCTCGTTGTGAACACCGGCTTGCCGCTTGAGCTAGATGGCGATGCCGAGGTTAATTCCCTCCAGCTTCTCGCGACGCACTACCGCAACGCCGTGCCGGAAATCTCCGGTGACGGCACGCTCGCCGTCAAGAGCGGCATGGTACTCATGACCGTTCCGAAGAACGGAGCCAACCTGAATGTCGCCGTCGATTTCGGCGCGGTGCAGGGTCGGTTCTTTTCCGTTGGGCCGTTTGGTGAGCAGGCCAAGATACTCAAGCCTGTCCACGGCACTGGTGGCGTCATCTTTTCAAAGGGGATGGCGATGTCATTCGACACGACCGTAGTGGCGTCTTCGAGTTGCCGCGGGTTCGCGGTTTCCTCGGCGGCCGACTACACAGGAGACACCTACGTGCAGTGCATGGTGGAAACTGGCTCCAATGATTTTCTCCCCCATGGTACACGTTCGGGCAACACAATCGTGAACGGCTGCCTCTCGTTCGGCACGATTGCGCTCAACGGCCTCTACGGCGTGGGTGCGGTGCGCGGAACGACACTGACAGTCGGCGAGGACGGCTCCGACAGCGACTTTGACGGCAGCGCCTACCTGGCGTCTGCGCTCAACGTCGCGGGCGGCGCGTTCCGCCTTGACGGCTCCGTGGCGCAGGGCGCGGTGAACGTGGCCGCCGGCGCGGCCATCGGCGGCGGCGGCTCAATCCAGACATCGCTGGCCTTCGCCGAGGGCGCGAAGCTGGCGGTCGATGTCGTGGACGGCGTGGCGCCGTGTCTCGACGTCGCCGGCGCCGTGACCGGCGGCCCCGTCACTGTGGATGCTGCGATCTCCGGCGCGAAGTGGAGGGATCCCGTGTGCGTCCTGCGCAGCGGGTCTTCAATGTCTGGCGTCACTTTCAACAAGGGCGCCGGCATCGGCAAGCTCGAACTCCGCGAGAACGGCACCGAACTCTGGGCCGGGCCGGTTCTGGCGCGCCCCACAATCATCTCAATGCACTAATTCGACAGCGATCGACAGCAATCGAGAGCTGTCGAGAGCAATCGCTGACAATCGACCTAATCCATGAAACCCACGCAAACCATTCTCGCCACACTGCCCGCCGCAATCGCGCTCTCGGCGCTTGGCGCAGTCGATGACCGCACCGAAGCGCGCGAATTCACCGGCGCCGGCGGCGGAGTCTTCCGCTACCGCTGGGCCGAGAAAACCCCGGCCGACGGCGGCCCAGTGCCGCTCGTGTTCTTCCTGCACGGCGCAGGCGAGCGCGGCGACGACAACAAGGCGCAGCTCAAGCACGGCGTCGCCGACATCGTGGCGTGGCTCGACGCCCACGAGGCGGGCTTCAAGTTCGTCGCCGGCCAGGTGCCGGTCGGCAAGCGCTGGGTCGAAGTAGGCTGGGCCGCGGCATCGCATTCGATGCCGGCCGAACCATCCGAAACGATGGGGCTGCTGCTGGAGTTCATGGACACGCTGCTCGCCGACCCGGCGACCGACACCAACCGCGTCTACGCGACTGGCATCTCGATGGGCGGCTTCGGCACCTGGGATCTCGTCTGCCGCCGCCCGGAGGTCTTCGCCGCGGCCGTCCCGATCTGCGGCGGCGCGGACGTGGCGCAGGCGGCGAAAATCGCGACCATGCCGATCTGGGCGTTCCACGGCAGCAAGGACGCCGCGGTGCCTGTCATCCGCAGCCGCAGCATGCTCAGCGCGCTCTGGCAGGCCGGCTCCGACGCCCACTACCGCGAATACCCGGACGCCCCGCACGACGTCTGGACCCGCACCTACCGCGACCCGGAGGTGCTTTCCTGGTTCTTCGCGCAGACGAAGGCCTGCGCAAAGTAAGACGCGCGACAGCCGAGAACCGACGTGCGGCCTTTTCAGACAGGATTAACAAGATTTACAAGATTTGGCGACATACAAGTGGTTTTGGAGTTTTCATAATCCTGTTAATCCTGTCTAAGAAAAGTTTTGCAATTACCTCACCCTTCAACCATGAATCGTCATCCGCTGAATCCAATCCTGTCCGCCAGGGACGTGCCCTATCCCGCGACGCTCGTTTTCAATGCGGGAGTCTGCAAGTGGCAGGGCAAATACGTGATGCTCTTCCGCGACGACTACGGCTCCACCGAGACGCAGTGGCGCGAGGCGGCGGCGAGGAACCTGCCGTGGCCCGGATTCTCCACTACGGTTGGCATCGCGACGAGCGACGACGGCGTCCGCTGGGCGGTCGGCCCGAAGCCTGTTTTCGAGATGCACGACGACGTGGTCCAGCGCGTCTACGACCCGCGGCTCGCCGTAGTGGAGGGGCGCCCCGTGCTGTGCTTCGCGATGGACACGCGTGACGGTCTGCGTGGCGGAGTCGCCACGACCGATGACTTCGAGAATTTCAGGATTCTTTCGCTGTCGGCCCCCGACAACCGGAACATGGTGCTGTTCCCGGAGAGGATCGGCGGGCGCTACGCGCGGCTTGAGCGGCCGATGCCGGTCTATTCACGCTACGGCGGGCCGGAGAGGTTCGACATCTGGCTTTCCGAGTCGCCCGACCTGCGCTTCTGGGGCGACACGCGCCTCGTGCTGCGCGGCGCGGACGTGCCGTGGGCCGGGAGCAAGATCGGCCCGGCCGCGCCGCCAGTTCGGACACCGCGCGGCTGGCTCACGACATTCCACGCCGTGCGCATGGTGGAGCGCAACCTCCCGAACTGGGAGCGCGAGTGGCACAAGGAATACCTCGCCGGCATCATGCTGCTCGACCTGGAGGATCCGTCGAAAATCATCGGCATCTCGCGCGAACCCCTGCTCGCGCCGGAAGCCCCATACGAAACCGTCGGCTACCGCGGCGGCGTGATTTTCCCCGGCGGAATGGTTCTCGAAGACACCGGCGAAGTGAAAATCTACTACGGCGCCGCCGACACGGTGGAATGCCTCGCCACGGCCGACGTGGGGGAGCTGATCGCCCTCTGCGAGCGGTAGCATCCGACTGCAATCGATGGCAATCGGCGGCAATCGAAACCATTTGGAACAACGCCATGACACGATACATTCTTGCAGCATTTTTCCTTCTCCCGTTCTGCGCGCGCCCGGAAACGGGCGCGTCCATCATCCCCAACGGCACCTTCGAGGAGGGCGCCGCATCGCCGGACGGCTGGCCCGCCGCCAACCCCTCGAAGGGCATTTCCTACGAGACCGAGGACGGCAACCGCTTCGCGCGCATCCACAGCGACGGCGGCACGGCGATGATCTACCGCGAAATCGCGATCCCCGAGGACGCCGAGGCGCTGCGCCTCGCGTGGCGCTGGCGCGTCACGGGCCTCAGGAAGGGCGACAAGCCCTGGTTCGACGCGCGGATCATGATGGAGTTCATGGACGGCGCGCGCGGGAAGGTGGCCGGGGCGCCAGGCGCGCCGAACCGCGGCAGGGACACCGACGGCTGGGAGCAGTGCGAAAAGTCGTTCCTCGTGCCGCCGGAGGCGCGGATCCTTAAGTTCATGCCGTCGCTCCTCAATGTAACGGCCGGGACGCTCGACATCGACGACATCGTCCTTGAGCCGACCGACCCCGCCGGCCCCCGCGCGGCAAAGGAGAAATACGAGGCGGAGAAGGCCGCGAAGGCGGCCGCCGTACTCGCGAAGCGCCGCGCCAAGTGCGCCGCCCGCCTTGAAAAGACCGGCAGCCTCCTCCCCGGCGACGGCGCGATCGTCCTTGAACAGACCGAACCTGGCAAGATGCTCTGCAAATACATCGTGGCCTACATCCCGGAGGGCACCGAGGCGCTGCGCCTCTCGTGGCGCGAGAAGATCACGGGACTCGTGAAGGGGGATAAGCCGTGGTTCGACGCGCGCGTAATCGCCGAGTTCCTCGGCCCGGACGGCAAGAAGATGAAGGGCGTCCGGCACCCGCAGCCAGCCTACTCCCAGAAGGACAGGCCCGAGTGGTTCGAGAGGAAAATGGAATTCCTCGTGCCGGAGGGCGCGGCGGCAGTCGCGGTCATGCCAAGCCTCTTCCAGGCGAAGGCCGGGCGCTACGAGATTGAAGACCTCGTCCTTGCGCCCACCGATCCGGAGGGCCCGCGCCAGGCCGCGGAAAACCGCGCGCGGCAGGAGGCCGCGCGCTACGTGCCGCCGGAGGAGCCAAATCCAGCCAAGTTCCCGCGCCCGCTCCACGTCGAAGGCCCGAAAATCCTCGACGACCGCGGCAACGAAGTCTGGCTCCAGGGCGTGAGCCTCTCGGGGACGGAGAGCGTCGCGCACGACCGCCAGGCCGAGAAATCGACCGTCGTCGCGATCGAGCAGTGGGGCGCCAACTGCATCCGCGTCCCGGTGAAGGACGACTTCTGGTTCGGCAGGACAGGCTACCAGGAGGATGGCGGCGAAGAGTACCGCGCCCTAATCGACCGCATCGTCACGCTCGCCGCGAACAGGGGCGCATACGTCGTGCTCGACCTGCACAGGTTCAGGGCGCCGAAGCCGGAGCACGCCGCGTTCTGGAAGGACGCGGCGGCGCACTACAAGAACCATCCGGCCGTGCTCTTCGAACTCTTCAACGAGCCGCACGGCATAGGCTGGGACGTCCTCGTGAACGGTGGTTGGGTCGGCGACGCGGAAAAGCACGACGAGTCCGCCTTCCTGACCGACGCCGAGAAGAAGGCCAACCGGGGCTTCGAGAGCGTCGGGCTCAAGGGGCTTCTCGCGGCGGCGCGCTCCACCGGCGCGCGCAACCCGGCGATAGTCTCCGGCGTCTTCTGGACCAACGACCTCACCGGCTGGGACCAGGGCTGGGCAATGGACGACCCCGACGGCGACGGCATCGTCTACTCGTGGCACACCTACAACTGGCATCCGGGCTGGGCGCGCGTCCTGCCCGTCGCGGAGAAGCACCCGGTATTCGTCGGCGAATGCGGGGGCGACGAGAAGAAGATGGACTTCATCAAGCACTCCGACCAGGAGGACCCCAACACCTTCTGCCCGGACCTGCTCGGCTTCATACAGGACCACAGGCTGCACTGGACGGGCTGGTGCATGCACACCGGCTCCACGCCGCGCCTGCTACTCGACTGGGACTACACGCCCACGCCCTTCTGGGGCGCATACGTGAAGCGCGCCCTCGGCGGCGAGAAGTTCGAGATGAAGCGCATGCGCTAAGCCTGGATGCCGCGGAGAGGCGGAGTTTTTGACAGGACGTTTTAAGGGAGGCAATCCTGCAAATCCCGTTAATCCTGTCAAAAGAATAATTCCGGCATCCGACCTTCAGCCTTGACGCATCGCCGCCTCGCGCCAGGCGAGTGGCGTGGAGCCGGTCGCCGCGCCGAATGCCGCCGTGAAGTAAGCCGGGGACGAATGCCCCGACAGCGTGCAGACTTCGCGGAGGGGCAGCGACGTCGTCTCCAGCAGCCGTTTCGCCTCCGCGATGCGGACGCGCGCGATCTCCTGGCGCACGGAGACGCCGAGCCGTTTTTTGAAGGCCCTCTCCACGGTTGTGTGGGAAAGCCCGACCGACGCGATAACCTCGGACGCATTGATGTTGCGGGAGATGTTGCGCCTTATGAACACCAGGGCGTCCGAGAGCCACGGCTCCGGGAGGGGGAAGGACAGCGTTGACGCCCGCTCCACGAGACCCCTGGGCGGCGGGGTCGCGCCAGGTGGCTTCTCCGCCGGGTTTTCAAGCCAGCGGACAAGCGTCTCGGCGGCGCGGTAGCCTATTTCAAAGGGCGCCGGGTCGATTGACGAAATCGTCGGATTGCGGAAGTCGCACAGCAGCGGGTCGTCGTCAACCCCGAGAACGGCCACATCGCGGGGAACGCCGATGCCGGAATCGCGGCAGACCTCGACGAGCCGCATCGCCACGAGGTCGTGGGCGCAGAAGATGGCGACGGGCTTTTCAAGCTTCGCAAGCCACCTCGCCAGCGGCCTGGCGCCTATGCCCGCGTCGTAGTCGCCATTTCCAAGAATCTTCATCCCGAATTTCGACGCTGTGAAGGACTTGTCCTCGAAAACGTCGCATCCGAAGTGGCGGCGTTCCAGGGCGGCGACAAACGCCTCGCGCCGCCTGACGGAAAACCTCTGGTAGGCATAGCCGCAAAAGGCGAATCTCGTGAAGCGGCGCTCGGCGAGATGGCCGGCGGCGAGTTCCCCGATGCGCTCCGCATTTTGGTCAACGAGGACGAAATCCGGGCAGTCGACGCCGCCGTAGACGTCAACGACCGGACGGTGCGCGGATTTCAGCAGCGCAGCGATGCCCGGGCTCCAGACGCGCGCGATGAAGCCGTCGAACTGGGAAAGCACCCGACGGCGCTGCGCGGCGCCAAACTCCGGGAACTCAAGCAGGAGGTCCCCGCGGCCGCGCGAAAAGGCGGCAATCCCCTCGCAGAGTCGGCGGCTGTAGTGCCAGTGCCTCTCAATCAGTAGTCCAATGCGCTTCATCGCAGAGGATTCTACCAAATCCGGTTGCGGTTTTCAATATGGCCGTTGCGATTTTTGATATGGCGCCCCGCGCCCGGCTGGAGTAGAATGGACTTGTAGTTGCAGGAATCGGGATGTCAATGGAAATGGAAGCAAACGGCAAAATCGGAAACGCGGAGCAAGTATGCTCCGCCACCCGCGTCCAGGTGACGGACGGGCGCGGCATCGGGGCGCGGCTGGTATACGTGGCCAATGGCCGCCTGAACTTTGTGCTGTCCGAGTCCAACGCGCTGGACATCCTTCGGCTTTGGCATCGCGGCACGAATGTTGGCTTCGTCTCGAAAAACGGCCTTTACACGCCGCCGGAGGACTTCCTTCATTCCTTCCCCGCCGGGATGCTCTACACGTGCGGCCTCGACGCCATTGGCGCGGTTGACGGCCACCGGCTCCACGGGCGCATCCACTCCGTCCCCGCGGAAATCCGCGAACTCCGCGCCGATGAGAATGGCGTGAGGGTCGTCGCGGAGATCCGCGACACCGCGCTGTTCGGCGAGAACCTGTCCATCACGCGGACGCTGGAGACGGCCGCTGGCTCGGATGAAATCCGCCTGACCGACCGCATCGAGAACCGGGCCTTCCGCGACGAGCGCTTCTGCATGCTCTACCATGTGAACGTCGGCTGGCCAATCGTCGACGCCGGCGCGAGGGTCGTCGGCAACTTCACCCGGTCGCTCCCCCGCGACGACTGGGCGAAGCACGAGATGGCCAGGATGCTTGAAGTCGAGGCCCCCATCGACAACGCGGCCGAGACCTGCTACTTCCACCAGACGGCCGACGGCGCCATGGCCGTTGAGAACGCCGCCATCGGCAAGCGCTTCACCGTGAAGAGTTCGCTTAGGAAGTTCGTCCAGTGGAAGAGCCGCGCGAGCGGCGACTACGTGATCGGCCTTGAGCCGTGCACGAGCTGGCTCGACGGCGAACTGAAATACTCCATCCTCAAACCCGGCGCGTCCGTGACGCACCGGCTCGTCCTGAAAACCGAAGACATGCCCCACAACCCATGAAAAAGACGACATTCGCACTTTGCTTCTGCAACCGCGGCTTCATGCCGGGGGAACTCATTCTCGGCGCCCGCAGGGAGATCGCCGAAGCCGTGGAAAAGGCCGGCTTCAACTGGATTGCGATGGATGAGAAGGCCACGCGCTACGGCGGGGTCGAGACGCGCGACGAGGGCCGCCTCTACGCCAAATGGCTCGCCGAGCACCGCGGCGAATATGACGGCGTGATTTTCTCGATGCCGATTTTCGCAGATGAGAACGGCGCCTTCGAGGCTCTTCGCGACGCCGGCGTCCCGATCCTGCTCCAGGCGTATCCGGACGAGATCGGCAAGATGGACTTCGCGCACCGCCGCGACGCCTACTGCGGCAAGTTCTCGGTCACGGACGTGTTCACGCAGTGCCGCATCCCCTTCACCGTGATGAAGCCCCACGTCGTCCACCCGCTTTCCGACGCCTTCCGCGCCAATTTGGAGGAGTTCGCCGCAATCTGCCGCGTCGTCGGCGGAATGCGCCGCTTCTCCGTCGGCTGCATCGGCGCGCGCACGACCGCCTTCAAGACTACGCGCTTCGACGAGATCGCCCTCCAGAAATACGACATAACGGTCGAGTCGTTCGACCTCTCGGAGCTTGTATTCAAGGTGCAGAGGCGCGGCGTTGACGAGGCCGTCGCCGCGAAGATCGAGCGGCTTCGCGCCTACACCGACTGCTCGCGGGTGCCGCAGGAGCGCATGGAGACCCTTGCGAAGATTTCCTGCACGATCGACGACTACATCGCCGAATACCACCTCGACGCGATCTCGCTGCGCTGCTGGAACGAGATGGAGACGATCCTGCGCGTATGCCCGTGCGTACTGCTCTCCGAACTCAACGACCGCGGCATGCCGGCCTCGTGCGAAATCGACCTCTGCTCGGCGCTCACGATGCGCGCGATGCAGCTGGCCTCGGGAAGTCCGACGGCGGTTCTCGACTGGAACAACAACTACGGGGACGACCCCGACAAGGTCATACTCTTCCACTGCGGCCCGGTTGCGCAGACGCTCATGGCGGCAAGGGGGACGGTCACGGCGCACAAGATGTTCGAGAAGGGCGACCCCGGCTCGGGCTGGGGCTCCAACGAGGGGCGCATACGCGCCTTCCCGATGACCTTCTCCAACTGCCAGACCAAGGACGGGCGCCTAGTCGTCTACGCCTCGGAGGGCGAGTTCACCGAGGACAGGATCGAGGACGGCTTCTTCGGCTGCGGCGGCGTCGCGCGGATCCCCGGCCTACAGGACAAGCTCCTGCGGCTTGCGCGCGGCGGCTTCAAGCACCACACCTCCGTGGGCGTCGGGCACATGAAGTCGGCGCTGCGCGAGGCCTTCACGACATATCTCGGCTACGACTGGATCGACATTGACGCATGAGGAAGATAGCAGGGCTTGACGTAGGCACCACCGGCTGCAAGGTGACCGTTTTTTCCGACCGGGGCGAAAACCTCGGCCGCGAGTACCGCGACTATGCCGTGCGCCGCGGCGGCGGCGTCCACGAGGTCGATGCCGGCGCGCTCGCCAGGGGCGTGCTGGACGCCGTGGATGCGGCTACGGCCAGATTCGGGAAAATCGACGCCATGGGGGTCACAAGCTTCGGCGAGGCGTTCGTGCTCACCGACGGCAAGGGCCGCCCGCTGCGCCCGATTCTCCTGTGCACGGACAGCCGCGGCGCGGACGAGGCGCGCGCCTTTGCCGATTCGTTCGGCTCCGGGCGCGCGGCGCGAATCTCCGGCGTCCTGCCGGGCGAGGCCTATTCGTTCCCGAAGATGCTTTGGATCAAGGCCCACGAGCCGGACGTCTTCGCCGGCGCAAGGTACGCGATGCTCGTCGAGGACTACGTGATATACCTGCTGACGGGCGATCGCGTAATAGACTATTCCCTCGCGACCCGCACGGGCGCATTCGACATCCGCAACCTTGGCTGGAGCCGGGAAATCCTCGACGCCGCGGGTCTCCCGGCATCGCTGTTCTCCCGCCCGGTCCCGGCCGGAACGGTTGCCGGGGCCACCGCGGGCGGTACGGTTGTCGTCGCCGCCGGCCACGACCAGGTGGCGTGCGCGGCGGGCGCGGGCGTATTCGAGCCTGGCGCGGCGGCCGAAGGCGCCGGAACCGTGGAATGCATCACCCCCGTGTTTTCCCAAATCCCCTCAAGCCCGCAGTTCAGCCAGGACAACTACTGCGTCGTCCCCTATTTCGGGAACTTCGTCACATACGCATTCTCGCATACGGGCGGGGAACTCCTGCGCTGGTGCGCGGAGGACGTCTGCGGTCGGCCGCATGAGGAACTCCAGTCAGGCACGTATGACGGCCCGACAGGACTGCTCGTTCTGCCGCACCTCGCCGGCGCGGCGACGCCGTACATGGATTCCGGCTCGCGCGGGGCGATTGTCGGGCTGTCGCTGGGCACCAAGGCGCGCGACATCTACCTTGGCTGCATGGAGGGCGTGGCCTACGAAATGCGTCTAAACAGGGACCGCCTCGCGGCCTCCGGCGTCACGTTCGACCATCTCGTGGCGACTGGCGGCGGCGCGCGGTCGCGGCTGTGGACGCAGATGAAGGCAGACGTCCTCGGAATGCCGATAACGACGCTGGAGACAGACGACGCCGGGACTGTCGGCTGCGCCATGATGGCCGGCGTCGCCGCGGGAATCTTCCACGACCTCGCCGACGCCAGGGGAAAAATGGTCCGCCGGACGGGCGTCTTCGAGCCTGACCCGCGGCGCCACGAGCGGTACACCGAGGTCTACATGCGCTACAAGGGCCTTTACTCCGCCGTCAGGCCACTCGTGTAGGAAATGGAGATTTGAAATTTGAAATCTGAGATCTGAAATCTTAACTCCGTCCCCCAACCCCTTTTTCACCAGTAACCAACAACAACCATGAAAGCCAGTCTCAAGGAAGTCCTGAAATGGGCCGAGGCGCGCAATTGCGCCGTCGGGGCCTTCAATACCCCGACATTTGAAAACGTGACGGCGGTGATATCCGCCGCCGAGAAAATGGGCGTCCCGGTAATCGTGGCGCACGCCGAACTGCACGAAGGCGAAGGCGCGCCGCTTGACACCGTCGGGCCGCTGATGGTCTGGGCGGCCGGCCGCGCCTCGGTGCCGGTCTGTGTCCACCTCGACCACGGCGAGCATCCGGAATACATCCGGCGCGCCATGGACATGGGCTTCACCTCCGCCATGATCGACGCCTCCGCCCTGCCCTACGACGAAAACGTCTCGGTCACGCGCCAGGTTGCCGGCGAGGCCCATTCGCGCGGGGTGGACGTCGAGGCGGAAATCGGAGCGTTAGCCTCCCGCGAGGGCGGCGGGGAAAATGGCGGCGCGGCGGTCTACACGGATCCCGAACTTGCGGAGCGCTTCGTGCGCGACACCGGCATCGACGCGCTGGCGGCATCCTTCGGCACCGCCCACGGCATCTACAAGGCGAAGCCCGTCCTGGACTTCGAGAGGATCCGCCGGATCCGCCGTCTCACGGGACTGCCGCTCGTCATGCACGGGGGCAGCGGCGTTTCGCCGGAGGACTACCGCACGGCGATTTCCTGCGGCATCCGCAAGATAAACTACTACTCCTACATGGCCCGCGCCGGGCGCGACGCCGTTGCGGCGCGGCTCGCCGCCGGCGACACCACGTTCTTCCACGTCCTTGCGGCCGAGGCGACGCGCGCGATGCGCGAGGATGCCGCCCGCGCGATGGCGGTCTTCGCCGCTGAATCGTGAGCGGGGCGGACGGGCTGCCCGCCGGGGCCGCCGCGCTAAAGCCGCGCGGCGGTCTCTTTGATGAATGCTCCAAGGGTCTCCCGCAGTTCGGGGCGGAGGAGGCCGTAGATGATGTTTGTCTTGATGAAGCCCAGGTGGTTGCCAACGTCGTGGCGGATGGCGTCGATGACACGCGCATGTATCGGCGAGGCGTGCGCAAGCAGGCGCAGCGCGTCGGTGAGCTGGATCTCGCCGCCCTTGCCGGGCCGGACGTCGCGAAGCGTCGCGAAGATGTCCGGTGTCAGGACATAGCGGCTCGCGATCGCCAGGTTCGACGGCGCCTCGTCGGGCGCCGGCTTTTCCACAAGGTCGTCCACGCGCCATATCTTGCCGCCGGCGAGCGGCTCCCCGGAAATTACGCCGTACTTGCTGACGCGCTCGCGCGAAACCTCCTCCACGGCCACGACGCAGGTCCGGCGCTCCTCGTAGGCGTCGATGAGCTGGCGTATCGCGGGGGTGCCGCTGGTGGACTGGAGAAGCGTGTCGCCAAGAAGGACGGCGAAGGGCTCGCTGCCTACATGGGCCTCGGCGCAGCGGATGGCGTCGCCCAGGCCCAGCATCTGCTTCTGCCAGACAAAGTGGATGTTCGCCAGATTGGAGATGCGGCGGATCTGGCGAAGCTGGTCCAGCTTCCCCTTGGCCTCAAGCTCCCACTCCAGCTCCGCGCTGCGGTCGAAGTGCTCCTCGATTGCGCGCTTGCCGCGGCCGATTACCATCAGAATGTCCGTGATGCCGGATGCGACGGCCTCCTCGACGACATACTGGATCACCGGCGTGTCCACGATTGGGAGCATCTCCTTCGGGGAGCATTTCGTGGCGGGGAGAAAGCGCGTTCCAAAACCGGCGGCGGGGATGACTGCTTTTCGGATCATGGTCGTGTGGTCCACGGGCGCCCCGAGGTTCCCGCCGGGACGCCCTGCTTGGGTGTAAACTAGCGGGATTCCGCAAGGGCGAGAAGGTATTTGCCGTAGTCGTTCTTGGACATGACGGCGCCGGCCCGGCGGAGCTCGTCCGCGCCAATCCAGCCCTTGCGGAAGGCGATCTCCTCAAGGCAGGCGATCTTGAGCCCCTGGCGGTTCTGGATTGTTTCGACGAACGACGAGGCCTGGAGGAGGGACTGGTAGGTCCCGGTGTCGAGCCACGCGATGCCCCGGCTCATGATTTCGACGCTGAGGCGGCCCTCGCGCAGGTAGAGCAGGTTGAGGTCGGTGATTTCAAGTTCGCCGCGCGCCGACGGCTTTACGCGGCGGGCCATTTCAACGACGTCCGGGCCGTAGAAGTACAGGCCGGGGACCGCGAATGCGGACTTGGGCCTGGCCGGCTTCTCCTCAATGGAGACGGCCTTCCCGGACGCGTCGAACTCCACGACGCCGTAGCGCTCCGGGTCCGACACCTGGTAGCCGAACACTATGCCGCCTTCCGTCAGGCGCCCGGCGCGGTTGAGCACGTGGGAGAGCCCCTGGCCGTAGAAGATGTTGTCGCCCAGCACGAGCGCGGTTGGTTCCCCTGCTATGAAGTCTGCGCCAATCGTGAAGGCCTGCGCGAGTCCCTCCGGGCGCGGCTGGACGGCGTAGGAAATCCGTATGCCGAACTGGGAGCCGTCGCCGAGCAGGCGCTTGAAGGAGCCGATGTCGTCCGGGGTGCTTATTAGGAGAATGTCGCGGATGCCGGCCAGCATGAGAACCGACAGCGGGTAGTAGACCATCGGCTTGTCGTAGACGGGCAGCAGCTGCTTCGAAACAGCCCTGGTGATCGGATAGAGCCTGGTGCCGGAACCCCCGGCAAGTACGATCCCCTTCATGTCGCCTCTCCTTGCTGGCCTGTTGGTGTGCGCCGCCACGCGGCGGCGCGGTAGGCGCGGGGGCAGGCCCCGCGCGGGTGGCGCTACAGCGAGATGTGCGCCACCTCGCCCTTTTCCGCCGCGTCGAACACGATTTCGAGCAGGCGGATCAGGCGGCGCTGCTCGTCAAGCGTGACGATTGGCTTTTCCGTGCCCTTGATCGCCGCGCAGACATTGCGGTAGAAGTCGTTCCAGCTGCCCGGGATCTGCTCGATCGGGTAGCGTTTGATCGTGTCGTCCGTGCGCGGCGCCATCGTCTTGGTGAGCCCGACGCCTGCGACAATCGGTACGGCGTCGCGGTTCTCCCAGTCGGACACCATGACTATCTCGCCTTTCGAGACGTCCCAGCCATCGATCTTCGCCGAGCCGTTCTCGCCGAGCATGTACCAGCGCGGCAGGGCGATGAAGTTCGATGTCCCGACCTCTGCGCGGTAGACGAGGCCGTCATCGAAAACGGCCTCGACGTGGAAGCCGTCGTCGCAGTTCTCGTTCGTCACGAAGTCAAGATGGGAGTAGAGCGAGACGAGCTTGCGCGGGCGGGTCATCATGAGCATCTGGTCGAGGATGTGGACGCCCCAGTCTAGGACCATGCCGCCGCCGTGTTCCTTTTGGTTGCGCCAGTCGCCGGGTATGCCGCGGCTGCCATGGACGCGGGACTCCACGCAGAAGACCTTGCCAAGGGTGCCCTTGTCGAAGATGTTCTTCATCGCGAGATAGTCGGGATCCCAGCGGCGGTTCTGGTGGACTGTGAAGATGCGGTTCGCCTTCTGGGCGGCGGCGATCATGTCGTCGAGGTCGGCGAGCGTCATGGTGACGGGCTTCTCGCAGACGACGTGCTTGCCGGCTTCGAGGGCCTTGATGACAATCTCCTTGTGGAGGTCGTTCGGCGTGGCGACTGTCACAAGCTGGATGCGGTCGTCGGCGAGGAGTTCCTCAAGCGAGGAGAAGCCCTTCTCGTTTGGCATGAGATCCGACGAGCGCTCCGGGACGATGTCGTATGCGCCTATGAATTCAAGGTCGGGGTTTTCCTCGATTCTCCGCATGTGGTGGGAGTGGAAGTGGCCCATTCCGCCGTGTCCGATCACGGCGC
>JAFWPM010000107.1 GCA_017509565.1 Kiritimatiellia bacterium | reverse complement strand
TGGGCCGCTGCGGCCCAGGCCGCGGACGCCCCGGCCACGGACAACCCGGCCACGGCCGGCGGCGCCGCCCGCTGCCGCTATTCGGAGCGGGTGAGGGCGCTGCCGCCGCTCCGGGGCGTCATGTCCCCGGTGCGCGACATGACGGAGGACGACTTCCGCATCCTCGCCTCCTGGGGCGTCCGGCTGCTGCGCTACCAGATCGTGCGCGACTGGAGCAGGACGGACGCCAACCGCGACCTGCCCGAATACGACCGCTGGCTCGACTCCCGCCTCGACCACCTGGAATTCTTCGTCCTCCCGATGGCGCGCCGGCACGGCATGAAGGTCGCGATCGACCTGCACGTGACGCCGGGCGGGAAGGACGGGGACGGCGAGCTCAACATGTTCCACGAGCCCGCCTACGCAGAGCATTTCCTGCGCTGCTGGGAGCGCATCGCCGCGCGCTTCAGGGGGGACGACGCGGTCTATGGCTACGACCTCGTGAACGAGCCCTCGCAGAAGCGCGAGGCGCCGCCAGGGTGCGGCTGGCTCGCGCTCCAGCGCAGGGCGGCGGAGCGCATCCGCGCGGTGGACCCCAGAACGCCGCTCATCGTCGAGGCGAATCTCGCGGCCTCGCCCTACGGCCTCCCCCGGGAGCCGTTCCTCGACCTCGAGGACGTCATCTACGAGGTCCACATCTACATCCCCGTCGAATACACGCACCAGGGCGTCTTCTCGCCGGACGCGCCGAGGGCGAAATGGCCGGACCCGGCGCGGGGCTGGGAGCGGGACTTTTGCATCCGAGACCGGATCTTGAAGCCTGTGCGGGAATTCCAGCTCAAATACGGCGCCCGCATCTACGCGGGCGAGTTCTCCGCCGTCGCGTGGGCCGAAGGCGCGGAGAACTACCTGCGCGACTGCATCTCGCTCTTCGGGAAATACGGCTGGGACTGGACCTACCATGCCTTCCGCGAATGGGAGGGCTGGAGCGTGGAGCACGAAACCGCGGGCCCCGGCAGCCCGTCCCTCCCCTCCGCCGACAACCCGCGTAGGCGCGCCCTCCTCGAAGGACTTTCTCCCATCACCCGTAACCAAACAACAAAAGGACAAAACCATGAATAAACTCACGGCAATCCGAACCGCGGCGCTGGGCGCCGCCCTCTGCGCGCCGGTGGCCTTCGGCGCTTTACCCGATTGCGTCGGCAATGAAACGGTCGAGCTTTGGCCGATCGAATGGAATTCTTCGATAGGGCGGGCAAACACCCGCGCTGTGGTTGATCCCGGCAACGACCTGACCGTCCCGGTCATCTCGTCCATCGAGACGGGGATTGGCACGCCGACCGGGAACAGCTCCGCCCTGTTCTTGACGCCGAGTGCCTACAACTGCCTTTACAACGAATCTACGGCGCGTTACCTGACGCCGACCAACGATTTCACGTTGGAGGGATGGATCAATCTGAAGAGCCTGCCGGCGGCCGGCACCTTCTTTGTCATCGCCGCTGCTCCGAACCTTGGCGATGGCCGGTGGCTGTTCTCTCTTCGAGTGAATGGCGCCAATTACGAATGGCAATTGTACAGCCAGTGCAAATACGGGACGGCATCGTCGATGGGTGACAGGGTTCTGAAGTCGCTCTCGGCTTCGGAGATGAGTGCGTGCCTCAACAAATGGACGCACTGGGCGCTGACATACACGCATGGGGACGGTGAACACGGTGCCGCCTGGCATGCGTATGTTGACTATGAGGAGCTGGGGGATGGCATTTCCTTTGATGAGACGATGACGTCCGCGAACGCGCCGTTTACGGAGGATTTCCGTTTCACGCTCGCCGGGCGTCCGAATGCGTCCAACACGCCGGACGGTTCCGTTGACTTTGTGCGGCTGACGCGGGGGGTACTGGATGTTTCCGAGTTCATGACCAAGGGGACGGTGGCCCCGGATGAAGGGGTGATCGCCCACTGGCCCCTGACCGGCGCTGCGAGCGGGAAAGTCAATGTCGAATCAAAGGTCGGCGACAAGGCGCTTTCGGGTGCGATTCCCCAGTCGGCGTGTGCGGTGAGACCTTCTTCCGACCAGGCCTTTTCCGGAAACCTGCAGGGGGCGCTTTCGGCGAACAATTGCGGCAGCTGGCGAATGACGGCTCCGAATGCCCAGATGAAAGCAGCGAATCTCGGTAAGGATCTGGAACTGACCAAACCTTTTACCGTCGAAGGGTGGATCAACATGAAGTTCGCCGGCGCACCGTTGGAACAGTATGTTTTCTACACGCGCGACAACGGCGCCCAATGGAATTTCCAGCTTGCCCAACGCATGGTTGGTGGCGTGGCCAGATGGCAATTTGAGGTGTTCGCGCAGACGACAGGCGGTTCACCCTTGCAGCCCGGAGGCAGCTACGCCGCCTATCCGATCTCCGGCGATGTCTCTTCATGGAAGGGCTGGAAGCACATTGCCCTTACGTACGATCCTGCCGGGGCGACGGACTACGGTGTGTGGCGTTTCTATGCGGACGGCGTCCTGCAGGGAGGCATGACCAATGCCTTGGCGACGAGCGGACTGAACACTGGTTGCGTGAATTTCTATCTTGGCGGACGAAAAGACAAGACGGCCTGGTACTTCAATGGTGACATGGACGGCTTCCGTGTCTGCAAGGCCGTTCTTACGCCGGAGAAGTTCTTGAATGGCTCTTCGCCGTCATCCGCTGAAGACGTGGCGGCCTTTTGGCCTCTGGATGTTGACGCTACCGGCGCCTATCTTGACGGCAGGGATCAGCAGGGTGCATATCCGCTCGTTGGCTCCACCACCTACAGCGGCAAGATCGTGACGCCGGTTGAGATAGACGGAACGAATGTGACGCGGTTTTGCACAAGCGGCAACCCTCAAGCGTACTTGGCCCTGGCCGACGAGAACGTCATGAAGACCTTCGTGTCGTCCAAGGGTTATACACTGGAGGCCTATTTGCGCCGCGATGAGGGTGTCTCCAATTGGGAGCTCGTATTCGGCGTTGCGAATGAGGCGTGGAATGGAATGGCGCTTAATCTGTCCTATCGCACCAATGGTTTTGTCCTCTATTACAGTCGATTTGGAGATCAGGCGGTGATCGCCGACTTTCCATTTGATGCCAATGTCAAGTTGGACGCAGGCCGATGGTATCATCTTGCGCTTGTGGTTGATCGGAATCAAGAAAGCGGCAAGATATGGTTCGATCTTTACCTGAACGGAACGAAGGTGGGGAATACACAGAAGGCTGTGGACATCGTTCTTAACGGTCCTGTTGCGCTTCTGGTGGGAGGACGTTCCTGGGCTGCGAACAGCTTCAGGGGCGAGATCCGGGATCTTCGCCTGACGGGACGCGCACTGACCGAACCGGAGTTCCTCTACCACGAGACAAACGAGACGAAATCGGCGGCGTTCTGGACGATTGACACCGAGCAGAACGGCTCGTTGAACCTTGGGAACCACATTGACGCAGACCATCCGCTGAAGACAACGGGAAGCGTTGTTGGGGATCGGCGGGGTGCCCGTAGTTGCGTCCCGAATCCGGACACGACGCCTGGTTACATTGGCGATCCCTCGTACAACTGCGGTAGCGCGGCGGTAGTTGCCGGTTCTCTTGTTGCAGGGAATTGCGGCGGTTCCGTCAGTGGCGAAAAGAGCTTTACGGTCGAGGGGTGGGTCAAATGGCTTAACGAGGGGACCGGGACTCAGGAAAGCATCTGCGGAACCCTGACCCAGCAGACGCCTGCCGGCTGGAAGCTTGTCATCGACAGTTCCGGGGCCACGCCTGTTCTGAAGATTGTCGCCGGGCTGTACGGGGCCAATTTTGCTGTTGACAGCGCGTTCGGCGGCATCGACCTGTCGCAGTGGAAGGACGCCTGGCGTCACGTGGCACTTGTCTATGATCCTTTTGAGGGGAAGGGCGTCTGGCGGCTCTACGTGGACGGCGCATTGTTCGGATCGGTCGAGAACGTGACATCGCTCTACGGGCAGCCGTTTGGCCCGGAGGACTTCGTCTTGGGCGAGAATTTCGTCGGAAGCCTTGACATGTGGCGCATCTCGGAGGGTGTGCTGACGGTCGGCGGGATGCTGTACCGGCCGCCGCTACCTTTTACCTTGATAATCAGGTAGGATTCTTAGGCTGGTGAAATTCCTCTGGCGCACGCATGTTCAATGTAAGCGAACTTCCTGGGCGGGGCGTTGCCGCAAGCGCAAATGCGGCAACGCCCCTCGGTGCTGACTGGCTTTCTGCCGACAAGTGCCCGTTGGTTGTCAATGAGGACAACGACCACTTTTTCAAGCTTCCTTCTTCGTGGATGACACGGGAGGGGCTTGTTCGCTATCTCGACGATGTCCTGCAGGGCCCCGTGACGCACTTCGTCATGTGCGTGAACGGGCAGCGGACAAGCTATGACTCGAAGACGTGGGAGCCCATTTGGAAGGGAATGGACGAACCGGCGCGGACGGACACGGCCACGGCAATGGACGGGACCCATGACAGGTGGGCGGTCAATGCGTGGGAGCTCTTCAAACAGGGAATAGACCCCTATTCCGTATGGATTCAACGCTGTCGCGAGAAAGGGGTGGGCCCCTGGGTTTCCATTCGAATGAACGATGTCCATTGGGTCACGGTGCCGAACTATTTCCGCAACGCGACTTTTTGCAGGACGCGGCGCGACCTTTGGCGAAATCAGGATGCCAGGGACGATTGGAACGACTATTGCCTCGACTACCGGCATCGGGAGGTGCGGGATTACACATTTGCGCAAGTCGCGGAAATGCTGGAACGCTGGGATGTGGACGGCATCGAACTGGATTGGATGCGCAGTCCGCTGCAATTTAGAAAGGGACATGAAAGAAGCGACGCGCATTTTCTGACGGAGTTCATGCGACGGGTAAGGCGGCGGGTGCGGGAGGTGTCGGAGAGCCGGGGCCGCAGGATCCGGATTGCCGTGCGTCTGCCGCGCTCCCCGCAGTTGGCCGTGAAGGCCGGATATGACGCCGATATTTGGCTTCGCGAAGGACTGATGGATTTGATCGTCGGATCGAGTGTCTTCTGGCCGGATCCGGAACTTCCCGTGGCGACATGGCTCGCGTTTATCGAAAGGCACAATCCTTCCGTTCGTTTCTTGCCGTCGATTGACTGTTTCCAGCTGCCGGACATAGCCCATTTCCGGGGCATGGCCAGTTGCTATTACGGAAGGGGCGCGAAGGGCCTTTATCTCTTCAACGCCCCGTATTGCGGAAGGTTTGACACCGATGGGCGGCATCATGACGAGGACACGTTCGGGATTGTCTGCCGCGAGGGGTTGTCGCCGGATTCCATTCGGGGGAAACCGATGAAAGTGCCGCCGCCGCGCGTGGACTTCCCCATTTCCTTTTTAGGTTAACAATTCATTATGATGAATATTACCCCAAAAATCGCTTGCATTATGCCAAAAAAGCGGTATAATATTCACTGTAATGAACAAAACCGAGATAGGAAAGGCCATAGCCGACCGTCGTGAGACTCTTGACATCACCCAGGCGCGTCTGGCGAAGTTGAGTGGGGTGTCGGTGCATACGGTTTCCAATGTCGAGACGGGCGGCGGCAATGTCACGCTGGACACATTGCTCAAAATCGCCTCGACGCTCGGGTTCAATGTGAAGGTGGAACCATGAAAAAGGGAACCGTTTTCTGCTGCGGGATCAAGGCAGGGGAACTGATCCGGGACGATGACGGGTACGTCTTCCGCTACGATCCGCTCTACTTCGCCGACACATCCCTTCCGGCCGTTTCCGCAACGCTGCCCAAGACGCGGCGCGAATACCACTCAAAGGTGCTTTTCCCGTTCTTTTTCGGACTCCTCGCCGAGGGGGCGCAGAAGGAACGCCAGTGCCGGGAGCTGCACATCGACGAAAACGACCACTTTACCCGTCTGTTGGAAACAAGTGCCTACGGCGCGATTGGAGCGGTGTATGTTACGGCTTGACTTTTCCGCCGATGACCTCAATCTCTCCGAAGCGCGCGACAAGACTTGGCGCTCGTCTGTCTCCGGTGTCCAGGACAAGGTGCAGCTCCAGCGCGTCCGCGGCGGCTTTGAGGTCGTGGAATCCGGCGGCGACTTCATCCTGAAGCCTGTTCCGCGCCATACGTCCGCCGACCTTGCATCGGACATCCCCGTCAACGAGGATTTGACAATGTCCGTCGCGAAGCGCGTGTTCGGAATCAGAACGGCCGAACACGAACTTGTGGAGATGAAGGACGGAGAACCGGCCTACCTCACGAAACGTTTCGACCGCCGCGACGGGCGAGCCGTGCCGCAGGAGGATTTCTGCCAGTTGGCGGGACGTTCGCAGGAAACGCATGGTTTGAACTACAAATACGATTCGAGTTACGAGGATTTGGCGGGCCTGATGCGACGGTTCTGCCCAGCCCATGCTGTCGAAAATCCGAAGGTGTTCGCGGTAATTCTGTTCAACTACGTTTTTGGGAACGGTGACGCGCACTTGAAAAACTTCTCGCTTTTCCGCAGCGAACAGGGCGATTACATTCTCACGCCCGCCTACGACCTACTAAACACGGCGGTGCATTTTCCAAACGAACCTTCTGCAACGGGGCTGGAATTCTTTGCGGACGGACACCACACCGCCGCCTACGAGAAGCTGGGATTCTATTCATCCGCCGATTTCATTGAACTCGGAGCGCATTTCGGAGTTCCGGCGGAGGATGTTCGTGCAATGATTACATCGTATGGAACCCGACGGAAAACCGTCGAGGCGATGGTCGAATCCTCGCGGCTTTCCGCCGAAGCCAAAACTCGCTATCTCGCGAAGTACAATGATCGCCTCCGCGCGATCGCGCAATAATTCTGACCATTGTCATCCTATATAATCAACGCAGAGGCGCAGAGACGCAGAGGTCGTTTTAGACAGGATAGGCAGGATTTCCTGGGACTGCAATCTTGCAAATCCTGTTAATCCTGTCAAAAGAAAAACTCCGATCTTCGACCTTATAAAAGAAGGGTGACTCCCTTTTTTTCAACACAGAGACGCAGAGGTTTCTGGCATTGTTTGCAAAAGTCGTATGCAATCATCCCATTCAGGATATGGGCAAGTGGCGTCAGCGTTCTTGTTCTCAGCGACTCAGCGTCCCTGCGCTGATCATCACATGGGATGACAATGATTCTTTTTCAAATAGTTCGCATTTTGCCGAGGTGATGATGATAGACTTGTCTGCGTCGCGGCGCGGTGGGTCTCGCGTGGGACTCCGGGGCCGTGGCCTGCGACTTCGAGTCTCTGTGCTGAAAACAAATCATGAACGTTCTTGGTAGAATGAGGGCTTGCATCATGGCGGGATTTTCCTTGGCGATGTCCGCTTCCGGCGCCGTCGTCGAAGTGTCGCCGGTGGAGGGCAACGCGACGCCCGCCGTGCGGGCGGCCGTGGAGCGGCTCGAAGACGGCGGGACGCTCCGCTTCGCCCCCGGCGAATACCACTTTTTTGAAGATGGCGCCACGGATGTCTTTCTCGCATCGCCGGGCAGCTCGACCGGATGGAAGAAGGCGGTGTTCCACCTCGATGGCCTGAAGGACGTGACGATCGATGGCGGTGGCTCGTCCTTCGTCTTCCACGGGAAGGCCTTCCCGTTCGTCGCGGAGCGGTGCGACGGTCTGAAAATCGGCGCCTTCACATCGCGCGTCCACCGCCTGCCTCTCGTCGAGTTCACGATCGTGGAGAAGAACGACAACGGCTTTCTCTGCCGCTTCGCCGAGGGGAGCGCGCCCTACGGGGTGGCGGACGGCAACCTCTTCTTCGACCTCGACGAGGGTCGCTTCGACTCGCGCGATCGCGTGATTTCCGTCCACGCGCTGAACTACTGCCAGATCCAGTACCTCGTGACGCCGGGCTGCCGCCATGACAAGGACGCGCTTGCCTCGACCTTCTACCCGGTCGCCGCAGAGGACCGGGGCGGCGGCGAGGTGTTCTTCCGCTACTTCGCCGACCCCCACCCGAAGAACGCGGGCAAGTGCTCGTTCCCGCTGGACGAGCCGCTCTGCATGCTGCTCGCGAGCGACCGCAACCGCTCGCTGATGGCGTTCTCCGACTGCCGCGACGTGGAGGTCTCCGACGTGGAGGTTCGCAGCGGCGTCGCGATGGGCGTCGTGGCCGACATGTGCGAGAATGTCCGCATCGTCCGCTACCACGTCCGCCCGGACGACGGCGCGCACGTCTCGATCACGGCCGACGCCATCTTCCTCGTCGATACGAAGGGGCGCATCGAAATCGCGGAATGCGAAATCTGCCGGGGGCTCGACGACGTGATGAACATCCACGGTAACTACACGCGCCTCGAATCGGCGGGAGACCGCCGCTGCGAACTGGCCGTCCAGCGCCCCAACTACGCAGGCTACTTTCCGGTTCGCGTCGGCGAAAAGCTCGAATTTTCGCGTGGCAAGGGGCCGGACAAGCAAGTCCTCGGGCGGGCCGTCGTCGCGGAGTTCCCGAAACCGGGGCGCGACGCGGAGCGCGCCTCCATCGTCTTCGACCGCGACATCCCCGGAGCGTGGGCCGGATGCGACGTGGCCAATGCCTCGCACACCCCGGCGGTCTGAATCCACGACAACGACTTCCACGACTTCCTGAATATCCGCCTTTCGGCTTTCGCGGACATACTGTTCGAGCGCAACCGCCTGAAAAACGGCAACAGCGCCATCTACCACGATGACCTCGTCGGCTACTGGGGCGAGTGCGGCCCGGCGCACACGCTCGTCGTCCGTGACAACGACATCGGGGACATGCGCGACGTGTTCTTCGACTTCCGCGTCCCGTTCGCTGGCCGCGCCGTCCTCGAAGGCAACCGCCTTGACGGCAAAGGGGCCGGGAGCCCGTTCCGCTTCGGCCCCGGCGTCGTGGAGACTCTGGAGGTGAAATAGCATGGAACAAAGAACGACAATCCTCGCGGCGCGCAATGCGCCCGATCCGCGTGACGACCAATGGACCATCGGCTGCGAAGTCCTCGACCGGGACATGACGCGCTTTTCGGCCTACAAGGACTATCTCCTGCGGCTGGGAATTCGTTCGATCCGGCTTCAGGGCGGCTGGGCGAAGTGCGAGCGCGAAAAGGGGCGATATGATTTTTCGTGGCTCGACGAACCCGTCGATTTCGCCCTTGCGCACGGACTCGATCCCATGTTGGAGACCGATTACGGCAATCCGATCTACGAGGGAGGCGGCACGGCGAACCTTGCCGGCGGCTTCCCGCTGTCCGACGAAGCGCTCGCCGCCTGGGACGCATGGGTCGGAGCCCTGTCGCGACACTTCGCGGGCCGCGTCCGCAACTGGGCCATGTGGAACGAACCCGACTTCTGCAAGGAGGGGACGCGGACGCCGGAGGAAATCGCCGCGTTCAACGTCCGCACCGCGCGGATCATCCTGAAGACCATCCCGGATGCTCGGATTGCCGGTCTTTCGCTCGCGACGGACGATCCAAACTTCCACGAGGCGTGCTACAAGGCGCTCGGGAGCGACGTCGGGCTCTTCGGACGGTTCCTCTACCACGGCTACGTCCCGGCGCCGGAGGAGAGCTACGGCAACGTCGAACGGCTTCAGGCGCTCTGCGCCCGCTACGCGCCGTACGCGCAGCTCTGCCAGGGCGAGAACGGGGCGCCAAGCGAGATGCCGGGCGAAGGCCTTTCCCTTAACCACGTCGCGTGGAGCGAGATTTCCCAGGCGAAGTGGGACATGCGCCGCATGCTCGGCGACTTCGCGCGCGGGATACCGTCGTCCGTATTCACCATCTGCGACTACTTCCATCCCGGATTCGGCATGGCGAGCTACGGGCTTCTTCGCGCCGATTCGACGCGGAACGTGATCGGCGTGAAGCGGGCGTTTGCCGCCGTGCAAAATATCGTGACCGTGTTCGATTCGGGGACTCGGCGCGTCGAGCGCCGCGTGTCCTCGCCGGAGACGTCGCTCCAGCTCTGGGAGTTCGAGCGGAAGGGCTCTCCGCTGTTTTGCTTTTGGACGGCCGGGGAGTGGGAATACGCCGACGGTGGCTGGCGCATGAAGTATCGCCGCCCCGGCGACAGTCTGGAGACGCGCCCCGCCGTCCTGAACTGGCCGGGAAAGCCGTTTGCTGACCCCGTCTGGGTCGATATGCTCACCGGCGGAATCCGCGCCTTCCCGCGCGACCGCATCATTGAGTGCGCCGACGGCGTTGTGTTCACCGGTGTCCCCGTGTACGATTCGCCGTGCCTCCTCACGGAGCGCGCGGCCGTTGCGAGATAGCGGGACCGGGGCGACAGGCGAGGGGCCCGGCGGGACGGGCACCAGCCCCGCCTGTCCTTCACTCCCTTTCGTCCCTTCAACTTTGCTTCCGCCACGCATTGTGGTATAATTTCCGGCATGCAAAACACGGAACAGCCTCTGCCCAAAATCAACGACGTAAGCGACGATTTTGCGGAACTTCGCAAAAACGACGCGATTTACGTCGATAAGACGGCGTTTGTCCACAGGCTTGTCTCCGACAGGAATTCAAACATCGTGTTCGTCTCGCGCCCGCGGCGCTTCGGCAAGTCGCTCACGGTCTCGCTGCTGAAGAACCTCTTTGCCGGGCGGCGGGAGCTGTTCAAGGGCCTCGCCATCGAGCGGACCGACTGGAAGTGGCTCAAGCACCCCGTGATCTATTTCCGGTTCAATGAACTCTCGACGATTCGTATCGAGGAGTTTGCGGCCGACTTCGAGTCGTATGTGATTGGGCAGCTTCAAGACGCCGGATTTGCATGCAACACGAACCTTTCATGCTGGCAGAATTTCGGCAAGGCCATCGATTTTCTTGCCGAGAAGTCGCGCCAGGACGCGAAGGAGCGTCCCGACGAGTTCGGCGAGGGCGTGGTGATCCTGATCGACGAATACGACGCGCCGGTCGGTCACGCGCTGGCGGACGTCGAAAAGGCCGAAAAGATTCGCGACAGGATGTCATCGCTCTACGCGCAGATGAAGTCGCGCACCGGCGACATTCGCTTCCTCTTCATGACCGGCGTCTCCAAGTTCACAAAGCTTTCCGTTTTCTCCGCCCTGAGCAACATCAAGGACGTTTCGATGCTCGATCCATACGCCACGATGTTCGGCTACACGGAGGAGGAACTCGGTGAATACTTCGAGCCGCACATGCGCGTCCACGCCGCGAAGATGGGGCTTTCCTACGAGGACTACCGCGCGGAGATGAAGCGCTGGTACAACGGCTTCGCTTTTCGAGGAACGACAAGACGACCGTTTACAATCCGATATCCGTCGCATACACGCTCAAGAACCAGGAGCCGCACTTCACGGCAACATGGGCGACGACGGGGCGTCCTTCGATGCTGATGAACTTCCTCAAGCGCGAGGATGTCGCAGGGCTTGGCTGGGAAGACGGCGTTGAAGCCGTGGAGGAGGAATTCGACGTTGCCGAATTGGATGCCCTTACCGCAAAGGCCATGTTTTATCAGTCGGGCTACTTGACGATAAAGGATTACGATGCGGGACTTTTCACGCTTGGAGTTCCGGACGAAGAGGTTCGCCGCGACCTGGCAAAGTTGACCGTTGGCGCGATGGCCGAAGAGAGCATGCAGTGGGCGGCATCGCTTGGGGCGAAACTTCTAGCGGCAGATTGGCCGAAGTTCTTCGTCGGGCTGAAGTCGCTCTACGCGCACCTTCCCTACGGCCCGACGGAGGAGAGCGTCCAGGAGTTTTCCTTCGAGCGCGTCCTCTACACGCTTCTCGCGTCGCAGGGCGTCGAGGTGGTATCCGAGGATCGGCAGTCAGACGGCCGCGCAGACATCGTGGCGAAGCACAAGAAGGGCATTTACGTCTTCGAGCTCAAGGTCGGGGAGCCAGTCGATGCGGCGTTCGCCCAACTGCGCGAAAAGGGCTATGCCGATCCGTATCGCGCCTCGGGCAAGCCGATCTGGCTCATCGGCCTCTCCTTCGACCGCGAGACGCGCAAGCTCGTCGACTGCGCCGCGGAGCGGCTTGGATGACGTCCGGGATGCTGCGAGGATGCGCAAGAAAGTCCTGGTGATACTGCCTTCCGGCTTCGCCCACGCGCAACTGGCGCTCGCCGGTGTGCACGAGACGGCGCGCGCCTTGCGCTGGGATGTCGTTTCGGCGGAGTACGGGAGGAAGCAGGACGGCGGCAACGCCGTCGTCCTGCGCGCCACCCTGGCCGCCGACACGATTTCGTCCATTGTCGAGACGACCGCCCCGGACGGCATCATCGTCGTCTGCGCGGAAAACCTCTCCCCGGCGGAGGCGCTAAAACATGCGCGCCGGATACCGGTCGTCTTCGTGGGGAGGCCCTTTGGAATGCGGCAGAACGGCCGCTTCACGTATGTCCGCCACGAAACCGAAACGACGGCCGCCATGGCGGTGCGCCACCTCTCCCTTACAGGATGCGAAGATTTCGCCTTCGCCCCCAGGCAGGGCAATCCGCCGTGGAACAATGCGCGCGCCGAGGCTTTCCGCCGCTGCGTGGAGCAGACCGGCAAGCGCTTTCACCGATTTCTCGCCGCTACGCGCGGCTCCGCGCCATCCACCATGACGGTCCGCAGCGCCATCCTGCGCGACTGGCTCTCCGCGCTTCCCAAGCCCTGCGGCATCCTGGCCGCAACCGACATCGAAGGCGAAGAAGTCCTGTGCGAATGCGCCCGCCTCGGCATCCGCGTCCCCCTCGACATCGCGGTGCTGGGCATCGACGATTCGGCGAACATCTGCGAATCTACGGTGCCGACGCTTTCGAGCATCGCGCTGGACATGCACGCGAACGGCCGCGCCGCCATGGCCATGCTGGCGCAATGGACGGCCTCGCCGGAAAAAGGCCCGCCGCCGCCGCGCACGATCCCGCCGCTCGGCATCACACGCCGCGCCTCCACGCTCGTCCTCCGCGACTGGCGCATCGCGGCCGCGCTGGAGTTCATCCGCCTCCACGCCTACGAGGACGGATTCGCTCCGCGCGACGTCGTGCGCCACATGGCTATGAGCCGGTCCCACGCCGACCAGCTCTTTCGCGCCGTCGCCGGCCGCTCCATCCTCGACGAAATCCACGCCGCGCGCCTCGACCGCGCCTGCGCCCTGCTCCTCTCCGGCAAGTCCGCGTCGTTCGCGTCCGACACCTGCGGGTTCTCCTCCGTCGTCGATTTCCGCCGCGTCTTCAAGCGCCGCTTCGGCATGACAGTCCGCCAGTGGACGCTGAAGAACAGGCACTAGAAAATCGGTTGATTTGTTTCTAAATTCGCCGGGGGATTTGTTGCCAAATCCTTCTCCGTAAAGCGTAGAATTGCAACCGATCACCCCGATTGCAGTCGTAATAAATGGAGACCCGCAAATGAATACACGCATCATCCTTTCATCCGCCGCGTTCGCCGCCGCGCTCGCCGCCGGAACGGCCAATGCAACCGAAATGTGCTACGGCTCGCGCGTGGCGCCCGTCAACACGCCGCCATACTACTGGAACGTCCCCGGCAACTGGCTGGATCACAACAACACGGGCACAACCCTGAACGCGCTCCCCACCGCCGCCGATGACGTCCATATCTGGGGCGGCATCTTCGCGGCCAACACGGCGGATGCCGGCAACCCGCTCATCGTCTCGAACGGCACCGCCGCCGTCACCAAGACCTTATCCGTCGGCCACTCGAAGGGCCAGAGCCGCAAAATCCTCTTCGAGATACAGGACGGCGGCAGCCTGACGACGCACGGCGCCGCCGTGATCGGCAACGACCCCGACAACAATTCCGGCGGTCTCGTCACCTTGCGCTCCGGCTCGACGTGGTCCGCCCTCGCCGGCGTGACGGTCGGCGCCAGCAAGGGGAACCGCAACCGCATCGTCGTCGAGTATGGCGCGACCATGACCCAGACGGGCGGCGAATTCATCGTCGGCAACGTGATGGGCTATTCGGGCATCGTGACGAACCGCGGCGATATGTCGGTCTATGACCTCTTCACCGGCGGCAATGGCAACGGCACCTTCGCCAACGCCGGCAACCTCGTCTTCAACCGCAAATTCACCGTCGGCCGCAACGCGGGCAGCGTCGGGACATTCGTCCACCTCGGCGGCACGATAACCAACGCCACAAAACTCCAGCATTTCTTCATCGGCCACAACGGGACCGGCACCTTCCAGGTGGAGGGCCCGCTCGCGCTTGACAACGACACCTTCTTCGTCGGTTCCAGTGCCACTGGCGTCGGGACGCTCGCGGTCGATGGCGCGCTCTCCGGCGTGGCGCAGATCCGCCTGGGCCACGTCTCCGGCGCGCGCGGGACGATGACGATCGGCCCGTCCGGCCTGGTGGACGGCATTGCGACCAACCAAATCGGCGACGTTTCCGGGACGACCGGCGCGCTCGAAATGTCCGGCGGCGAACTCCGCCTCCTCGCGAAAAACGACGCCAACTACTATTCGCTCTTCGTCGGACAAATCGCCAACGGCGCGCAGACCGGCTTCGGGTCGATCCGCGGCTACGGCAAGATCGGAAGCACGGTGTTCCACGGCGGTGCCGGCCACGTGCGCATGAAGCTCTTCGGACAGGTCATCGCCGACGGCGGCGATCTCGACTTCGGCGCAATCCGCACGGTCGGCACCACGGCCGAGGCGAACGCCTGCGGCACGAACGGCTGGTTCGCCGTGAACGGCGGCCGACTCATCTACCCGCGCATGCAGAACTTCAGCTCTGTCAACCACGTCTGCATAGGCGAATACGTCTTCGACGGCACCGACTACAGCGCCGCCGCCAAGGCCAAGGACATCACGCTCGTGAACTCCTTCCAACTGCGCCTCTACGGCGCAAACGGCGCGCAGCTGGCAGACAACAAGTTCAACTTCGCCGCACTCTACGCGCCGGACCGCGCCGACATCCCCGGCGCCGCGTCGCTTCCGGGTTCCGGCGGGGCGTCGGGCGAAACGACGCTTGGCGTCTGGCGCATCGGCCACTTCGCCGATACCGGCGATGTCGGCGCCGCCCCGCAAGACCCCGTCGCCTTCGGCACCGCCTCCCTGCGCATCCGCTACGACGACGCACCGCTCGCCGACATTTCCGACTGGACGGGTCTCTCCCTCGGCCTCTACCGCTGGAACGGCTCGGTCTGGCGCCGCATCGCCCGCGTGGAGGGCCAGCCCACCTCGCCCTACATCGAGGCCACCGACATTGCGCCATACACCGCCGACGCAAATGACAACTGGAATGTCGGCTGGTTCGCCGTCGCCGTCGTCCGCGAAAAGCCCTTCGTGATGGTGGTGCGGTAGGCAGATGAAGTGCGTCGCGGCCACCATTTCCATTGCGGCACTCTTCGCCGTGCCGGATGCGGCCAAGGCGGCACCCGGTCCACAAGCCGAGGTTGCCGGTTTCTTCCGCGTAGCCGAGATCGACGGCCGGGACATGGCGATTGATCCCGAAGGGCGCGGCACGTGGCTCGTCGGCGTCGATCATGTCCGCGCCGGCGGCTGGCAATGCGAGGCGCTTGGCTACAGCCCCTACGGCCGTTTCGTCGAGACCAACTACGCCTCCCGCGCCGAGTGGGCTGCCGAGACCGTGGCGCACCTGCGCTCGTGGGGCTTCAACATGCTTTCATTCGCGCACGACCGCGAAGTGCGCCACGCCGGACTCGCCCATGCGCTCGGCGTGGCCTTCTCCGACGAATTCGGGCGGCGCGGCGGCGACTGGACAATCTCCCCGGGCACGGCGAAGACTCCTGGCGTGGCTTTCCCCAACGTCTTCCACCCGGATTTCGCGGAGGCGTGCGCCGAAATCGCCCGCCGCAAATGCGCGCAGCATCGAGACGATCCCTGGCTCGTTGGCTGGTTCCTTGACAACGAGCTTGCATGGTGGGGAATCGCCCGGAACGCGCTCGACACAGGGCTCTTCGACCTCGTGGCGTCTTTGCCGCCGGAGCACAGCGCCCGAAAGGCGCTCGCCGCGTTCCTCCGGGATGTCTGCGTTGAAAACGTTTCCGCCTCCACAAAGCGCGAATTTCTCGCGTTTGCCGCGGAGCGCTACTTCGCCGCGACGGTCGCGGCCGTCCGCGCGGCTGATCCCAACCACCTCGTGCTCGGCTGCCGCTTCGCCGGTTTCTCCGGCGCGGCGGACGTGGTCTGGCAGGCTGCGGGGCGGCACTGCGACATCGTGTCCGTGAACGCCTATCCGTGGGTCGAACTCGGCTCCGAGACCGTGTTCGACCGCCGCGGCGGCATTCCGCTCGCCGACCGCCTCGCCGAAAAGCGCGCCCTCGCCAGGCGTCCGCTATTTGTTTCCGAGTGGAGCTTTTCGGCGCTCGACGCCGGGCGCCCCTGCTCCGCCGGAGCGGGCGAGCGCTTCCGTACGCAGCGCGAGCGCGCGGCCGCCGCAGCGCTCGCCCTGCGCACGATGGTCGCCTCGCCGGATGTTGTCGGGGCCTCATGGTTCATGTGGGTTGACGAACCCGCCCTCGGCGTGGCCCCCTACTTCCCAGAGAACTGCAACTACGGCCTAGTCGGGGAGGACGGCCGCCCCTACGAAGAACTCGTGGGCGCGCTTGCCGCCGTCCTTGCCGATCCCGCCGCCGCGCTGGGCGCGGCCTGCGGCGTCAACCCCGACGGCTCATGGTCGATCTCCAACGGCTGCGCGGAAGTGTCGGGCCGCTGCGGTGACGGCGCACCGCTGGCCTCGTCCCTCGCATTCGGCAGCAGGGTTGTCGGCTCCTGCGGCGCGCTGCTCGAATGGTCTGATGGCGGTCGCCGCGCCTGGACGGAGGCCACTAACCGAGTGGCGGCAAGCGTGTCGCGGGAACGCGGCGTCGCGGCGGCGACGGTTTCCGGCGAATGCCGGAGCGGCGCGATGCGGGCCAGAATCACCATCCGGTTCTCGCTTGCGCCCGGAAGCGAGGACGTGACGGCGGAAATCGTATCGCTCGAGAACCTCGGCGACGCGCCGCTCGTCGCGCGCGGGCTGTTCCTGCGTCCCTTCGCACTCGGCGAGGGAATACGCCCTGGCTTCCACGCGCGCAACCTTTACGGCGAACAAGACAGGGCAGCGTGGCTGTTGCCTGGCGGCGGAGAATACTTCCTGGCCACCACAGATTCCCGGCTCTCCGGCCTGCGCTTCTGGCTCGACAAGTCCGGCGCGCAGCACCCCGACGCCTGCTTCGCCCCGGAACTGCCGCTGACGCTCGCCCCCGGCGGGACATGGACTCCCGACGCCCCGATCTCCGCCCGCATCGGCCTATCTCGCCGATAATAGGGAGAGTCCGCCCATAATTCGGGTGTGCCCGCCTTTGGCGCAAGGGGTCTGTGCCGGACGCACTTCCCGCTTTCGCGCAAAAGATCGTCCACTATCGTCGCGGCGTAAGCCGCAGAAAAGTCTTACAGTGGAGGCATCACTTGCCAAAAACCATGCCATCCGCATTAAATCTGGACTTGACCGACCTTGACCAGGCATCATATCAGAAAAATGGGGGATAAGCCTACATCGCCAGAGATTCCAAAAGGCGGCGCCCTCGCCTGAGACGCGAGGCAGACGTTGCTTCCCGCGCCGCAGGGCGTCGAAGTGGTTGCCGAAACGGCGCGTCCGGAGGCCGCGCCCTACCGCACGACCTGCATCTTCGAGCTCAAAGTCGGCGAGCCGGTCGATGCGGCCTTTTCGCAAATTCGCGAAAAGGGCTACGCCGATCCGTATCGCGCCTCCGGCAAGCCGATCTGGCTCATCGGCCTCTCCTTCGACCGCGAGACGCGCAAGCTCGTCGACTGCGCCGCTAGGCCGCTTGAGGCATAGCGGCGGGTTGGATGCGCTGCCGCGCTTCCGGGGTGGCCAAATCTCCGGCGGCCCCGTCACAATGATCGTGGACAACCTGAAGGTGCATCACGCCAACTGCCTCGTGGACTGGCTGAAGGAACGGAAGGAGAAGGATTCGTTCTCGCTCGAATACCTGCCGAGCTGTTCCCCGGAACTGAATCCCGACGAGTACCTCAACCGGGATGTCAAGGCCGGATTGGCAGAACGGGCGCTCCCGGCGGACTCAAAGGCCGTCAGCGCCGCCGTCGTGGAACACCTGGAGGGCCGCAAACGAACTCCGGAAAAGGTGCGGAACCTCTTCAGGAAATCGGAAGTCCGCCATGCGGCGGCCGAAGATGAAACCGAGGCTTGACATTTACCCCAATTATCCCTGGCCAGCACAATA
>JAFWPM010000106.1 GCA_017509565.1 Kiritimatiellia bacterium | reverse complement strand
TCTGCGCGGCATACTTTGACGCGCTTCGCCGGGGCACCGCGACGCTGGACGTCTCCGACTGCCCGGATTTGGGGCCGGTGCTCATTGCCTTCGCGGAACTTGAGGACGGAAAGGTTGACTGTCGGGTCGAAGCGAAGACCGCCCTTGTATGGCCCGATCGCGCCGTTGAACTGGATCCTGAAACCGCGGTTGACGTGGATCTTCCCAGCGTCGTCTGCCCACGGGACGCGGAAGACGACAATCCGCTCGGGCTCGACCATGCGCTCA
Organism: Kiritimatiellia bacterium; assembly: GCA_017509565.1. Taxonomy (GTDB): domain Bacteria; phylum Verrucomicrobiota; class Kiritimatiellia; order RFP12; family JAAYLN01; genus RGIG5952. The sequence goes on along the minus strand of JAFWPM010000106.1, from coordinate 10,469 downwards.
AGAATCGCGTTGGCCTCATACTTGGGGTTGGCCTTGATGACGGGCTCCAGGGAAACGAGGACCTCCTCGACCGCCTGCAGGAATTCGGGCTGACCGGCGTTCTTCGCCTTGACGTCATCCAGGACATTCTTCACATATTTGTTCATCGGTTACTCCAGTTAAGAACGAAACAAAACAATGCAATTATTATATCGGCAATCCCCCGCCGATTCAAGCGCCTTTAAGATATAATTCGAATTAAGTTCCGGCAATTTTGCCGAAAGCGCGGTTCCGCCCGATAGTTGAGCAAGCACTTGACAAGCGCAGTTTGTCAAATAGAAAAGACACCGAAATGAGTTAAGAGGGGGCCGCATTGGTCAAAAGCCTAGACACCGAGGCGGGAGGCGAGGGGCTGCGGGGCTAGCCCCGCAGCCCCTCGCGCATTGTTGGCATTGTCAACCACGGTCTTCACCAGCGACTTGATTTTGGCGACGAGATGGATTACATTGATCTTGTCTCGCAGATTCTCAAGTTCCGCGATGCGCCTGGCGTCGCATAGGCCAGATTCCCTGCATCTTTCGAGCGGGGTTTTCGGCTTGTCGTACGCATGCTTGTATGAAGTGTGCAGTTTGTCCCTTGGTGTCTTCGAGAGGAGCTTCTTGCATGGGACGAAGAGGTTGTGGTAAAGGGAGAGGCGTCTGGCGAGTTCATGCAGCGCGGGTTCAAGGCTGCGATCGTCAAGGCGAGTTTCCCCCAGCCATGCGCGCAGGATGGAGCCGTTCTTCTGCTCCACGCGGCAGTTGTCGTTGGGTCGGCTTGGGCGGGACCGCGGAACCCACCTTGTAATCTGCTTAAGAATCGTGTAAACTGTCTTCGTTGCTTTTTTGAGGCGTGTTTTTGTCATAGGGATAGGTTATCCCGAACACCTAAAAAAAGCAACACCTTGCGCCTCATTCAATGGATGAATGGGATGCTAGTGAATTTCAATATGCTGTTTACATCATTGACATTTCTGGCAGTATTCCTCCCAATTGTCCTGACCGCCTCCTGGATCCTCCTGCACTCCCGTGAACCTCGGCGCCCGCGCATTGCCCTGTCGAATGCCATACTTCTTCTCTCCAGCCTGCTATTCTACTTCTGGGGCGAGGGGCGCGGCATTCTGCTGCTTTGCGCCTGCATCGCGGCAAATTTCCTTTTCGCATTGACAATTGACGGGGCGCGCCGCCAGGGCGATAGAAAGATCCTGGTCGTTGCGGCAATAGTCATCGACCTCGCGGCCCTGGCTGTTTTCAAATACGCCGACTTCGCAACCCGCGGGGTCAACACCGTTTTCGGAACCAAGTTTCACGAACTGGGCATAGCGCTGCCGCTAGGCATCAGTTTCTTTACGTTTCAGGCCATGAGCTATGTCATCGACGTCTACCGGCGGGATGTCAGGGCGACACGGTCGCTGGTGGATTTCGGATGCTATATTTCAATGTTCCCGCAGCTCGTGGCCGGCCCGATCGTCCGTTACTCCGACATCGAACGCTCCCTTCGCAAACGCCACACCGGTCTTTTGCAGGTCTCGTCGGGGATGCGCCGCTTCCTTGCCGGGCTGGCCCGCAAGGTCCTGATTGCCAATGTCGCCGGCGACTTTGCCGACCGCGCCTGGGCCTTCACGGAAAAGGGGATGGGAATCCATCCGGCATACGCATGGCTGGCGCTATCCGCATACACGCTCCAGATATACCACGACTTTGCGGGCTATTCCGACATGGCCATTGGAATTGGAAGGATGCTTGGCTTCAATTTCCCCGAAAACTTCAATTTGCCATATACATCGAAATCGGTCCGCGAGTTTTGGAGGCGATGGCACATTTCACTTTCGACGTGGTTCCGCGACTACCTCTACATTCCACTCGGCGGAAGCCGATGTTCAACCGCGCGGGCATGCATCAACAACTTGGCCGTCTTCGCGCTTTGCGGCCTTTGGCATGGGGCCAGCGTGATGTTTCTGGCCTGGGGAGTCTGGCACGGTCTCTTAATCGTCGCGGAACGCCTCGCCCCGGACTCGCCCCTCTCGCGGACACGCGCAGGCGGGCTGCTTGGATATGCCAGGACCATGGCGGCCGTGGCGCTGGGGTGGGTGCTGTTCCGCTCGCAAACGCCCGATGAAGCCTGGCTCTTCATCCGCTCCCTGGCAGGATCCGCTTCAATCGCGCCGGAGACCCGCCTGCTTGCCGTCGACGCCCACCCGCTCCTGTTCGCGTCGCTGGCAGTTGGCGCCCTTCTCGCGTCAGGGCTCCCCTGGCATCTCCGGGAATGGGCGTCCCGCCGCGTCGGAAGTGGCCGCCGGGCGGCATTCGCCCTGGCCGAGTGGTGCGCGGTGTCCGCCTCGGCGGCCATTGCGCTCCTTTCCATCGCGGGTGGCTCCTACAACCCCTTCATCTATTTCAGGTTCTAAATGCAGGCAAGAGGATTACGTCCGGCAATCGATGCCGCGTTCATGGCGTTCTGGATGCTGATTCTGGCCGCAATTGCAATCCTTCGGATGTCAACTGCGGCTTGGGGCTGGCCGTCGCCAGTCTCCGGTGTCGCCGAGGAGAACCGCATTCCATCTCCATGGCCCGACTTCGCCAGATTGCCCTCGGCATCATGGGGGCGCGCCATTGACGCCTGGCTGAACGACAGCTTCCCTTTCAGGAAGGCCGTCGTCGGGTTTTACCGCCATGTCAGGTTCCATGCCTTGCGCTGCCCATTCGGAGATAGGGTCCCTGGCGACAGCGGGACCATTTTCCTGCGCGGCGGCACTTGGCCGGAAATCGACGACTACCTTGGCGCGATTTCGCTCGGCGATGAAATGAAAGATGATTGGCGGACACTCATCGAAGGGAGAACCGCATGGGCCGAGGCTCATGGGGCCCGCTATCTCGAAGTCGTCACGCCCGTAAAAATCCAGGTTCATCCGGAACACGCGCCCTGGACTGTGAAAAGGTTGCCTGGGCAATCTTCACGAAAGCAACTGGAGGCCGCCATGCGCGGTTCTTTTGCGGAATCGAACATCGTTTTTCTCACCGGGCGTTTCCGCGCCGCGGCGATGGAGGGGCAAACCCTTTTCTACAGCGAGGACCATCACGTCAACGCCTTAGGATGCTGGATGGTTTACGACTCCATGGCCGAAACCCTCAGGCGCATGTGGTTTCCGCAACTCACTAAAACGCCATATTTCGACAACCCGCCAGACTCCGTTGCCCAAGGGCTTGCGGCAGGGGCGTTCACAGACCCGGCCAGCCAGAGGCTTGTCGTATCAGCCCCTGGATACTCGCCGCGCCAGTACCGCGAACTCGATATCGTTTTCGACGAAAGGCGGTACCCTTCGATACCTGTGCGGGTCCGCAGAAAGGGGGACGGGCTGAAGCTGGCGATGCGGCATGACTCATTCCTGCGCTTTCCGCTCTCCTCGTGGCGCAGGGGCGGGTACTCTTCGCTGGCGATTCCCCTGGGGGACGGCTTCAATGACATCGCGATGTTCATCTTCAAGCGGTTTTCGACTGCCGAACTCGATAAAATCGCGGGCGCAATGGCGCCGGACGTGATAGTGGAGCAATTTCCGGAATGCAAGATCTCGCTGGGCACCGCAGGGCTCGACGACACGATGCGGAGGGCCGCGGCGTTTGGGAGGGCCGGGACAGCCCCAAACACGGCCGACGGCCGAGAAGGCCGCTATCTTGCAATGGCGTCGTTCTCGAAAATTGTGGCGGGAAAAGGTCCCGGCCGCAGTCCGCTCGCGGTTGTCCTCGACGCCGACGGTCGCCAAGTCGCGACGGCGCCAGTTGCCCCCGGCCTGCGCCGCGCCATATTCTTCGGGGAAATAGCCGGCAGGCCGCCTTTTAAACTGCGAATTTCAAATGGGAAGGCCGCCCGATCAAGGCTTGAAATCCGGCGATAGGAACCGGGCGGCGCAGCCGGCTTCGCCTACATTCGCTTCTCGCCGCCAACGAACACGGCACTCACGTCAAATGTGGCGGGATCCAGGATTGCGATGTCCGCCGTGTAGCCGGCCTCGATTCGCCCGAACTGGTCGCCAAGCCCCATCTCACGCGCCTGGTTCCAGGATGTGGTCTGTATCACATCCTCGACAGGCAGGCCCGTCACTTCGACGACATTCCTGAGCGCCTGGTTCATCCGCAGCATGGAGCCCGCCAGCGAGCCATTGGAGGCAAGCCGCGCCTCGCCGTTGCGGACAATCACGTCCAGCCCGCCAATCGACGAGAACCCGTCAGGCAGGTGGGAGGCCCTCATGGAGTCGGTTATCAGCAATATCGACTCGATTGGCTTGCGGTCGAACACAAGCTGGATCATCGGCGGCGAAACGTGGACCTTGTCGCAGATAAGCTCGATTCTGACATCGTTGTGCAGCAGCCCGGCGCCTACAAGTCCGATGTCCCTGTGGTGGAGCGGGGTCATCTGGTTGCAGAAGTGCGTCAAATGGCGAAGGCCGGAGGCGTAAGCGTCCCTGAACTCGGAGTATGTCGCCCTGCTATGGCCGCAGGAGGGGATTATTCCTATGGAGAGGAGCTCGCCTGCGAAGTTAGCCCCGCCCTCCACCTCGATGGCGAATGTCATTTCGGACACCGGCGCGATCGATGCGAGTTCGGCCACCTCGTCGATGTCCGGTTTCCTGACATACGCCGGGTTCTGCGCGCCAAGGCTGCTCCCGTTTATGAATGGGCCCTCAAGATGAACGCCGGGGGCGCGGCAGTACTTCTCCTCCTCGCAGTAGCAGGCGACGCTCTCCATGGTCTTCACCAGCGCCTCGTGCGGGAGCGTGAGGGTCGTCGGGAAGTAGCTTGTGACCCCCTCCGCCAGCTTTGCCTTGCATATTGCGTCCATGGCCCCCGGATCGTCGTCGACGACTTCAAAGCCGACGGCGCCGTGCGAATGGATGTCGAAAAAGCCGGGGACGACGAGCCCCCCGGCTGCGTTGTGCGTCAAGTCGGCATCCGGCCACGGGATTCCCGGCGGCAGGACTTCGGCTATCGAGTCGTCCTCGATAACGACTGTCGCGCCGTCAAGGCGCTCGCCGGGCGTGACTACGGAAGCGTTTACAATTCGGGTGACCATTTTCTGCGCTGGCGGGCGGCTGCCGCCCCTGGACTGCAAAGTGCGAAGTTGGGCTAACGCTGCAAGGCCGAGACGAAGAGGGCCTTGATGGTGTGCATTCTGTTCTCGGCCTCGTCGAACACGCGCGAGAAGTCGCTCTCGAACACGTCGTCCGCGACCTCCTGCGCGCCTGTCTCCCTGGAGACTTCCGTTTCGCAATCATGGAATGCGGGTAGGCAGTGGAGGAATATCAGCTCGCCGCCAGGGTTGCCGGTGGCGCGGCAAAGGTCCATGTTGACCTGGTATGGGCGCAGGAGGCGCAACCGCTCGGCGGTCTTGTCCTCCTCGCCCATCGAGACCCATACATCCGTGTAGAGGGCGTTGGCCCCGCGGACGGCCACCGCCGGGTCATTTTCGACGTCGATGGTTGAGCCATGGCGCGCGGCGATTTCCCTGGCGCGGGCGACAAGCGCCGGGTCTGGCAGCAATTCCCTCGGTGTGCAGTTGACGTAGTTGACCCCCGCCTTGGCGCATCCCATCATCAGGGAGTTCGCCACGTTGTTGCGGCCGTCGCCCATGTAGACGAGCTTCCTGCCCCCAATGTCGCCAAAAGCCTCGCGAAGCGTCATGAGGTCGGCAAGTATCTGCGTCGGGTGGGACTCGTCGGTGAGCCCGTTCCAGACAGGGACGCCGCTGTATTTGGCAAGGTCCTCGACGGTGCGCTGGCTGAAGCCGCGGAAGAGAATTCCATCGTAGAGCCGGCCAAGGACGCGGGCCGAGTCCTTGACGCTCTCCTTGTGGCCAAAGTGGGTCTCGTGCCCGCCGAGGTACTGGGCGGCGCCCCCCTCGTCCTGCGCGGCTACTATGCAGGAATTGCGGGTGCGGGTGGATCCCTTCTCGAAAATGAGAACGATGTTGCGGCGGTGCAGCAGATCGCCCCTTACGCCGGCGGCCTTGCGGGCCTTAAGCGCCACGGCGAGGTCGATGAGCTCGCACATTTCATCGTCGGTGAAACTGTTGAGTGTGAGCAGGGAGCGCCCCTTGAGCGCTGGATTGATGGTTATTTCGTTCATGCAAACAATAATACCAAATCGCATTGAAAGAAACAATGCCGCCGAGGCGGGGCTGACGCCTCGCACCGCTCCTATTTCCCCTTCGATGTGGCATACCGGAAGTCCAGCGTTCCGCCGGCGAGCAGCTGGGCGTGGGAGACGGTCGGGCCGGTGCTTGTCGCGGCGCTGCATACTACAAAAGACAGGCCCCCATGCCGAGCAGCGCGGCGCGCAGGGCGGGATACGGGACGGAGCGGAAGTCACCTCCGCGGCCGTCGCGCAAGGAGAGCGCGGCGGCGAGGCCCGCCGCCTGGCCGGTGGCGAAGCAGGTTGGCATGACGCGGGCGCTGCTCTGCACGAGGTGATCCGTCCCGATGCAGCGCCCGGCGACGGCGAGGTTGGCGATACCGCGCGGCAGCAGCGCCCGGTACGGGATGCCGTAGGAGAAGCCGATGCCGCACGTCTCGGCCTTGCGCGGAACGGAAAACTCCGCCATCGCCGCCGCGCGCGTCGGGGCGTGGGCGTCGATGTAGTGGCAGGCGCGCGCGATGTCGTCCGGCCAGGTCCGGCGCGCGTGGAAGTCGGCGATCGAGACCTCGGCGTCGGCGACAATGCGGCGCTGGCGCTCTTCCGGCGCATCGTCGGCTCGCACGGAGCCGTCCTGACCTATCCGGAAGGCCAGACCGTCGACGTCCTCAACGCCGATCCGGCCGACTACTTTGACGAACTGGGCAACAAGCAGTTCTTCGCCGCGAAAGGCTGGCTCGCCGACACCGTGGAACTGTGGCTTGGCCTCCGCGCTGACGCGGACGGCATCCGCCTCCGCCCGATGAACGACGGACTCCCCTTCGCCGTGCGCGGCCTTTCCCTGCGCGGCGCGACGCTGGACATCGAACTGCACGGCTCCGGCGCGGCCGTCGCCTCCGCGACGCTGGACGGCAATCCGCTGCCCGGCCCGGCATTCGTCCCGTTCCCGGCGCTCCTTGCCGGGCGCCGCCATGCCCTGCGCATCGATTTTGGATGGCCGGCGCCATAGCCGGTTCGCCATGCGCGGCCCAGGGGCGCGTAATGGTTTCCTTGAACGCAAATCCCCCATCCGTCGGCGCGGCGGCAGAAGCGGAATGCTCCGGCCGCTCCGGTTCTAGAGTCCGACGACGTGGATGGTCTTGCCGCCGAACCGGCTACGATTGTCCACTATTGGCAATTGACAATTGTTCACAAGTGGGGAATGACAATTTCACCTTCCGTCCACTAGCGTGCCACAAGTATTTTAACGCAGAGCCGCGGAGTCGCGGAGAACAAGTACGCTGACGCCACTTGCCCATTTCCTGAATGGGATGATTGCACATGGTTTTTGCAAACAATGCCAGAAAACTCTGCGTCTCCGCCCCTCTGCGTTGAAAAATCCTGTCAAACGACTCCGGCATTCGACAGCCTACAGCCCCTCACCGACCTTCAGACCTTGCGACCTTCGACCCTGGCGCTCCGTCGTGGAGCGCCCGTCAAGTTTGGCAGGTGGAATTCAACTGCGATTTTGAGGTTGAATGCATTACGCCGGCGAAGCGCGGTGGCAAGCCGCGCTGGCCGGTGTGAATTGGATGGCCGCGGGAGCCGCCGCGTCAGCGGCTTCTTCCCGCCGCATCGAGGATGAGGGCCCTGGAGTCGGCGGGAAGCCGCCATGTGCAGTTGCCCGGCAGAGCCGCGTCGCGGAGAAAGTCGGCGTAGGCGGCGTCGCGGGCGGCGAAGTCGCGGAAAACGTCAAGCCGCCCGGGCAGCACATAGGCGGGAATCTGCCCTTCCGGCCAAAGCACGGAGGAGAGGTATTCGCGGCTCGTCAGTATGCGCAGGCATTCTGCGGCGGCGTCCAGGAGGCCCTCCGGGCAGGTGGCCGTCACGGAGACAGGGTTGACGAAGTATGGCGCGCCATATCCAGCCAGACGGCGGTAGGAGAACTCGTCGCCACGGCCGTCCGCGGCCAGCCGCGTGAGCGCTTCGGAATAGTCGATGTAGTTGGCGCCGGTGCCGTCGCGGAACCAGTTGGCGCGGACGAAACCGTCGCCATCGTCGGGATAGTAGGACAGCTGCCCGCTGCCGCCGGCGGCCATGATGTTCGCCATGGCCGCGCCGCCGCGCTTCGCGTCGCCCAGGACGCGGTCGAGGTAGAGGCGTATGATGCCGAATGTCATGTCGTCGCCAGTCGCGTAGAAGAGGAGGCCCGTCCCCTTCCCCGGCTTGTTCTCCCCGTCGGGAAGCGGCTTGAATTCGAAGCCTTTAGGCAGAGGCTCGCCCTTCCTGCCAAAGACGTAGTAGGTGCAGATCATCTGTGGCAGGCCGTAGAGGCGGGCCGAACCGCCGTCGTCAAGGGCGCAGCAGCCCTCGTGAGCGAATCGGACGAAATCGCCCGGGACGTCGGCAGACTCGCGGAACGGAGGCTCGTCGAGCGGGCGCAGCCGCCTTTCGGCGACATACGAGTCTAGGAAGCCGCATTCCGAAACTACTATGTCGGCATTTGTCGGGAAGTCGTCGTTGTAGCAGTCCCACGAGACGAACTCGATTGCCTCAGTCCGGCCCGCGCGGCTCCACGTGTTCGTAAGGACATCCTTGAACACCCCGATGTCTGGGACATATGGGTAGAGCGCGATGCGCAGCGGGCGCGCCCCGGCGGCTGGCGCCGCGTCTGGCATCTTGCAGACATCGGCGGCCTTTGGCGTCGCTGAAGTTACGGCATCCTGCGCGAATATCGAAAGAGGGAGCGCCAAAGCGGCGAGGAAGGTTTTCGAGAGGTTCTTCATTGTTGATCTCACTGTGCAGGGAATTTGTGGAAAGCCCAAAAGCGCCGCCCCCGGCCGGGGGCGGCAAAGCCGGCTGCCGGCTAAGGAATCAAACCCCCTTCAGGCTGTATGTCCCGGCGGCGAACTCGCGCGGCTTGCGCCCAGGGAGTTCGAGAACCGCGGTGGTGTTTGGGGGGACGGTGACTTCCAGGTCAAGGGTGGCCGCGTCGGCGCCGGCGCGCTTCCATCCTATGGAGGCTAGGCCGTGGCGCGTCTCAAGCGATGCGCGCGCCCAGGTGATGTCGCCGCCGGGGACCGGGGCGAAGCGGATCTTGCGGAAGGCCGGCTCGGCAAGGTCGATGCCACCGACGCTGGAGTACAGCCATTCGCCGATGGCGCCGTAGGCGTAGTGGTTGAATGAGTTCATCCCAACGTCGCCGAATCCGTGCTTCGACGAGTAGCTGTTCCAGCGCTCCCACATTGTCGTGGCGTCGCCGTCCAGTATCTGGAAATACCACGACGGGTACTTGCGGCGCTGGAGAAGCCTGTAGGCGAGATCGGCGCGCCCGAAGCGCGTCAGCACCGGGCAGAGCAATGGAGTGCCAAGGAAGCCGGTCGTCAGCGAAAAGTCGCGCGACTCGATGAGGAACGAGAGGCGGTCTACCATGCGGGCAACCGTCTTCCTGTCTTCGACTAGGCCGAAACCTAGGGCGACAAGGTAACCGGTCTGGGTGTCGCCGGCGACGCGGCCGCCGGGGGTGACGAATTCGCGGCGGAAGGCCGCCGCGGTGGCGCGGCGCAGCGCGGCGAACTTTTTCGCGTCCTCCTTTTTTCCAAGGACCTTCGCCACTTCGGCCATGATGCCGGCCGAACGCGCGAAGTAGGCAGTGGAAAGAAGGTCGGAAGGGGTCGGCGCCGCGCCGCAGAGCGGGTTGCCGTCCTCGTTCACCGGGCAATCGACGGCAAGCCAGTCGCCGTAGTGCCAGATGTCGCGGTAGCGGACGACACCGTCGGGGGTGCAGACGCCACGCCAGTAGTCGATCCAGCGGGCCATGGCGCCGTAGTGGTCGCGGAGGATGCCGGTGTCACCGTACATTAGGTACATGGTCCAGGGGCAGATGACGCCGGCGTCGCCCCAGCCGCAATGGCCGCCGGCCTTGTCGCCTAGCACGTTCGGGGCGACATCGGGATAGGCGCCGCTGGCGAGCTGGCTGTCGTCGAGGTCGCGCTGCCACTTGGCGAAGAAGGCTGCTATGTCCCGGTTGAAGGCCGCGGTGCGGACGAAAACCTGCGCGTCGCCGGTCCAGCCGAGGCGCTCGTCGCGCTGCGGGCAGTCGGTGGGGACGTCCACATAGTTGCCGACATGCCCCCAGTTCAGATTGGAATAGAGGCGGTTGGCCAGCGGGTCGGAGCATTCGAAGCGACCGGTCCGCGCCATGTCGGTGTGTATTACCACACCGGTGACGTCCGCGCATTCCGGCGGCGTTTCGAAGTCGCCGGAGAGTTCGATGTAGCGGAAACCGTGGAATGTGAAGTGCGGCTCGTAGGTCTCGCCTTCCCCGCCACGGCAGACGTAGGTGTC
>JAFWPM010000105.1 GCA_017509565.1 Kiritimatiellia bacterium | reverse complement strand
TCCCCGCGCCTGTCGCGGCGCGCCTGGCGCGGGCCGAAGGCGTCGAACTCTCCGTGCCATTGAGGATGGTCGCCGCCACGCTGGACGTCCGCGCCGGCGGGCGCGTCCTCCAGGGGCCACCCCTGCGGGGCTACGTCGCGCAGCTCACCGAAGGCGGCCTGCCATTTGAAGTCGGGCGGATCGAGGGCCGGCTACCGGACCCATCCTCGCCGAATCCCGAAGTCGCCGTCTGCCGCGGCCTGTTCGGGACGCGCGTCCCCGCGCCGCCGATTGGCGACCCGCTGCCGATGATACTTTCGGCGGGCACCGCGGCGCCCGCCGTCACCGGGTATTTCGAAATGAGCGGGATTGTCCGGATTTTCCCGGCGATCTACGCGAACGGCGCGGCGATGGATGCCATACGCCGCGCGGCGCCCGACTTCCCGGAAGGCCCGAACCTCATCCTTCTAAAGACCGCGGCCGGGGCAGGGCGGGCAATCGAAGGGCTGCTTGACGGCGCGCCAGGGCACACCCCGCGCTGCCGCCTCCAGACCACGGCCGCGGCGGCGGCAAGCTTCCGCGCCGACTCCGTGTCGAACCTGCTCTCGTCGATGCCGCTGACGCTGTGCCTCGCGGCGCTCACGGCGTCGTGCCTTGTCTCGACCATTCTCCTGATAGGCCTGGCCCTGCACCGCCGGCGCATCGCGGAGCTTCGCTGCGCCGGCATGACGCGGTCCGGCGTCGCCGGACTTGTCTGCTGCGAGACGCTAATCGTCGTCGCGGCAGGATGGCTGGCCGGAAGCGTCCTTGGCGACGCCGCGCTGCGCGCGTTCCTGTTTTCGGAGCGCGGCGGCGACCTGCCAGCGGCGCCCTATCTGTCGTGGCAGGCACCGGCGGCGGGTCTCGCGCTTGCCGCAATCGTCGGGCTACTGTCGTCGCTGGTTCCGGCAACAGCCGCGATGCGCGTGAGGCCGCTTGAGGCGCTCGGCGCCGGCGAGACGCGGCCCCGGAATCCATCCTGGCGCCGCGCGGCCATCTCGCTCGCGCTCCTTCTGCCGATGGCGCTTGTCTCCGTCTGCCCATGGCTCGACGAACAAAGCAAGGCGCTGGCGATGGCGCTGCTGGGCATCCCGAGCTTCGTCGCGGCCCTGCTGCTCTCACTCCAGCCCGTCGTCTGCCTCGCGGAGGCGCTTTTCCTGCGTCCCGTGGCGAGAATCGCGCGCCTCGACCCCGCGCTCCTGCGCAACCGCCTCGGCCGCGACCCCACGCGCGTGGCCGGGACGGTGCTTACCCTCGCCCTCGGCCTAGGCGGGTTCATCGCGATCCACGTCTGGGGCGGCACCCTCATGTCCAGCTTCGTCCCAAGCCCCGAGTGGCCGGACGCGATCGTATCGATTTTGCCAAACGGCTGGACGGACGGGCAGATTTCGGCGGCCGCGCGGTGCCCCGGGGTCGCGGACGGGAAAATCCTGAAAATCGACTGCACCCAGAAGCCGATCGACCCCGACTCGCCCGCGTTCTCGGGGCGCGGGGGGGACGTGCCGCGCGGCCTTGTCCTGCTCTTCGGCGCCGACCCGGTCGCCGCATTCGGCGGGGAACACCCCTTCGCGCCGTTCCGCTTCGTGGCGGGCGACAGGGAGGACGCCGTCGCCGCAATGGCGGAGGGCCGTGGATGCGTGATAGTATCGATGCTCGCCCGAATGGCCGGACTTGGCGTCGGCGACCGCATACGCTTCGCCGGGCGCGAGCTTGAGGTCCGCGGGGTCGTAGACGTCAACTGGCACATGGTCACCTCCCGCTCGCTAGTCCGCACATCCTTCGGGCGCGAGGGGGCCCGCCAGGGGGACGCCACCCCGCCAGGGCGGACCGCGTCATGCGTGTTTGTCCCCGAAAAGTTCGTGCGCGGGATTACCGGCAACGAGCTTACGTATTTCGTCTGGCTGAGGATGACGCCGGAGCTCCAGGCGCTGGGCGGGCTCCAGGCCACGGTGCGGCTGGACGCCGAAATCCGCGCGGCGGTGAAAGACGACGGCGCAAGCGCCATCCAGGTCCACCACCGGGACGAAATCGCGGACGGGACGCTGGCGCACGGCAACGACATCCTTGGCGCGATGGCGCGGATACCGTTCTGGTCGCTCGCCGTCGCCTCGACGGGCATGGTGGCGCTGCTGCTGGCCTCCGTCCAGGGTCGCATGCGCGAGCTGCGCATGATGCGCGCGGTAGGAATGTCGCGCGGCCAGCTCGCCCGCCTCATCTTCGCGGAGGGCCTGCTCGTCACGCTGGCCGCGCTAACGCTCGGGCTTGCCGCCGGGATACTTGTCGGCTGGTCGTTCACGGGGCTATCCCGCTGGATGGTGGCCGCCGGGCTCCCCGTGCGCCTGATCGTGCCATGGGCCACGGTCGCGCGCGGGGTGCTCTTCGCGCTCGCGCTCTGCTCGGCGATGGCCGCGCTCCCGCTGCGACGCCTTGTCCGAATGGTTGACAGAACGGCCGGATTTTGAGAGACTTTTAACGTGGCGTAAAATAGCGTGCCTCAATCGCCGCTGTCCAGAAAAGCGCCATTAAGGAGAAGTCTGAATGAAGATTTTTAAAGATTTTGCCTGGCGCCGCCTGGGAGCCGGAGTGGCGTTGCTCGCCATTGCCGTCGCCGCGCTGGCATGTCCACGCGCCAACGCCGCGGCCGAACTGTCCAGCGGCCCCGACGACATGTTCGCCACGACGGCCACGCCGAAGAACGCCACGACGGCCGGCGCCGAAGGCAATGTCCCGCGGCTGTTCGTGACCGACAAGTTCGTGTTCGCCCTTGAGCAGTACACCCACCGCATAGCGGTCCACGACCGCGCCACCGGCGACGTCCTTTTCTACTACGGCGCGACGGCGGCGAACGGCGCCGGCGCCAAATACACCGACCCGTCGCTCTGGAAGCTCGGCAGCGGCAACGGCGCCTTCAACCAGCCCTTCGGGCTCGCGCTGGACACCTTCTCCGGTGAAAACCGGTTTGCCGTCGCCGACACCGGGAACAACAGGGTGCAGCTTTTCAAGTTCAATCCATCTACAGGCGCGATAACATTCGTCTCCGCCTACGGCTCGGCTTCGCCGGCCCCTGGCCTCTCGGCGCCGGAGGGGACCTTCTCCAAGCCACGCGCGGTCGCCTTCACCAAGGGCGGCGACCTTCTCGTGGCCGACACCGGCAACTACCGCGCGGTTCGCCTCTCATACAGTTCCGGATCCTGGACCTGGGGGGAATCATACCAGTTCACCGAAAAGGACATCATCTACGGCATCTGCTACGACAAGGACACGGCCGACGGCTTCTGGGTCGCCAACTACGGCAACGAGCGCCAGAGGGTCTCATTCCACCACATGGAGGGGTTCTCGGACGAGCCGTCCGCGTTCCTTGGCGCGCAGGGGTCCGGCGACTTCAGCCGCCCGCACGACGTCCAGGTCTGGAAAGTCGGCTCCGAGGTGCGCATAGTCGCGGCCGACTACAACGGGTCGCGCGTCAGGATACTCAAGCCGCGCACGGGCGGCTCCGGCGCCTACACGGGCCTCACCGCCGCGGGCGACGTGGGCACGTACAGGGACCCGGCCATCGAGGAGTACCAGTGGCTCTTCCATCCGGCCGGCGTATTCCCGATTGATGGCGAGGACACCCTCTACGTTGCCGACTACGGCCACGACATGGTCAAGTGGTACGGGGTTTCCGTCACGGAGGACGACGACCCAGCCGCAGAGGAATACGAGACCGTCGCATGGCAGATCGACTCCTTCACCGTCGCCGCCGACGGGACGGCGATCGCGACGGTTGGCTGGACCGTCCCCGACGCCAACCTGCCCGCCGACACGGCGGAGCCGCTCACGTTCGTCCTGCGCTACCGCCCGTCGCTGACGGACGGCGACTGGAGCGACACCGCCATCGGGGACAACCCGTTCTCCATCGACCAGGCAAAGGCCGGCGAGGCCTTCGAGGCGGAGATTGACCTCTCGGCCGCGCCCCTCTCCGCATCGCAGAGCGGCTTCTTCACCCTCCAGTGGACCAACAAAGTCGCGGAATAGCGGGGACGCTGTGCGCAACTTGCGTCAATGGCTCCTGTTCTTCCTGCTTCTGGCCGTGCTGGCCGGGGGGATGTTCTGGCCATTGGTCAAGGTCATTGGCGGAGGGTGCTTCGTCGACGGCCATTTCACGGCGGAGTACCTGCTCGGGGTATTCAGGAACCCGATTTACCTTGAAGGCCTCATGAACTCGCTCGCCATCGCGGTGTGCTCCACGGCGCTGGCGTCGCTGCTCGCGATACCGCTCGCATGGCTTTCGCACCGCTACCGCTTCCCGGGGCAGAGGATATTTTCGTCGCTTGTGCTCGTCCCGCTGATACTGCCGCCATTTGTCGGGGCGATTGGGCTCGCGCAGATGCTCGGCCCCTACGGGGCGCTCAACGCGCTGCTCGGGTGCGGGCCGATCGACTGGCTCGGCCAGGCGCGCTGGGCGGGCGTCGTCGCCATCCAGGCGCTGACCCTCTACCCGATAATCTTCCTGAACGTAAGCGCGGCGCTGGCGAACATCGACCCCGCGATGGAGGAGGCGGCGCAGAACCTCGGCGCCGGCGGCGCGACGATATTCCGGCGCATAACGCTCCCGCTGATAATGCCGGGGCTCTTCGCCGGCGGGACCCTGGTGTTCATCACCTCGTTCACGGAACTGGGCACCCCCCTGATGCTGGGCGTCACGCGCTGCGCCGCGTGCCAGATATACGACGAGATCAAGGAGATCAGCGCCAGCCCCTTCCCCTACGCCCTTGTGACGGTGGTCCTCACCTTCAGCGTCCTTCTCTACACCGCAATGCGGCTCACCCTCGGCTCGCGCGCCCACGCGATGCAGGGCAAGGCGACCGTCGCGGCGACGGCCCGCGAGGTGCGCGGATGGCGCGGCGCGCCCGTCCTGCTGCCCTTCGTGGCCGTCACATGCCTGGCGCTGGCGCCCCACGCCGGCGTCCTGCTGACGGCCATCAGCGTCCCCGGCTCGTGGTACCAGAGCGTCCTCCCGCGCGCGGTCACCGGCGCCAACTTCGTGGAGGCGATCGGCCACGACATGACGCTCGCGGCCGTTCGCAATTCGCTGACATTCTCGTCGCTGGCGGTCGTCGCGAACACGCTGCTCGGCATCGGCATAGCCTGGGTTGTCGTGCGATCCAGAATTGCCATCCGCGGCGTCCTCGACGCCGTTGCCATGGTGCCGCTGGCCGTCCCCGGCCTGGTGATGGCCTTCGGCTACGTCGCGATAGGCAACTGGTTCGGCAACAGGGCGGCGGTAATGGAGTCGCCATTCCTGCGCGGCCTCCTTGACATCCGCGAAAACCCGACGCTGTTCCTCGTAGTCGCATACGCCGTGCGCCGCCTGCCGTACATGGTCCGCGCCGCCGTGGCCGGGCTCCAGCAGACATCGGTCACGCTTGAGGAGGCCGCGGCGAACCTTGGCGCGGCGCCATTGCGCGTGGCGCGGCGAATCACCATGCCCCTGATTGCGGCGAACCTGATCGCCGGCGTCCTGCTTGCCTTCTCCTTCAGCATGCTGGAGGTCTCGGACAGCCTCATCCTTGCGCAGAAGATCGAATACTACCCAATCACGAAGACAATCTTCGAAATGTTCCAGCTCATAGGCGTCGGCCGCCACCTGGCCGCCGCCCTCGGCCTGTGGGCGATGGGCTTCCTGACAGTGGCCATAGCGGGCAGCTCGGTCCTACTTGGCAAGAAGCTGGGGGCGCTGTTCCGGGCGTGACGGAAAAGGGGTTGCCCATGAAACGAGCGCGCGGTAACATAGATTCCGATGGGGCCTTGGGCGACTTGATGCTCTATGGCGTGATAGCGGCCATCCTGGCCACGCTGGCGATATTCCACGCCTTCTGCGCCTTTGTCGCGGCCGGGGTTGTGACGAAGGGCTTCGCGGGCGACTGGCAGCAGGTCCTTTCGGGCTTTCTGCACAGCTGGGCCTTCGCGCGATGGTCCGTCGGCATCCCCGCCCTGCTGTTCATCATCCAGTACATGCGCATCCGGTTCCTTTCCGGCGTCCACGAGGGCAGGACGCCGGCCGAATACGTCATGATGCTGGAGAGCAGCGAGAGCGAAGGGCCCCCCATATACAAAATCGGGGCGGTCAACGGCAGCGATTACCTTGACTACATCTACGCCGAGACCGCCAAGATGTGCAACAGGGCGAAGCTCAGGATGCCGGAGCTGTTCCGCGTCTCCGCCGACCACATCAACGCCTACACAATCGAGGCGCACAACGGCGCCCACGCGGTCGTCCTCTACGACGGCCTGCTAAGGCGGATGCACCCGTGCGACTCCAAGGCAGTCGTCGCGCACGAGCTCGGCCACATCATCAGCCGCGACAACTCATCCGGCAAGCGTCTCGGGTACGCGATAGCGGTGCTGGAAACCACCTGGGAACAGGGACAGGATATGATATCCAAGGCCCGCGACATGATGTCGCCGCCGGGGGGACGGCAGGCAAACCCCGTGGAATGGCTCGGCGGGCTCGGCATGGCCATCCTCGGCGGCATGATGGCGGTTCTCGGCGGCCTGGCGCACTACTGCGCCTCCGGGCTAAACTGGGTGCGCGACCACCAGGCGGAGTTTGTGGCGGACTCGCGCGGCGCAACCCTGCTTGATGACGAGAGGGACATGGCCGACATGATGGTAGTGCTTCAGTGCGCGAAGGATGCCAGCGAGACCATGGTCAATCTCGCGCTTAAGTTTCCGGTCAAATCGCAGCTTCTCCTCGACGTGCTAAGCGAGCGCCCCGTGGCCGGGAAGGCGCCCGGCAAGGTGTTTGGGCGAATTGACGTCCACCCACCCAGCGTGGACAGGGTCAGGCGCCTCCGGCCGTCGTTCGACGGCGACTTCAGGGGCGCCTACGAGGAAATACTCAAAAGGCGGTCGGGCGCGCGCTGACGCAGGCACGGCAGGATCGCCAAAAACATCAACCAAGGAAGGAAGCAATATGGGCAGGAATTATCTAGTGACGGCAATTGTTGCCGCCGTCGTTGTTCTGGTGGTATGGCGCCTTGCCGGCGGGAGGGGCGGGACGCTCGGCACGGCCGTCGAGAGCGTCAAGGCCGGCGTGGAGGAGACGGTGCTGCCAGCGGCGGACAGGCCGGAGTCGCACCTGGTAATCAGGAAGGCGATGAACGAGCAGCGCCGCCGCGAGAACGAGGAATGGACAGCCGCGAACATCCAGGCGAGGCCGGACCTCTACATCGAGCATTGCAGGAAGATGCTGTCGGACTACGCGACGCAATACGGCGCGGCAATCATCGAGGCCCGCTCGGCAATCAACCTCGCGAAGCGCGGCATCGAGGCTGCCGAGGAGGACGCCGCCTCGTATCTTGGGTTTCTGAAGCAGGCGAAGGAGGCGCTTGCCAACCCGGACGCGAAGTGGCCGGCCAAGGTGGGCGCCTACACCTACGGAAGCGCCGCGCAGGTCGGCGACGCGGTAGTCGCCACCGACCGTAAGCTTTCGGAATGCGAGGCCATGATTGCCGAAAATCGCGCCTCGTGCGAGTGGCACGAGAACTCGCTTGCGGAATTGGAGAAGGGGCGCGACCGCGTCGCCCGCGAACTGCGCGAACTTGAAGCCAGCGCCCAGCGGCTCAAGGCCGGGACGCTCAAGGACTCCGTTGACGGGATCCGCGCCAGCATTGACGCGCTTCTAAGCGGCGTCGGCGCGATTCCGGCGGTCGCCAACTCCGGGCCGGTGATCGGGCGCGCGGCGGCCCCGGCGGCGACAGCCGACGACGTTTTCAAGCGCAGGGGAATAGAATAGGCGTTTTCATTTTCAACACAGGGGGAACATCATGAACAGAATTGTAACAACACTGATTGGCCTCGGGCTGCTGATAATCGTGGCAATCTGCGGCCTGAACATGCTCGGGCTGAACGACGTCGTGCGGAGTGCCGGGGACAAAATCAGGGGCGGCGCGGCGCCACAGGCGGCGCAGGAGGCCGAACCTGCCGGGAACGGCATGGACGAGTTCGCCCAAAAGGCCCTTGGCTGGGACATCAGGGATATCAGCAAGAAGCCAGTCGCGACAGTCAAGGAGGGCCTTGCCAAGCTTGAGGCGAAAATTGACGAACTTGAGCGCCAGAAGGAGCAGGCCAGGGCGGCCGACCGCAAGGCGTCGAAGAGAAGCGAGGAGTTCGAGAAGGAGCTCGCGGCCCGCAGGCAGGCCCTGGTGGAGACCCGCGAGATACTGCTCAACCAGGAGACGAAGTACCCGATCCGCATCAACACCACCCTGTATTCAAGCCGCGAGATGCTGAAGGAGTCCTATGACAGGGAGAAGGCCAAATACGAATCTATGAAGAACTCCTCGACATTCGAGGTCAACAATTCTGTCAGGACGGCCAAGATTGTCATGAACATCGAAGGGCAGATTAGGACGGCGCGGAGCATGAAGGACCTCCTTGTCGCGAAGCTAGCGTGGGCGGAGTCCCAGGAGCTTGGCGACGCCGTAGAGGCGAACGATCCGGTCATGAAGGAGCTTGAATCCCGCGCCGGCGCGATATTCTCCGACCCTGTTGACCTCCCGGTCGGCCCGGCCAGCGAGAGCGACCGGATAGAAAAGGAACTGCTGGAAGAAATCGACTGAGGAACGAACCATGAACGCGAAAATATGCGCAGGCGCCATTTGCGCCGTCATTGCAGCCGGCTGCGACACGCCGGGAAAATACCAGAACGCCACATACTACGGCATCCCGTATTCGCCGCCGCCCACCTTCGCGCAGCCGCCCGTGCAGCCCGCATACGCGCCGGCGCAGCAGACGGCCGCGCAGCCAGCGGCGGCCCAGCCCGTTGCGGTTGAGGCGTCGCAGGCCACGGTCGGCGCCGGCTATGCCCGCAAGCTGGAGGAGATGAGGCGGGCGCGCGATGAGGCCGACCAGGAGGCCGGGCGCCAGCAGCTTGAGGCCCGCGAACGCCGCATAAACGATTTTCTCTGGGACCACGACGTCGCGGGAATCGCCTCGACCCGCAACATGCTGAAATCCGCGATCGCCAACGGGGAGCCCAAGCTGGAGAAGCTGGCCTCCGACATCCGCCTGGCCGGACGCGATCCCGGCACCGACGAATACTACATTGCGACGCGGGCCAAGCACGCGCGGCTGAAGGCCGACCTCGAAAGTCTGGATTCGCACGTGATGGAACTCGTGGTCAAGTATTCGGCCGGCGCCGCCGCGTCCAGCATGGATCTTTCCGAGACGGAAAAGGCGGAAAGGGCCGCAGCAATCGAAAACCTGCGCGCCGCCGGCGAGAAGTACCGGGCCGAAGTCGAAAGCATCATAAGCTCGCAGGACTGGTAGCCGGCGATGAAGCAGGTCCTTGTAATAATCCTGCTCGCAGTCATAGCCTGGCTGCTTTACGACCGGAACAGGGCGCTCCGCGGCGAAGGGGCGCCATTCCCCAGAGCCGCCCGTAACGCCGGCGGCGTGGATGCAGGGGCCGAGCCGCCGTGGTCGAGGCCATCCGAGCGCGAGCCGTCCATACGCCGTGCGCCGACGGACGAGGAAATGCGCCTTGCCGAAACTTGGCCGCAGACCAAGCCCGCCTACGCCGCGGAGGCGGCGCGCATCAAGGGCGAACTGGAAAGGAAGTCGGTTTCGCCGTGGCACTGCGACACCAGGCTTTCCGCCGCCCTTGAAAGGTCGCTCGGCGAATTCGACAGGGTGCTGGCGGACGACGACTTCCTTAACGCCCCGGATTCTCTGGAGCGCGTAAGGAGGAATTTTGCGCGCTTCGAAGGGGGCTGCCGGTGGCAGCCTGGCGTCCGCGGTGGCGACGGATACGTCAGTTCGGCCACTCCTGGGGAATGGGTGCTAGAGGCGGGCTACGAGATCATCAACGGCCGGCCAGCCAAGGTGGCCCCGTGCCACACCTGCCAGGGCCGGGGCTGGCGGGAGAAGCGCCAGCGATGCGGCAATTGCCAGGGCCGGGGCCGCGTCGAAAATCCGGCGTTCGTGGCCGCGAAGCTGGCGCACGGCCATGTGCACGGCAAGTTCGCCAAAAACCTGATGAAATCGATACCCAAGTCCATAAAGTGCGAGGAATGCCGTGGAACCGGCACGGCTACCGTCCGGGTCCAGTGCCCCGCCTGCGCCGGCAGGGGCAGGACATTCAAATGACAATGCGGGACTTACGGCCGGGCCCGGCAGGGCAATCGCCAGGGATGGGCGCGCGGCCCCTTCCGTCCGATTGTGGTAAAATAGATGCCGGAGATTGAAGATGGCACTTTCTGTTGGCATAGTAGGACTTCCCAACGTTGGCAAGTCGACGCTTTTCAACGCCTTGACGCGCGCGCAGAACGCAAAGGCTGAGAACTTCCCATTCTGCACCATAGAGCCGAACACGGCCGTGGTGCCGGTCCCGGACGCGCGGCTGGCGAAACTGGCCGAAATGGTCCACCCGCAGCAGATAATCAACGCCACCGTCGAGTTCACCGACATCGCCGGGCTCGTCAAGGGCGCAAGCAAGGGCGAGGGCCTAGGCAACAAATTCCTCGCGAACATCCGCGACGCAAATGCGATCCTGGAAGTAGTCCGCTGCTTCGAGGACGCAGACATCGTCCATGTGGAGGGCTCGGTCGATCCCGTCCGCGACGTCGGCATCATCGAAAGCGAACTGATTCTTTCCGACATTGAAATCGTCGAGGCCCGAATCGCCCGCCTCTCGAAGGTCGCGCGCGCAGACCCAAAGATTCGCCCCGAACTCGAGGCACTTGAGGCCCTCAGGGACCACCTCTACGGCGGCAAGCCGGCCAGGACCTTCCCCGGGCACGGCGACGAGGCGCTCCAGACCGCCCTCGCCGAGGGGCGCTACCTCAGCGACAAGCCCGTGATTTACGTGGCCAATGTCTCCGAGGACGCAATCGCCGGCGGGAACGCCCACTCGCAGGCCCTCAGGGCCCACGCCGATTCCGTCGGCTCGGAATGCGTGCGCATCTGCGCCGCCGTCGAGCAGGACATGGCCGGGCTGGACGATGCCGAGCGCGCGGAGTTCCTCGCCTCGTACGGAATTGCCGAGAGCGGGCTGGACGTGATCGTCAGGACAAGCTACAAGACCCTCGGGCTGGCCTCGTTCCTCACCGCCGGCCCGAAGGAGGTGCGCGCCTGGACATTCCGCCGCGGCTGGAAGGCGCCAAAGTGCGCCGGCGTCATCCACAGCGATTTCGAGCGCGGCTTCATCCGCGCGAGGGTGGTCGGCTACGACGACTACGTGCGCCTCGGCGGCGAGGCGGCCTGCCGCGATGCCGGCCTCCTCCGCGAGGAGGGCAAGGATTATGCCATGCAGGACGGCGACATGGTCGAGTTCCTGTTCAACGTGTAGAAGTGAAGAATCATGTACGCAATACCAAGACCGGAACACCCGCGCCCCCAGTTCGAGCGCGACAGCTGGATAAACCTCAACGGCGAGTGGAGCTACGAGTTCGACTTCGGCGGCAGCGGCCGCGATGCCGGGCGCGAACTCTTCAAGTCAAAGGGCTTCGGCGGCAGGATCGTCGTCCCGTTCTGCCCGGAAAGCGAGCTTTCGGGCGTCGGCCACAAGGACTTCATCGAGAACATGTGGTACCACCGCAGAATAAGCATACCGGCCGAATGGGCCGGCAGGCGCGTGATACTCCATTTCGGCGGTGTTGACTACGAGAGCGAGACCTACATCGACGGCGCGAGCGTGGCGAACCCGCACTTCGGAGGCTCCGCGTCTTTTGAACTGGACATCACGCCATTCGTCCGCGCCGGCGAGTGCCACGACCTCGTCGTGCGCGTCCACGACAACACCCGCTCAGGCGACGAGCCGCGCGGCAAGCAGTGCTGCGACTTCAAGTCGCGCGGTTGCTCCTACACCCGGACAACGGGCATCTGGCAGACCGTATGGCTGGAGGCCGTGGCGCCGGAAGGGCTGAAGCGCGTCCAGATTGTACCGGACTTCGACGGGTCGCGCTTCATCGTCACGCCTTCGTATTATTCCGTGGCGGACGGATGCCGGTTCCGCGCGACGCTGCTTGACGGCGACAGCGCCGTCGCCGTGGCGGATGGCGCCGCCATCGATGGCGTCCCGGCCGTCCTCCAAATCCCGGGCGAGGCCAAACCCTGGTCCCCCGAATCCCCCTTCCTCTACGGCCTGCGCCTGGAAGTAGTCGCCCCTGACGGCGACGTGGTTGACAGCGTCCGCTCCTACGCGGGCCTGCGCAAGGTCCATGTCGAGGGCGACAGGTTCTTCCTCAACAACAGGCCCCTTTACTTCAGGCTCGTCCTCGACCAGGGCTTCTACCCCGACGGCATCTGGACGGCGCCAAGCGACGAGGCCCTCCGCCGCGACATCGAACTTTCGATGGCGGCCGGGTTCAACGGGGCGCGCCTCCACCAGAAGGTCTTCGAGGAACGTTTCCACTACTGGGCCGACAGGCTCGGCTACCTCACCTGGGGGGAATCGGCCAGCTGGGGCTGCAACCCGGCGAAAACGCCCGCCGCGCGGAACTTCCTTCCGGAATGGGCCGAAATCGTCGAGCGCGACCGCAACCACCCATCGATTGTCGCCTGGACCCCCTTCAACGAGACATGGGGCGTTGCCTCCGCAGCGGAGAACCGCGAGCACCAGAGGACGCAGATCGACGCCTACAACCTCTGCAAGGCGATTGACCCCACAAGACCGGTGAACGACGCCTCGGGCCACATCCACGCGCTTACCGACCTCTGGACGACACACAGCTATTCGCGCGGGCCGCAGCTGGCGAAGGAGTTCGCCGAGGGCGGCGAAAAGGGCGTCTGGACCCCTGAGCGCTTCAAGGCCTGGACTTGCCCGTACCGCGGCCAGCCATACATCCTTGACGAGTTCGGCGGCCTAAAGTGGATCAAGGAGGGCGACGCCGCCTTCGCCGACAATACCTGGGGCTACGGCAACGACATCCCAGACCTCGATACCCTCTACAGGATCATCGAGGAGGAAGTTGACGCAATACTCGCGGTGCCGAACATGTGCGGCTGGTGCTACACCCAGCTTACCGATGTCGAACAGGAGCAGAATGGCATCTACTGCTACGACCGCACCGAAAAATTCGACATGGCGCGGATAAGGGCGATCTTCTCGCGCGAACCGAAATGGGCCGCCGCCAACTAGCCCCCCCATTGCAACGTAAGGACAACTACGATGGCCGGATTCAAAACACGGATGGCGGTTGCCGCGCTGGCGGCGACGACGCTCCTCGCCAGAGCCAACGACGACATCGCCGCAAAGGCGAGGGAGGCGATAGCCCGCGGCGCTTCGTGGCTTGAATCCCGCCAGGCCGGCGATGGGTCTTGGTCGAATCCGTCGCACCCCGCTCTGACGGCCCTTCCGGCATGGGCGCTGTCGGCCTCCGGGGCGGCTACCGGCGCAATAGCGCGCGCGGCGGCGTTCGTCCGCTCCTGCGCCCAGCCGGACGGAGGCATCTACGCCCAGGTGCCAGGCCGGCGTGGCGGCGCCCTCGGTACGTACAACACCGCG
>JAFWPM010000011.1 GCA_017509565.1 Kiritimatiellia bacterium | reverse complement strand
GCCGCGCCGCATCCCCGCGCCACGCTGCCAAAGGAGCCTAGCAACTACCATGAAACACCCATTTCTTCTTTTCACCGCCACCGGCATTGCAATGCTCTGCGGATGCGCCACGCAAACCGAAACCATCGACCTCGGCCCGAAGCTGACGACCTTCTCCGAGGAGGAGCTGATGAAGCGTCCGACAATCACGCTCCCGCCCGGCTACAACACCGACAACTTCCGCAAGATCAGGATGAATGTCTTCGTCCAGTCCGTCGACGGCAAGGAGAAGGTAATCGACTCCGACGGCAAAATCGTCGAGCGCCAGCTGGCCGCCAGCCAGAACCTCGGCGCCCGCCTCCAGGGAGCCATGGCGGAGCTCAACCGCTTCACCGTCCGCAGCGACTTCAACCGCGGCGCGGCGCTTGCCGAGAACATCCGCAAGGGCGAGGAGGACGTGAAGCAGGACGCCGACATCGCCCTCTCGTGCATGATCACCGCCACCAAGGAGAAGGAAAAGCGCTACAACGACACGCTAGTCATCTACGAGGTGGATGTCGATTACTCGTGCGAGGACCTCAAGACCGGAGACGTCGCCTTCTCCGGCCACGCGAAGGGCCGCACCGCCCGCTCGCAGTTCGTCGGCATCACGGGCCGCATCACCGGCGGCTTCATGGACACGCCAGACAACGAGAAGCAGGCGATCGAGCAGGCCGCGCTGAAGGCGCTTGTCGAAATCGCCAACCGCCTCGGCAACGAATACCCCGTCGGCGGCCGCATCACAGGTTCGACTGCCACGGGTGAGAAGCTCACGCTCGACAAGGGCGAACTCGACGGCGTCGGCGCCAACCAGATGTGCGTCGTCTTCGTGAACGACGGCGGAGTGGACATCCCCATCGCGCTCGCAGCCGCGTTCCCCAAGAAAACCGGCACCTCGCAGCTGGAGGTCCGCCGCTGGAACGACAGGGACAAGGACGCCAAGCCTCTCCTCAAGCTCTTCAAGGCGAACCCCAAGGGCTTCCTGAACAACAACAAGGTCTACGCCGTCGGATACGGCATGCCCGTGCCGCCGGAATGGAAGCAGGGCGTGGACGACGACAAGTACCGCGTTGCGAAGTAGGAAGGTCGTCATCATGAGACGCTTGAAGACTTGCTCCGCCGTCTGCGCCGCAGCGGTCATGCTGGCGGGCGGTGCCTTTGCGGCGCCCCCCTGGCTCGACATTGCGCGGGAGATGGCAGCGGATGGCGAAGCCGTCCGCCCCGGTACGGCGGATGGCGGCGGATGGTATGTCGCCGCCCTTTCGGAAATCGTCCCCGCTGATGGAGGCTCGGAGGCCGAGGCCATGCAGCGCGCCAGGCTCGTCGGCAAGCGCCTCATCGCCGGATTCGTCTCCGGCGAGAAGGTAGGCGCCTCCGAGGAGTCTTCCGTCGAGGAGACGACCACGGGCGATGCCACGGAGACACGCGAGGCGTTCCGCCAGAAGATCACGGTCGATGTCGATGCCGTGCTTCGCGGCGCGGAGGTCGTCGGAACCATCGAAGGCGACGGGGGGCACAAGTTTCTCGTCGTCGCCGCGTCGTCGGAATCGGCCGACGCCTCCGCCGCGCTGGCGGCGAAAATGGCCGAACTCGGCCCCGACACCGTCTCGGCGAGCGGCTTCGCGCCTGTCGCCGAAGGCGGCGTCGCCGCCGCGCAGAAGGCCGCGCTCGCTTCGGCGAAGGCGTCCGCCGTGGAGATGGTGCTCGGCTCCGCCGTCGCCTCAACCGAGGTCGCGCTCAACATGAACGCCGGCGCGCGGGTCTTCGCGAACGCAGGCGGCTTCATCGAGGGTTTCCGCATCACCGAAGAGGGCGACAGGGACGGCGTCTACAAGGTGACGATCGTCGCCAAGGTCGCCAGGGACAAGCTCATGGAGGACTACGGGGCCGCCCTCGCCTCGATGGGGAACGTCAAGTTCCATGTCGAAAAGACCGGGCGCGACGATCTCGACGCCATGCTCGAAGACAAGTTCTCGGAATGGAAATGCCCGCTCACGGCGCACCGCGCCGACGCCGACTACCTCGTATGGGCAAAGTGGGAGTTCGCCAGCGAAGTCCACCCAATGGACGGCCGCGAAGGAACCCGGCTCACACTTACGATCCGAATGCTCGACGCCGCCACCGGGAAGGAGTACTTCGCCGTTAACAACGATCCCCGCAAGGCCGCTTCCTTCATCGGCGACCAGCGCCGCCGCATCCGCAACGCGGCCGATCTGGCCATGAAGGAAATCCACGGGAAGATCCACAAACGGCTCGACGCCATGATCGGCTCGATGGCCGCTTCCGGCCGCGACGTGCGCATGGTCTTCGACAACTACTCCGAGGCATACGCCGAATCGCTGGAGGCCATCCGCGCCGCCATCGACGCCCTCCCCGGCTGCAACAACGCCACCGCGACCGTTGACGTCCCCTCGCGCACCGCCGCGATCTCCTTCCGCTGCCAGATGGACATGGACTCGCTGCGCCGCATCGCCGAAGAAGCGATTAAGACAGCGGTTCCGGGCGCCGCCATGCGCCCCGACACCGTCTCGTCCAACGCCAACACCTGGAACCTCTCCTGGTGACTGACTGGCCTTTCAACCTTTTAACCTTATTAGCCTTTCAACTTTTCAACCTTTCAACTTTTCAACCTTTCAACTTTTCACCCCATGAGCACATCCATGAACTACACTCGCACAATACTCGCGGCGCTCGCCGCCGCAACCGCGCTCTGCGCCGCGCATGCGCAGGAAGCCGCCCCCGCGTCCCCAGAAGACGCCGTCGCGTCCCCAGAAGACGCCGTCGCCAACGAGGCCGCCGTCGAACCCAAGTCTGTTCACGAAATCGTGGACGAATACCTCGACGCCAAGGGCTATTCGGAGGGGGAAAACACAAAGAAGGACGGTTCGTCCTTTTATGTCGCCGTCGGCTATGGCGCCATCCAGGCGCCTCTTGACAGCCGCAGCTACACGGATTCGCGCGTCAACGCCTACAACAAGGCCATGCTGGACGCCAAGGCGAAGATGGCCGAATACCTCGAAATCTCCATCCGCACCGAAACCGAACGCGACTATTCGGAGGGAAACTGGGGGGGCACCGAGACTACCGGGGATGACGAACTCAGCATCGATGCCAAAGTCAAACGCCTCATCATGGCAAAGCTCGACAAGGAGATCCAAACTGAAGGCCTCGATCCCAACGAGACCAACGGCGAGGCGCGCGAGCGCGCCGCAAGGAAACGGCTGAATTCGGAATTCTACAAGAAGGTCATTTCCACGGCGGCAAAGGCCGAAATCACCGGCATGCAGGTGATGTGCTCGTTTGAAGGGGTGCCTTCCGGAAAGAAGGGTGAAATCGGCGTCGTCGCGATCTGGAGCCCCAAACTACAAGCCATGGCGCAGTCCATTTCACGCGGCGGGAAGCTTCCCTCTGGCGTCGGCAAGCGTCCGGTGAAGGAGCAGATACCATCGGATAAGAAGGTGCTCCTTTCAACTTTCGGCGTCCAGCAGAAGATCGATGAGAATGGGAACCTCGTCCTGGTGGCGTTCGGGCAGGCCGGCGCTGTGACTGATTCTCCGCAGTCCGCGAATGCGGCCCGCAACAAGGCCAAGATGCAGGCGATGGCGGCCATCCGCGAATTCGCCGGGGAGACCGTAGCCGTGACAACCGACGCCATAAACGCGGAGAACGTCGAGGAGTTCGAGAACGCGGCGGAATCCTACGAGAATGTCTCCGCATATTCGGAAAAGGTGAAGGCCGTTGCCGAATCGCTCAAGATTTCCGGCATCGCGACCATCAAGAACTGGGAAGCCAAGCATCCGCTAACGGGGAACACCGTGTATGGCGCCGTCTGCACGTGGAGCCCCGACTCCGCGGCCCGCGCGCATTCGATGAAGCGCACGATGGACGCGGCCGCCGCCGGCGCAGGCGCCGCCCGTGCGTCGCAGCCAGTCGCCAATCCCAACGGGTCGATTCAGGGACAGGGGGCTGACGCCGATGAAGATGCGTTTTGAGTTTGCAGGAAGCATGGCCGCCGTTGCGGCGGCCATGCTCCTTCTCCCCGTTTCGGCATGCGTTGCCGAAACGGCCGGCGAGGTTTTCGCGGCGCACAGGGAGGAGATAGCCACCAACCGCTGCGTCGCTGTTGGCGGCTATGTTTTCGGCGTTGGCCGAGCCATCTCAAGGAACGGCGGCGACTCGGCTGGCTTTGCAAAGGCGCGGCTGCTTGCCCAGGCGAAAATCCTCGATTATTTCGGCGCTGAGAGGATGGAAACATCCGGCCTGCAAACGGTTTTCGAGAAGCGCGAGGCCCCGGAGCACTACATGGCCGTTGTGGCGGTGGACGCGAGGTTTGAAGAACCTCGCCTACGGGGAGAAAGCGGCGCGGAAGATGGCGGGCCGCGCCAGCAGGAAAGCGGTGGCGCCATCGAGGAATACGAGCCGCGTGGCTACTGGGAGGAGAGCGGCGTCAAGGCCAACGAAACGCTCTCGGAAGCGCAGTTCCTGTGACTGCGGCCGCGAAGTAACAACTTAAGGGAGACACCCTTCATATATATGGTATAAGCCATGGCTGCCCTGCCTCCCCTGTTTTTCAGGCGCTTCGCCTCCCGGTGCAGAACAGCGGGGTACTTCGCTCACCGGTGCCGAACATCACCGGCTTGGTCCCCGCCTTCCCCGTCCGGCTGTATTCGCCTATCCTCGCCTTCACGAAGTCCTTCGACCCGAAGGCCATCCCCCTGGAGATGTTCCTGTCCTTCAGG
>JAFWPM010000104.1 GCA_017509565.1 Kiritimatiellia bacterium | reverse complement strand
GCGCCGGTGGGCGGGGATGAAAGGCAGGCGCCAGGGCATGGCGGCGCCGTGGTGAGGATCAAGCTTAGGGAGATGCGCCTGAAGGACAGGAACATCTCCAGGGGGATGGCCTTCGGGTCAAAGGAATACGTGAAGGCGAGGATAGGCGAATACAGCCGGACGGGGAAGGCGGGGACCAAGCCGGTGATGTTCGGCACCAGTGAGCGAAGTACCCCGCTGTTCTGCACCGGGAGGCGGAGCGCCTGAAAAACGGGGGAGGCAAAGCGAAACCATGGCCTATACCATATATGAAGGGTGTCTCCCTTATGTTGTATGTGGATTTTTTGACAAAGTGGCTGTTGATGCGGTAGAATCATACGCGTTTTTTTGATTCCCAGGGAGACCACGGCACCATGCTTTACTATCTTGGCAAATTGTTTGACGACACATTTCTTAGACTTTTTTCATCCTACGTTGTGCTTCTTTCAATTGGAACCGTGCTTTCGGCGCTGTTCGTCTGGCTGGCGTTGCCGCGCTTTTGGGAACGTCTGCCACGCGACCACGGCAAGGCGCTTGCGCCTGGCGGCATGGTTTCGAAGGGCAAGCCCACGGGCGCCGGTCTGGTGATTGCCCTGTGCATACTCCCGGTGCTCGTGCTAGTTGTCCCGTTTGACGGAACATATGGTTCGCTTGGGCCGTGGGTGCGGGAATGGCTGGCCATCGCGGCGCTCTATGGGATGATGCTTTTCGGCTATCTTGACGACCGTTCTGGAAAACCATGGGGCCAGTTGAAGAAGGGCCTGCTTGACGTCCTATGCTGCATTGTCTGCGCAGCGGTGATGTATTGCGAGGGAATGAATGAGATGTGGATGCCACTTACGAAGCAGCCTATATCCGTTCCGCTGTGGCTGTATATGCCAGTTGCCGTTTCGATCCTCTTCATATCGGTCAACTCGCTGAATTGCTCCGATGGCGTCGATGGCCTCGCGGGGTCGCTTGGCATGATGTCTCTGCTTTCGCTTTCCGTACTCCTCTATCTGGTTCTCGGATACAGGCCAGTGGCCGAATACCTGCTTCTTCCGCATTACAGCGGCGGTGCGCGCTGGGCGCTGATTTCGGCCACCATAGCGGCGGCATACGCCGGGTACCTCTGGTACAACGCCGCGCCGAGCCAGGTGCTCATGGGTGATGCCGGATCGCGCATGCTGGGACTGGCCATTGGCGTGGCCGTTCTTGCTACGGGCAACCCGCTTCTTGTCTTTGTCTTTGCGCCCGTGGTGTTTCTCGATGGCGGCACTGGCCTGCTGAAGATAGCCCTGCTTCGTCTTTTCAAGAGGCTGGGCTTTGACACAACCCCTCCGGACAGACTCCCGGAGGAGCGGCGCGAAAGCCAGAACTTCATCATTCGGAAGTTCCATTCCGTCCGCTTCCCGTTGCATGACCACTGCCGCAAGAACAAGGGATGGAGCAACGAGCAGGTTCTCGTGAGGTTCATGCTGATCCAGGCTTTCATGATACCGCTGCTCTTCGCGGTGTTCACTAAGGTCAGGTAGCGCAGAATGCACACGGGCTTGGCCTGAAGTGGAGTTAGGAGTCGAGAAGATGGCGGAAATGCGCGGGATTGACGCGGCGATATCGGAACTGGACAGGGCGAGGCGGATTGCCGTTGTCGCCCACAAGGGGCCCGATGGCGACGCCATTGGGTCTTCGCTGGCGCTGGCGCTTATGCTCCGCTCCCTAGGCAAGGAAGTCCGGCACTACGCGCGGCTGGAGGATATAGGCGCGCCCCGCGTGATGGATGGACTCGACAGCCTGTCTCGGCCGGAAGCCGCCGCAACCGACCCGGCCCCGGACCTGCTTGTCTGCCTTGACTGCGCGACGGTGGAGCGGATTTTGGTGCCGTACTTCCGGGATAATTTCGCCAAGTTCCGCTCCCTGGTGATCGACCATCACGAAAGCAACCCGCGCTACGGCGACGTCAATTTCGTGGTTGACGACGCCTCATCGACAGGTGAGCTCGTTTGGATGATCGCGAAGCGCGCCGGATGGAAGATGGACAGGATGGTCGCCGAAGCGCTGTGGGTCGCTATAGTCACGGACACCGGCCGCTTTTCCTACGGGGCAACGCATCCGTCCACGCTGGAATGCGGCGCGGATCTCCTGCGGCGTGGCGTTCGCCACGAATACCTTAATGATCAGATTTTCTCAAAGGAGGCGCTGAACACCGCACTGCTCAGGGCGCGCGCCTATTCTACGCTGGAGACATGGTTCGACGGCGCCGTGGCGGTGATACGGCTGGACGCCGGCGACTATGAGGAGTTCGGATGCCGCAAGGCCGACTCCGAGGAGTTCGTGAACATCCCGCGTTCAGTCCGCGGCGTCAAACTCGCAATATTCTTCTACCGCAGTGCCAGCGAGGAGAAATGCACCCACCTCAGCATCCGGGCCTGCGGGGGAGTTGACGCTTGCGCCTTCGCATCTCTGTTTGGCGGGGGCGGGCACCGTGCAGCCTCAGGGGCGACTATCGACTGCGGCGTCGATGAGGCCATTGCCCGCGTTAGGGCCACCCTTGAAAATTTTCTCTCCACCACTTGACTTGCCACTGTCAACAAACACCAGCCACCAATACACTTGCCCATGCAGATTCTTTCCCCAATTGATGGCGCGTCGATAAAGTGCGCGATTTTCGACCTAGACGGGACGCTGTACGACTACCACCGGGCTGCCGACCCGGCATTCGACGCCTTCTGCGACGAAGGCGAGCGCCTGCTTGGAATACCGTCGGCGACGCTTCGCGCGGACTTGCTCCGCATCGGCCATGACCAATGGGAGGAAAACCATGAGACGACCGGCTACCACAGCCGCATGATCAGGTGGCAGAGGCTGCTGGAGGAGCGTGATCTTCCAATCCGCCATGCCGAGCATCTCGATGCGGTGTACTGGAAGACCTACCTTGACAGAATTGAGCCATTCCCGGATGCCGCGTCGATGCTCGCCGAACTGCGCGCGATGGGGTTGCGCCTCGGGGTCGGGACAAACATGTCCGCCGACTGGCAGCACCGCAAACTAATCCGCATGGGGCTGATAGACTGTTTCGACTTCATGGTGACGAGCGAGGAAACAAGCATTGAGAAGCCAGCCCCGCGTTTTTTCGCGGCCTGCGTTGCAAAGGCGAAGTGCGCGGCGGATGAGTGCCTGTTCGTGGGCGACGACCCGGACCGCGATGCGCAGGGCGCCATTGAAGCCGGGCTGCATGGCGTCTGGCTCCAGCCAAGCGCGGACGCGCGCGCCGCCAGACCGGGGCTCCCGTCGGTTTCGAGCCTGTCGGAGATTCCCGCCATCGTCAGGAAGTTGGGCCATGACCGGTGAGGTTCCGGTTTAGACCGGCGCAGAAGGGCAGGGAAGGGGGCGTGCGTCCGCGCCGCGGGCTTGCAGCCGGCCGGGCCTTTTGCTAGACTCTTGCGCATGACTGACAAATCCATTCATTCTGAAACTGCGAAAATGATCATTGCGGATGAGAAAACTGCGGCGCCGCGCCTTTGCGCGGCCCCGTGGGCGCTTGCGGACGGCGCAGCCGGGAGCGAGTCCGGCGAGCGCCGCGGAAAAAGGCAATTCGTCTTTTTCGGCGACTCGATTACGGATCCGGCCCACATTGGCTGCACGGCCAACTACTGGGAGTTCCTGGCGAAGGACCTCGGCATAACGCCGCTCGTGTACGGCGTCAACGGGCACCAGATGAAGCAGCTCGACGGGCAGGCGGCTAAATTCGCCGCCGAGCATCCCGAGGGCGCGGACGCAATCTTCGTCTTCGCCGGAACGAACGACTACAATTCGGATGTGCCGCTCGGGGAATGGTTCTCCGAGGCGATGGAGATGACGAACCACAACGGCAGGGAGGTCAGGCGCAGGCACCGCGCCTTCGTCTACGACGACGCGACCTTCCGCGGGCGCATCAACATCCTCATGAGGCGCCTGCGCTCCCAGTGGCCGTCCACGCCAGTCTATCTGCTTACGCCCATTCACCGCGGCTACGCCGAATTCGGGCCTGCGAACATCCAGCCGGACGAGTCGTTCGCGAATGGGGCCGGACTCTTCATTGACGACTACGTCGCGGCCGTCAAGGAAGCTGGCAATGTGTGGGCTGCGACGGTTATAGACATCAATGCGGAGTCTGGGCTTTTCCCGCTCTTCCCGGAGCATGCGCCATTCTTCCATGATGCGGTGACGGACAGGCTCCACCCTAGCGCGGCCGGCCACCGGATGATTGCCAACGCAATCGAGCGCCACCTCCATTAAGCCGGCCGCCGGCGTGGTAATTGTCGCTGGCGATTCTTGAAAATCGCGACACTGCGGCAAGCAAACTTTTGGCTACTTTATGAAAGCCGGCGGGTCGCGGCCGCGCATCACCTGTGGATGTAAAGCCGCGAGGGTTTCTCTTCCCCGTTGCCGCGGGCGTGGCAGAGGAACTCCCAGCCGTAGCGCTCGTAGAAACCAGTGTGGTCGGTGAGGAGGTAGACCGGCGAAACGCCCTTGCGCCGCAAGTCCTCAACGGCCATTTCGAGCAGCCGCCCCGCGATGCCGCGCCGGCGGTGCGATTCCTCCACATATACGGCGCAGATGTTGGGCGTCAGGTCCTTGCGCTCATGGAAGTCGTTTTCGATCACGCCAAGACCGCCGACAATCCGGTCGCCGTCGAGGCAGAGATACCAGCCGAGTTCGGTCCCGCCGGAGATGTAGGCGTCCATGCACTCAAGATAGGCCGCCTCCGGAACACCCCATTTGGCATGGAACCACGCCGCCGCGGCGCCCCTCAGCTTCCGGGCTTCGCGAATGGAAATGAAACGTAACTGCGTGGCCTTGTTCATGTCGTGCCGTTTGGCGCCACCAGATCACTCTGAAAACAGCGGCCCGGGGAGCTTTAGTTTCTCCTTGGGCGGGAAGGTCGCGTCGAAGGCGGCG
>JAFWPM010000103.1 GCA_017509565.1 Kiritimatiellia bacterium | reverse complement strand
CCATGCGGGAGTCCTTGGCGCGGCCCTCGGCGCGGCGCGCGCGTCCGGAGCCGAGCCATGGGTTTTCACTTTCGAAGTCCATCCGCGTGCGGTTCTCGCGCCCGGAGGCGCGCCGCCCCCCCTGCTCTGCCCGCCATGGCGCCGGATTGCGTTATTCCGCGAAATGGGCTTCGCCGGCGTGGTTCTCGCCGAGTTCGACGCCACGCTCGCCTCGCTCCCCCCGGAGGATTTCGCGTCCAGGCTGAAAGTCACATTCCCCGGCCTGGAGATGTTCCGCTGCGGCGAGAACTGGCGCTTTGGCAGAAACGGCGCGGGCACGGCCCCCATGCTTGTCCGGCTTGCGGCGGAGCGGGGCTTCGAGGCAAAGCCTGTTCCGATGGCCAGGTATCTCGGCGAGCCGATTTCCTCAACCCGCATCCGCGCCGCCGTAGCGGCGGGCGACCTCGCGGCGGCCGCCGCGATGCTCGGCCGCCCGTTCTCCATCTCCGGCAAAGTCGCGCGCGGCCGGCAGGTCGGCTCCGCAAATGGCGTCGCTACCGCGAACATCCCCACGAACGGCCTCGCCACGCCCCCGAATGGCGTCTACGCAGTCCGGGCCGCCGTCCGCGGCGAAAGGTTCGGCGGCGTCGCGGACCTCGGCTGGCGCCCGACATTCCACGACGCGCGCCCGGACTCCCCCATCCTTGAGGTCCACCTCTTCGGCTTCGACAGCGAACTCTACGGCCAGGACATCGATGTCGAGTTCCGCGGATTCATCCGCGGCGAAGTCGAATTCCGGACCAAGGACGAACTTTTCGCGCAAATCGCGCGCGACTGCGCCACAGCCCAAAAACTTTTGCTATACTCAAAGGCATGAACATTCTTGACGCGGCGGAAAAAGTCCTACTTGAGCGCGGGGTCCCGATGCCCATTGAAAAGATCGCCGAGATCGTGATCCGGTCCGGCCTGTGGACATCTCGGGGCAAGACCCCGAAGGTTTCCGTCGGTTCGCGCATCTACGTGGACATGAAGCGCAACGGCCCGCGCTCCCGCTTCGTCAAGACCCGCGCCGGGATAATAGACATCCGCGGGGGCGACTCCCTCTTCGGCGATGGCGCCTTCGCCGGCGGCGGCGTAACGCTTGAGGGGCGCAACGCCGTTCGCTCCTTCTCCGAGTCCGTCAGGGCGCTCCCCGATGCCGACTTCGAGTCCATGGTCCGCCGCATCCTGGACGGCGCCGGCATCCGCGAGGTCGAGCGCATAAGGCGGAGCAAGCCCGACGAAATCAACTTCGAGGGCTACATAACAATTCTCGACGCGCTTTCAATCCGCATCCGCGTCCTCGCCGCCCGATGGAAGTCCGGCCCCGTCACGATGGGGGCGATCGACCGCATACGCCGCGACCTCGTTCCAGGCGACCGCGGAATCGTGTTCTCCATAAGCGGTTTCACCCACGAGGCGGCACTCGCGGCGGAGTCCGACGGCGAGCCGCCAATCATCCTCTTCTCCGCCGAAGACATGATGAAGATGGTGTAGCCCATGCCCGCGGCCAGGAAATTCAGCAATGCAATGCGGTTCGCCCTGTGCGCCATCGCCGCCTACGCCGCGATGGCCCTGGCCGGCGAAGTCCAGTACCGAACCGCGAAGGCGCGCGGCGACATCCCCGCCTACAACGCGGTCCGCGAGGACTCGCGGCACCAGCCGCCATCGCTGCGCCGCGGCGGCTACATCCTCGGCAGCGACAATCTCGGGCGCAGCGTCCTTCTCCGCCTTGTGCAGGGGACGCGCATCGCGTTCCACGTCGGCATCGTGACATCCCTCATCGCAATGCCGCTCGGCATATTCCTTGGATGCATGGGCGGCTACCTAGGCGGGCGGTTCGACTCCATCGTGGTCTGGCTCTGCGCCACGGTGGCGTCCATACCGTCGCTGCTGCTGATCCTGGCGATTTCGGCCATCGTCGGCAAGGGGCTCGCCGGCGTCTACTGGGGCATAGGCCTCACCACCTGGGTCGGGGTCTGCCGCAACATCCGGGCGGAGACCGTCAAGCACCGCGATCGCCCCTACGTCCAGGCGGCAAGGCTCCTCGGCTACTCCACGCCGCGCATCGTATTCCTCCACATTCTCCCGAATGTGATGCACGTCGTCCTCGTCCTGTTCGCAATCCGCTTTCCCGCCGCAATCGGGACCGAGGTCTTCGTGAGCTTCCTCGGCATCGGGGCACAGGGCGAGCCGTCCTGGGGCGTGATGCTGAACGACGCGCGCATGCGCCTCTGGCAGGGGGCATGGTGGGAACTCACATTCGTGTCCCTCGCGATCTTCGGTCTCGTCCTTTCCTTCAACATCGTCGCGGACGAACTGCGCGACTGACCAAAAACGAAAAAGGCAACTGCCATGGCTAAAATATTCATTGACGGCAGCGCCGGGACAACCGGCCTGCGCATACGGGAGAGGCTCGCCTCGCGCCGCGACCTGGAGATCGCGACCCTGCCCGACGAACTCCGCAAGGATCCCGCCGCGCGCGCCGGGGCGATCGACTCCGCCGACGTCGCGTTCCTCTGCCTGCCCGACGCCGCCGCGGTCGAGGCCGTCTCCCTCGTCCCCGGCACCTCCGCCACGATTATCGACACCTCCACGGCCCACCGCACCGCGCCAGGCTGGACCTACGGGATGCCGGAACTTCCCGGAATGCGCCGGCGCATCCGCGAATCGCGCCGCATCGCCAACCCGGGATGCCACGCCAGCGGCTTCATCCTCCTCGTCGCCCCGCTTGTCGAGGCCGGCATCGTCCCACGCTCCTCGGCCCTCTGCGCATTCTCCCTCACCGGCTACACCGGCGGCGGCAAGAAGATGATCGCGGAATACGAGGACGCCGCGGGCCGCCCGCCGCTGCTCGACTCGCCGCGCCAGTACGGCCTCACGCAGTTCCACAAGCACCTTCCCGAAATGGTCAAGTACTCCGGCCTTGACTTGGCGCCGGCATTCTGCCCGGTTGTGGCGGACTTCCCCTCCGGCATGGAGGTCACGGTCCCGCTCTTCGCGCGCGACATCTCGGGAACGGCCGGGGACATCGCCGCCGCCTACCGCGCCGCCTACCCCGCCGGTGGCGTCGTGACATTCGCCGGCGACGAGTCCGAAGGCGGCTTCCTTGCCGCCAGCGCCCTGGCAGGGAGCGACGCCATGCGCATCACAATCCACGGGAACGCCGAGCGGATCATTCTGGCCGCGCGCTACGACAACCTCGGCAAGGGAGCCTCCGGCGCCGCCATCCAAAATATGAACATTGCGCTTGGCCTGCCCGAATGCGAGGGACTTTTGCTATAATTATTTCCAACGTGCAAATTCATTCGGAGAACCATAATGGACATTGTCATCTGCAAAAGCAAGGAACAGGCCGCGCACATGGTGGCGGGCCTCATCGACAGGGCCATACGCGCCAAGCCTGACACCGTTCTCGGACTGGCCACCGGCTCAACCCCGGTCCTGATGTACAAGGACCTCATCCGCCGCCACAGGGAATGCGGCCTCGACTTCTCCCGCGTCCGCTCCTGGAACCTCGACGAATACGTCGGCCTCCCGCCCGACCACCCAGCCTCCTACAGGTTCTTCATGAACGACCAGCTCTTCGACCACATCAACATCGACAAGGCCAACACCCACGTCCCCGACGGCATGGCGACAGACTTCGCCGCGGCGGCGCAGGCCTACGAAGAGGGCATCAGGGCCGACGGCGGCATCGACATCCAGGTCCTCGGCATAGGCTCCGACGGCCACATCGGCTTCAACGAGCCCGCGACTTCCCTCGTCGCTCGCACCCACGTCCAGACGCTCATGCTCCAGACGCGCCTTGACAATGCCAGGCTCTTTTTCGGCGGACGCCTCGAAGACGTCCCGACGCGCGCCATCACGATGGGCACCGGTACCGTCCTCGACTCCCGCACGGCTATCCTCATGGCCTTCGGCAAGGGCAAGGCCCCGGCCGTCGCCGGCGCGATTGAGGGCGCGATCTCCCACATGAACCAGGCGTCCGCCCTGCAAATGCACCGCGACGCGAAGTTCTTCGTCGATGAGGACGCCGCTTCCCTCCTCAAGAACGCCGACTTCTACAAGGCAGTCTACGCCGACAGCGACCTTCGCTCGCTGGAGGACTGACGGCAGCCCGGCAACACTCAGGCAACGAACGAGGTGAAAATATGACCATCAAGCAAATATCCGTTTTCATGGAAAACAAGCCCGGCCACCTGGCGTCAATCTGCAGGACGCTCGCGGCGGCAGGCATAAACATAGTCACGCTCTCAATCGCCGACACCCAGCAGTTCGGCGTCGTCCGCCTGATTGTCGACGACTGGGAAAAGGCGCGCGACGCCCTCGCCGCCGCAGGGATCGCCGCCAACATCCGCGACGTTCTCGCCGTCGGCGTCCGCGACGAGCCCGGCGGCATGACTGCGCTTCTCGAAAAAATCGAGAAGTCAGGCGTCAACATCGAATACATGTACGCATTTGCGGCGCACATCGGCAGGGAAGCCATCCTGGTTTTCCGCTTCGATGACTCGGAAAAGGCCGAGAAGGCCCTCTCCGACGCCGGCGTCCAGGTTGTCGCGCCTGAGCAAATCCTCAAATTGCGCTGACACCCGCCCCCAGTGGTTCCGCGTTTCGCGGTGAACGGCGCCCCGTGTCCGCGCGGGGCGCCGTTGTCCTTTACCCCAGGTGTCGCAGTTGAATTCCACCTTTCCGGCATCGCGTGGGCGGCAGCGCCGCCGGATGTCGTCGTTTGGGCACAGGGAACACAAAGGGCCACGGAGACATCGTCGGTTCCCAGAGTCCCCTGCCCCGCTGCGGCAAAAAAATCCCGTCGAAGGTTCGAAGGTCCAAGGTCGAATGCCTGAGTTTCCCTTTTGACAGGACAACCGGCCCCCGCCGCCACACCGACATTGGCACAGCCGTTTCCAGCCATGCTGGGCGCGTCGAGCCCTTGGCGGGATTTGATTTTCAGAAACCTCCCGGCCAACCCGCCAGCGCGGTGTTTGATTTGCAGTTACGGGTTGGATTTTTGTATAATGGTTCAATTAATTTTATCTGCAAGGAGAATTCGCAATGATGAAACTCCCAAAGTCTCGGCAGCCACTGGTTTGGCTATTCGCACTTGTCCTGGGCGCAGTCCTCGGTTCGCTCGGCATTCCGGCGCTCGACGGGTTTCTGAACTTTGTCGCGTCCGCATACACGCGGCTCTTCAAGTTCGTGGCCATTCCGACCGTAGCCCTGGCAATCCTCACCGCCCTCGCGACCCTCGGCAAGGGCAAGTCCATGGGCAAGGTCTTCGCGAAGACCCTCACGCTGACCGTGCTGACCTCATTCGTCGCCGCGCTTGTCGGTCTCGCCCTTTACCTCATTGTGAAGCCGGACCAGCTTGAGCCCGGCGTCGTCAGCGCCGTCACCGGCGACGCCAGCGCAATGGAGCAGATATCGCGCCAGCCCGAAACCGTCTACGGCCACATACTCGCCGCCATCCCAGACAACCTCGTCGCACCGTTCCTGAACGGCAACGTGCTGCCCATCGTCCTGATTTCCGCCTGCATCGGCATCGCGATCGCGGTCCTGGGCAGGGACAGCGCCAACGTCAGGGCGCTGCGCGACGCCATACTGGGGCTCCAGGAGGTGTTCTTCGCCCTGATACGCGGCCTCGTCTGGGCGCTGCCCGTGGGCATCGTCGCATTCTCCGCGCAGCTGGCCGCGCAGATGTCAGCCGGCGTCGCAGTAGGTTCAATCGGGAAATACGTACTCGTCGTCCTCGGCGGCAACGTAATCCAGTTCTTCGTGATTCTCCCGCTTGTCTGCCTCCTGCGCGGAGTCAACGGCTACAAGGTCATGCGGCAGATGTCGCCTGCGCTCCTCATGGCGCTCTTCACAAAATCCTCCGCCGCCACCCTGCCCGTGACTGTCGCCACCGCCGAAAGGAACATGAAGGCGCAGCCCTGGATTGCCCGCTTCATTCTCCCCCTTTGCTGCACGATAAACATGAACGGCTGCTCGGCCTTCATTCTCGTAACCTCGCTGTTCGTGATGCAGAACTCCCCCGAGTGCGGGATCGCACTTACGCTGCCGACGATGCTGGTATGGTGCGTGATCGCCGTCATCTGCGCAATCGGCAACGCCGGCGTCCCCATGGGCTGCTACTTCCTGACCCTCTCGCTCATGGCAGGCGTCGGCGGCGACCTGAGGATCCTCGGCGTCATCCTTCCGATATACGCGGTGATCGACATGATCGAGACCGCTGAAAACGTCTGGTCCGACTGCTGCATCTGCGCGATTGTCAACAAGGACTTTGCGGATAAGCCGGATATGTGATACACTTTTAATGTCCGTTTAAATCCACCATCAGGGTCAAGGGCTGATGCCAATCAACAACAGAGAGGCGCTGATTTACTTTCGCAAGGTCACGAAAGGCAGGGAGGACGGGGACGCGAACGCTTCGCGCGCCCTTGCCTTCTGCTACCTTTCAGGCCATGGCGTGGAGCAGTCCGTCGAAAGGGCCGCGGCGATCCTGGGGATGATTGGCGAGTCCGACCCCATGGCGAAGGGCTTTGTCCCCCAGCGCCACGACCAAACCCCCGGAGCCCCGAGCTTCGCGGACGCCGTCCGGGCGGACTTCCGCATGGCCGGCGACACCCCGCTGCCAATTGCGGGAGGCTGGGGCTACGACAGGGCGCACCCAATCGTATTCGACCTGGCGCTCGACGCCGGCTACGAGGAGGGCCGCCCATTCGACCTCCACCTGCTGGAGCGGCTGGTGGTTGAGAACCGGATATTCCTTGAATGCGTGATGCGCGCCGCAGACAGGCTTTCCGCCATAGAATGGCGCGCGCTGGACCGCGAGGTCGTAAAGGAAGGCGACACCACGCTCATTCACATTTCCCTCAAGGTCCACGGATGCCCCGAATGGGTATGGCTCGCTCTGGGCCGGGACTGGAAGATGCCACACAGGCGCACCCCGCGCTCCAAGGCCGATGCACACGACTTCATCCACAAATGGTTCCTCCGCAGCTACACGGCGGATTGCTGGATAGACATTTCGAAGATTCCGGAGCAATTTAGAGAACCGCCGGAAGATCAGCGAAGGGCAAAAAATGCAGCTAAAGGCAAAAGACGGCGCTAGGTACGCAATCGCGGCGGTCTCCAGCATGGGGCTCCGCATAACGCCTGAGGACCGGATGGCGGTCCACAACTCCAACAGATTCTACCTCCAGGCCACAAGCGCCGAGACCAATGTCCTGAACGTGGCGTCGTCGCTCGGCCGCGAATGCCTGGTGCTCACGCGCTTCGTGCAGGGCAGCCCGCTGGCCGCGTTCATCAAGGCCCAGCTGCGCGCCCGCAACATCGCCTACGTCGGCCCGGACGTCC
Source organism: Kiritimatiellia bacterium (assembly GCA_017509565.1). Lineage (GTDB taxonomy): Bacteria > Verrucomicrobiota > Kiritimatiellia > RFP12 > JAAYLN01 > RGIG5952. The sequence goes on along the minus strand of JAFWPM010000103.1, from coordinate 1,923 downwards.
CGCAGGGCGGCCCATGGGGCTACCGCCACCAGTTCAATGTCGCCGACTCGGGCTTCGGCCTCCGCGCACCGCGCGTATGGAACGACCGCGCCGGCGAGGTCGGGCGCACCATCGACCCGGCCGACTACGACTTCGATGAAATCTTCGGCGAAAAGGGCGTCGCGATACTGCACCTTTCCGGCCTGATCGCCGCAATGAGCCCCGAGACGACCCGCGCCTGCCTGGCGGTCGCGCGCGCCGCCAAGGCCCACGGCACCCTCGTTTCCTTTGACCTCAACTACCGCGCCACCTTCTGGGAGGGCCGCGAGGCCGAACTCGCCGCCGCGTTCGATGAAATCGCCTCCGTGGCGGACATCCTCGTCGGCAACGAGGAGGATTTCCAGCTGTGCCTTGGCCTCAAGGGGCCAGAGGCCGGCGGCAGGGGGCTCGACGCCAAGATCGATGGCTTCAAGGCCATGATCGGCGCCGCCTCGCGGAAGTATCCGCAGGTGAAGGTCTTCGCGACGACGCTGCGCGAGGTGGTCTCGGCCGGATGCCACCGCTGGGGCGCGATTCTCCGCGCCGACAGCGAATGGTTTGTGGAGGAACCCCGCGAAATCGACGTCCTCGACCGCATCGGCGGCGGTGACGGCTTCACCGGCGGCCTGCTCTACGGCATCCTCAACGGCTGGGACGGCGCACGGTGCCTGCAATTCGGGTGGGCGTCCGGCGTCCTCGCCGCTTCGTCGCTGAACGACTACGCCGAACCCGCCGACGAGAAGCAGGTGTTCGACATCTACAAGGGCAACGCGCGCGTCCAGCGCTAGCGAAACTCCCCAAACGAACGAAGAGGGCCGCCCGATTGGGCGGCCCTCTTCGTTCGGCTCTTCGTGCATGGCTGTGTGCAGTGTTTGAACAGTATCCCACGTGAAGTCCGAGAAGGGAATGGCGCTACGCGCAACCACGAAAGCCGGCTTGCCGGGTGTCGTCTGCGACGACAAGGCGCGGCGGGACGCCGCACCCCCCAAGACTGAAACACCAAGGTGGGGCGAGCCGCATCGCGCGGGCCGCGCTTCCGCGCGACTACGGTGCGGAACGGGGGCGCGGAAGGACGACAATGGGCCAACTGACGCGGAACCTGAAACTTTCGTGTTAGGCCGAAGGCCGATTTCGTGTCACGCGCTAGCGCCTCTCGCAATGGTGGATTTTTGTCGCAAGCGCCCGCGCTTATGCACGAAGCCTCAAATATTTCCTCCTTGCGCACAAGCGAATGCGAAGTGCGCGGGGCTATGGCACCCTTGCCCGGAAACCGACACGGTATCCGGGCGCGACACCCTTTGCGCCTCTGCGTCTCTGCGTTAAAACCCTTTGTGTCTTTGTGTTCTTTGTGCTCTTTGTGTTTAAAAAACTCGTCTCGCCCCACTGGGCCGAGGTTCCATTCCGCACCGTAGTCGCACGACTGTTCCGCACCGTGGTCTAGCGCGGAAGCGCGACCCGACCCAAAGCGGGAAATGTGGACGCTGCCCCTCCCCTTTCCTCCTCGCGCGCTAGCGCCTCTCGCAATGGTGGATTCCGGCACAAGCACCCGCGCTTATGCACGAAGCCCTCTTCTTTCGCGCATCGCCACCGCCCCGCACGTGACCGGCGCCGCGTCCGTTACATCAGGTCGATGTCCTGCGTCACCCCAGGCTCGATGAAGTCGTCGCCCAAATCGGCCTTGGAGGCGAGAATTCCGCCGCGGCCGCCGTAAATGACCGCGCGAACAAGGCTCGGCACAGGGAGAGTCGTGACCACGGACAGGATTATTATCGCATTGAAGAACTGTGGGTCGAGTATGCCAAGCCCCTTCCCTATCGCCGCCGCCGTCAGCGTAGCCGAAAGCTGCGGGACAGTCATGAGCCCCGCAGCAAGACCCGCGCGCTCCTTAAAGCCAGTCATCCGCAT
>JAFWPM010000102.1 GCA_017509565.1 Kiritimatiellia bacterium | reverse complement strand
TTCTCCTCCTCGCGGATGACCGAACGCACGGTGTTGAACATCTCCGGCGGCCTGAACGCGCCGCGCAGCAGGCCGCAGCTGTGCAGGCGCTGCAGCCACTGGCAGTCCTTCACGTCGCTCTTGCGCCCCGGCACCATCTTCACGGTGCGGGTGTCCACGAGGACGACCTCTATCCCGGCCGACTCCAGCGTGTCGTACACGGGAATCCAGTACACGCTAGTGGACTCCATCGCGGCGGACTCCACCTTGCGCTCCTTCATCCACGCGGCCATGCGCATAAGCTCGTTCGTCGTTGTCCCGAAATGCTCGATGTCATGCGTCCCGTCGTCCTTCCGCGGCCCGCAGACGTAGTGGTCGGCGTTCCCCGCAAGATCGACGCCCGCGACGTACCGCCGCACCTCGTCAAACCTGTTGCTATGTCTTGCCATGCATTCCCCTCCTTTGCCAGAGCATGTCGGCGGCTTCGGCGGAATCGATGTGAAGTCTTGCCTGGGGAGGACATCGCAGCGGACACCCGCTCCGACCCTACCATTGAACATTGGTCGCGCCGAGCTCAGTCTAACCATGGGGCAGTTGGCTCCAGTGTGCAAGGGAGCATCTGCCGCCGCTATGCCTAAAACTCTTCCCAGTATACCATGTTCACGCGCAGCGATGGTAACGGGAACAAATCCCGCTCCAGCGGGAGAGGTCCCCGTTTCCATCGCCAAGCAGTGATCCGTCAAAGTTATCCTCATTTACATTCCCGCGCGCAGCGCTGGCGGCGGGCTAACCTCTGCCACAGCGGCATTTCGGGGTCGAGGCGTTGCGAGACCGCCATCGCCATGGGGACGTAGCGGAAGTTGATGGCGATGATCCCGGCCATGACGGCCGCGAGGGAACTTCCCGCGCCCAGCAGCGAGAGGATGACGAACTGCCCGGTGCCGGACAGGTGCGTCATGCTCGCCGCCACGGGGAGCGCGGCCGAATGCCACGCCGGGGCGGCCGCCAGCCCGAATGTGAAGCCGACCGAAAGGTAGCCGGCGAAGACCGGCAGCGCATCGACGAGACCTTTTCCGAAGAGATTCGAACGTGTCATGGGGCGATTTCGCAAAGGGAATTCTGCGACCAAACGTCGCAGCCTTCCGCGAGGGAGCGTAAGGCGCCGGCATCAAGGCGCTTCAGGCCAGAATCGCGGAGCAGCGAAGAAGCCGTCTCGTCGTCGCTGGCGTTTTTCCTGAAGAGCGCCAGGGCGTCTTCGTATTCGTTTGCCGCATGGCTCGACTTGATGTTTGCGAGCATGGCGTCGCCGGAGATGTCCGAATAGAACCGGCGCGCCGCCTTGCCGAGATTCGCCGACTCCGTCGCCCGGGAATACATCCAGCCGACGCTGTCGCGGATGCCTTGCCTGAAAGACGCGCAGGCGCGGACGAAGGGGAAGTCGCAGAAGAGGATGCGGGCGCGCCTCACGGCTTCCTCGTTGGCGGAATCAAGCGACTTCCGCGTTTCCTCCATTTCAGACGAAAGGGCCGATGCCTGCGAGGAGGAAAGCGTCGCCGGCCTGAAATTGCCCTGCCACTGCGCAAACGCCTCCCTGATCGAGGCGAGAACGGCGAAAGTTTCCTGCAGTTCGTCGTCAAGGCGCCGCCAGAGTTCGATCCTCGAATGCGCAGCCCCGGCGGGGACGCGCATCTCGCGGCCAAACGCCGCCATTCGCTGGGGAACGTAGAAATATTCGTTGAGCAGGCGTTGCGTCATCGCGTCAGTTTTCTTGCGGTCTCCGCCGTGGATTATCGTCTTGAGCAGACCGCGGCGCTCATCGCGTCCGTCGTCGAAGCTTTGGCCCCATGCGGAGATGGTCTGCGCGAACTCCCCGCCGGTCTCCGCGCCTTCGAAATATCCCTGGCGAAGTGCTCCGTATATGGTACCGTCCGTCAAGGGGACGTCCTTCGGGGCGCCCTCGAACCCTGCGTGGCAGACGTTTGCCCGGAACGCGACGAACTGGTATCCTAGCGATGTCATCGCCTTGAGGGAGTCTATCCATGCGGAATAGACGAGGCGCACCATTTCCCGTTCGCCGCGCGAGAGTTCGGCTCCGTCGCGAAGGCGCCGCTCAAGGGCGTTGCGCCAGGGTTCGGCAAGAAGGAATTTCGCGAATTGGCGGATGTCGGCGCCTTCGGGGGTTTTGACGAGCGTGATCTCGCGGTCGTTGTAGGTTATCTTCCATTCCACGGTTCCGTCGTCCCGTTCGCGCTGGAAGCTTGCGCAGCGGCCGTCGTTCCATTCTCCGCGCGCCATCAGCTCGCCGGCCGCCTCGGCGGCTATCTCCCAGCTGAAGGCGTCGCGCAGAGCCGGGACGCGGAGCGTGTCGGCCCCCGGCGCGGCCTTGGCCGCCAGCAGGGACGCCAGGGCCAATGACAGGCATGTTTTCGCTGGTATGTTCATCGGGTCTTCAGTTCAGGGCCTTGAACACGACATGGAGGATGCGGTTCTCGGCGTTGAAGCTCTCGTCGAGTATCTCGAAAAGGGTTCCTTCGGGTATTTCGCGTTTTTCGCTCATGGCGACGAGTTTCGTTGAGCAGATGGCGGCTATGTGGCTCTTGACGTGGTTCCTCACGCTCTCGTAGGACTGGCGTCCGATGTCTATGTCCAGGTAACCCGAATGGTTGTTTGCGTTGTAGCCCTGCCCGACAACCTTGACGTAATACCAGAGCAGCCTGTATGATGCGGTTCCGTCCTCGCGGAGTTCCTGCCCCGCCCAGTCCCAGCTCACGCTGGAGCGTTCGAGCGATGGTTCCCGCAGAAGAAGGTCGTTCTCGCACTGGGCGACTATGCTTCTCTTGAGGGACTCCGAGGCGGCGATCCTGTCGTCTCCGCGAAGCTTGGCGGAAAGGGAGAATCCGCTTTCCCCGGAATCGTAGCTCCACGAGACGATGGAGAAGCTGGGTTTGTCCGCGCCCTGCGCTTCGCCGCTGTCGCGCGCCTTTTCGAAATATTCGCGCGTGAGGAGATCGGCCATTTTCGCGGCGGAGCTGTCGCCCGCTTTCGCGGCCATCCCGAACCAGTGCGTCGATTCCTCGAAACTGGGCGGCACGCCAGTGCCGTAGAGGTAGCAGGCACCTATTTTCGACATTGCGGCGGCGGCCTCGGCCGGCGCGGTGTTCGTTTCCGCGGCGCATTTCCGGAACCATTCGATGGCCTTGCCGAGATCCTGGTCGGTTCCCCTGCCTTTCAGGAAACATTCGCCCATCCACAGGCTGGCGCCTGGCGTCTTGCGCTTTTCGGCCGCGTAGCGGAACAGCCGGAAGGCGTCTTCGTAATTGTTCCAGTCCTTGGTCACGCCGCGGTGGTAGTAGTGGAAGAGTCCGAGCGCGAGACTCGCCTCGCCGCTGTGCGGCGCGGCTTTCTCAAGCCAGCGGACCGCCTCCGCGGAATCGGGCGTTCCCCGCGTCCCGCCCTTGCCGGTGCCGCTGCCGGTGGCGTAGCAGAGCGCGACGTCGTATTGCGCGGCGCTGTCGCCACGCTTTGCCTCCGCCAACCGCTTTTCGAATGGCGTCGCACAGCCGGCCAGCAGGGCGCAGGCCAGCAGGGCGAAGCATCGCGCGGCGGCGGTCATTGCACGACCTCTTCGAGATCGCTCCATACCTGTTTCCCGGTCGCGAGATCGATGAGCTGCAGGGAGAGTTCGTGGATGCGCCTGCCGCTTTCGCCGAACGAGCGGTAGCGGCCGTAGATCTGGTAGTCGGCGGAAACGTGGGTGCCGAAACGCTGGAGGTTGGCCCCATCGTTCAATCCGATCCCGGCATTCTGCTGGATGGAGTCGGCCAGCGCGGCCGAGACCGACTCGGACGACGCGGCATCGTCGGTGATGTCGAAAAGACGCGTCTTGCGGAGCGCGATCTCCAGACGTCGACGCGCCGACTCCAGCTTCTGGATGACGCGCTCCTCGGACATGTTGTCGATGTTCCCGATCTGCAGGACAGGGAGCGAACCCTTGTCCGCAAGCCGCAGATCGTAGTGTTCGTGGAAGCCTTCGTCGTCCTGCATCTTCTCGACGAGCGACGCTACGGCCGTCTTGATGTCGCGGAGAGGCGCGTCGTCGGTTTTTTCCCCGGACGCGCCGCTTTCGTCGAAAATCGCCTGCGCTATTTTCGACGAGGTGTCGTCCCCGCTGGAATCCGCCGCAGCGGATATTCCCGACTTGACGGTTTTATGGAGGCCGTGGCAGCCCGCAAGAAGAAAGGCGGAGGCGAAGATGACTGTCGCGGGAAGTCGGAGTTTGCTATTCATTTGAAGGCTCCAGACGGTTGAGAAGCGCCATGGGCGCGATGGCAGTGAAATCGGTGTTGTCAGGAGGTTCCGGGAATGCGGCTGTCCGCCGGTCCGCCGCAGCCTTTTCGCTTTCTGGTTCCGCTGCGCCGGACGTTTTACCGTCGCTTCCGCTGTTGCGCGCGCTTCCCTTCTTGCCGTTTTTTTCGGAAGCCGCGTCCTTCCCTTTCTTTTTCGCGCCTCCCTTTTCCGCGGAATCACCTTTTCCGCCGCCGGAGCCACCCTCGATCAGTTCGGCAGCCGCATCAATCAGCTCTCCCGTTGTCGCCTCGGACTCGCCGGAAGAGTCGCCCGGTTCCAGGCCAAGCGCCGGCGGTTCGCAGTCGCGCATCGAAAGGATTTCTGGAATGCCTTCCAGACGGGTGTGGCTGCCGGCGAGATATGCGCCGTATCCGCGCGCCCTGAGGAGCCTGACTTCGTCGTCGGTGGCCCCCGACTTCGCGATGCGGTCCATGAGTGCGTCGAAATGCCGGTCTTCGCGGCGGATCCGCCGCCCCTCGTCGCTCTCCTTGAGGATGACCATGAACATCGCGCCGTCCTGGAGGTTGGCGCGGACTTCGTACGGTTCGGCGCAGGGGCACGAGATGCGGAGATTGTGGATGCCGCCCTGGATGTTGACTTTCAGCGGCGGCTGGCCGATCGTGCCGGCCGTCCCAAAACTGATTCCGTCTATGGCCACGTCCGCGCCGGGGAAGTTGCATCCGAAACCGACTTCCGCAAGTGCGGCCGCGGGCCGTCCCCAATCGAGGCTCGCGCTTTTCGCGAGGAATCTGGCAGAAGCCTTTTCAACCAGACGCCCAAGAAGTTCCGAGCACACCGCGTCCGCATTCTGCTCCAGCGCGGCCGGAAGCATTTTCGGCGACATTTCAGACACGGTGGCGGCGGCCATCTCCGCGCCGCCCGGAAGCTCCTTTGCCGAAATGGTGATGGTCATGCGGAGGGCCTGGACGCGCGCCGGCGTGCCAAATCCCACCGTCGAGACTTCGCCGATCGAGGCGGTGATGAGTGCGCGAGCGCCAAGGTTTTCCGCAAGACGCGTCGCGGAACTGCCGGGCATCTCCTCCGCCTGCGGACCGCGGTTCTGGTTCGTCCCTATCGCGTCTCCGGGATCGATGATCTTGAAGATTCCGCCGGAAAGCGCAGCGGATATCCTGTCGCCGACATCAAGCAGCGCATCGCCGAAATCGCCTGAAGCGTGGTTCTGGACCGTCAGCACGGCTGGAACCGGCCCTTGCGCGGCGTCGGCACCCGCGACGGACAATACGGCGGCCGCCAGCGTGGCCGCCACCAAGGAGTATTGAGGATGTCCCATGTCGATTCCCTTTTTCTTAGGCTATGCAAGCTACCTGCCCCTAAGCAGGCGGATGACAAGTCGGTAGTCGGCCGCGCCAGGCACGGGGCTTATGCCTTGTATCACGGACTCTTCGCGTCCATAGAGAGGCAGCGCCATCCATAGCGTTTCCGCGCCTTTCAGCGTAAGACCGTCCTTGTCCTTCCACGAAAAGCGGTATTGGCACTCGAAATCGCGCTTGTCGGTGTTCCGGATAGTCACCTGCGCTTTCAGGAACCCGCCGTCGATCACCTTTGTCTGGTCCTGCACCAATTCCACGTGGGAGGCGAGTCCGCGGTCTTCGATCTTCAGAATGCCTTTTTCGGCGGATATCCCGGCTGTCTTTGGCGAAAGACAGCCTACGGACAATGCCGCGGCAATGGCGAATGTTGCGATTTTTGCGTCCATGCTTTCTCCTCTCTCTGCCTCTTCTTTTCCATTTTCCTTCCTGTA
>JAFWPM010000101.1 GCA_017509565.1 Kiritimatiellia bacterium | reverse complement strand
TCCCTGCGGCGGGGGCCGCTCGCTGCGCTTCTCCTTCCCGGAGGAGCGCGGCTGGTACGCCCAGGACTCGCGGCAGTGGGGCGGCGCCTGGACCGTCCGGTTCGGCGACGAACGCCGGCCGCAGTCCTTCGCCGCCGGCGAGGTTGCGGAATGGCGCTTCGTGCTGTCCGACCCCTCCGGCGCGCCGCTCCGGCTTTCCGCCGGCAAGCCCGTCGAAATCCTGCCGGGCGACCGCTGGGCGCCGCTCGAATGGCACAAGGACGTCGAGCCCGGCTCCGCGCTCGATTTCTCGGGAATGCGCCTCCAGGACGCCCCCGCCGGCAAATACGGGTGGCTCCGCGCCGTCGGCAACCGCTTCGAGTTCGAGGGGCTGCCCGGTGTCCCGCAGCGCTTCTACGGCGCCAACCTCTGCTTCACCGCCAACTATCCCGACCACGCGCTGGCTGACACGCTCGTCGAACGCTTCGTCCGATGCGGCTACAACTCCGTCCGCATCCACCACCACGACGGGGCCTGGGCCAAGGCATACGCCGCGCGCAAGGCGGAGGGCGCAAGTCAAAATCCGGCCACAGGCCATCAACCGTCAACCATCAACCTTTCAACTTTTCAACCTTTCAACCTTTCAATGCCTGCCGATGTCATCGACGATGAAATAGACAGGTTAGACTACCTCCTCGCCAAATGCTACGAGGCCGGCATCTACGTGACGACCGACCTCTACGTGTCGCGGCCCGTGCCGTGGCGCGACATCGGGGTGGACCGCGACGGCAACGTCCCCGTCCAGCTCTACAAGACGCTAATCGCCTGCCACGACGACGCCTTCGCCGACTGGTGCCGCTGGGCCACCGCCTTCCTCGAACACGTGAACCCCTACACGGGGCGCGCCGCCAAGGACGAACCCGGCATGCCGCTAGTTTCGCTGATCAACGAAGGCGCGCTGAAAATGAGCTTCGCCGACAAGCGGGACGATCCGCGCCTTCTCGCCGCATGGCGGGAGTTTCGCGAGGAAACGGAATCCGGCGCGCCGCAGGGGAAAGCCGGCCGCGAGGATGGTGGCGAAGCGTCCCTCTCGCGGATCCCGTCCCCCGGCGAGCCGCGCTTCGAGGAGTTCTCCGACTGGATATCCCGCCGCGCGTGGGAGCGCTGCTCCGCCTTCGTCCGCTCGCTCGGCTGCCACGCCCTCCTCACGGACGACAACAACGGCGGCCGCCACGGCAAGGGCTGCACCCCGCTCTACGACTACTACGACTGCCACTTCTACGTCGACCACCCGCAGTTCGTCCGCCAGCCGTGGAAACTGCCTTCGCGCAACCTCAACCTGAACCCAGTCCGTGCCGGGAGCCCGGCGATGCTGCACCGGCTCGACGCGACCGCCTCGCCGATGCCGTGCGTGAGCTCCGAATGGAACTTCAGCGGTCCCGGCCGCTACCGCGGCGTCGGCGGCATCCTCGCCGGGGCGCTCGCCGCCTCCCGCGGCTTCGCCGGCCTCTGGCGCTTCGCCTACTCGCACCAGAGCGCCAACCTCGTCGACGGCAAGGGCAACATGGGCTACTTCGATGCCGTGACCGACCCGCTCGTCTCCGCGAGCGACCGCGCCGCCGTGTGCCTCTTCCTGCGCGGCGACGGCGCGGAGCCGGACGCCCTCTCCCTCGATCCCGAACGCGGGTCGATGTCCATCGCGACGGAGCGCACCTGCGGCGGCTTCGCAGAATCCGGCCGCATCGACGCGGGGGCGCTCTCGTTCGAACTCCTGCCCGAAGGGGAATCCGCGCCCGTGCCCGCCGCCATCTGGGCCTCCTCCCTCGACGGCGCCCCGCTCGCCGAATCCTCGCGCATCCTGCTCGTCCACCTCGCCGACGTCCAGGGCAGGGGGGCGCGCTACGCCGACGAAACGCGGCAGGTGCTCATCAAGTGGGGCGCCGGCACCCTGGTCGAAGCCGCGGCCGCCGACGTGGAACTGCGGCTCAATGCGAGTTTTGTGTCGCCGGCCCTGTCCGGCGACAGCGCGGGGTGCGGGGGCGCGGCCCCCGCCGTCTTCGCCCTCGACGCCTCCGGCCGCCGCGTCGCGGAAATCCCGTGCGAGGTGGAGCCCGCCCAGCAGCGTCTCCGCTTCCGCGTCTCCACTCGCGCCCCTGATGGGACCGGCCGCCTCTTCTACGAAATCGCCCGCTCGCCCAGCCCGGCCGCCTGCGGCAACATCCCCTGAGCCGCAACCATGAAACCCGTAAAAATCGCCCAGATCGGCATCGGCCACAACCACGCGGACGCCACAATGGCCACGCTGCGGAAGTTCCCGCAGTTTTTCGAAGTTGTCGGCGTCGCAGAGGACGACCCCGAATGGTTCGCAAAGCGACGCGGCCTGAGCTGCTACGAAGGGCTGGCGTTCACAAGCGAAGCCGAACTCCTCGCCACGCCGGGACTGGAGGCGGTCTGCGTCGAGAAGGACGTGCCCGACGGCCTTGCGGCCGCCCTCCGCTGCGCCCGGCTCGGACTCCACGTCCACATGGACAAGCCCGGCGGAGAGGACTACGCCGACTTCCGCGAACTCGTCGAGACGTTGCGCAGCGCGGGCAAAGCCTTCCAGATGGCCTACATGTACCGCTACAACCCCGCCATCCGCCGGTGCCTCGGCATGGCGCGCTCTGGCGAACTCGGCGACATCTTCGAAATCGACTGCCAGATGAGCACGACCCACTCGGCCGACTACCGCCGCTGGCTCGCCAACTTCAGGGGCGGCGACATGTACATATTCGGCTCGCACCTCATCGACCTCGTTGTCTGGATGCTCGGCGAGCCGGACAAGGTCGTGCCGCTGAACATGAACAGCTTCCCCGAGGAAGCCAGATGCATCGACAACGGCCTCGCCGTCCTGCAATACCCCCGCGCCACCTGCACGGTGCGCACGACCTCGCTGGAGGCCAACGGCTACCACCGCCGCCAGCTCGTAGTATGCGGCACGAAGGGCACGGTCGAAATCAAGCCGATGGAAAACCCGACGAAGATGTCCGTCGCATGGCGGGCGTCCTCCGGCGGCCCCGGCGCGCCCGACGCCCGCGAATGGATCGACGTCCCCGGCTTCGGCGGACGCTACGACGCGCAACTGGCCGACTTCGCCCGCATCGTGCGCGGCGAAACCGCGAACCCCTTCGGCTACGACCACGAACTCGCCGTGGAGCGGACGCTGCTCCGCGCCTGCGGGGTCGATGCGTGAGGACGCGGGACTTTTTTGACAGGATTCGCAGGATTCACGAAATTGGGAGATTCTCCAATGAACAAACGATTCGAGAACAAATCCGCCTTCATCACGGGAGCGGGCGGCTACATCGGCGGCACGACCGCCAGGATGCTCGCCGCGGAGGGCGCGAAAGTCGCCGTCTGCGACATCACCGAGGAGGCCTGCGCCAGAACGGTGCGCGACATCGTCGAAGCCGGCGGCACGGCCCTCGCCGTGCCGGCCGACGTCACGGACAGCGCCTGCGTGGACGCCGCCGTGGCGAAGACCGTCGAGGCTTTCGGCGGACTCGACATCATGGTGCACGTGGCCGGCGGCAGCGCGCGCCAGGACATCAAGCCCCTCGCTGACCAGAGCGACGAAGTGATCCTGCGCATCCTCGGCGTCAACCTCCTCGGCGCCCTCTGGGCGAGCCGCGCGGCCGCGCGCGTCATGCGCGGCCAGGGGCGCGGCGGACGCATCGTCAACATCTCCTCGATCGTGGCCTTCAACGGCCTGCGCGGCAGCGTCGACTACGCCGCCTCCAAAGGCGGCATCATCGCCATGACACGGGCGCTCGCCAAGGAGATGGGCGCGTTCGGCGTCACGGTCAACTCCGTCGCCCCCGGCGTCGTGCAGCGGCCCGGCACCGGAGCCGACGACAGCGACTACGCTCTCAAGACCAACTTCCTCGGCGTGAAGTGCGAGGCCAGGGACATCGCCGAGACGGTCCTCTTCCTCTGCTCCGACGCCGCCCGTTTCGTCACGGGCCAGACGTGGGCCGTCGATGGCGGGCGCGGACTCGGAATGAAAGGAAGCGACAAATGACGACCATGAAAGCCATGCTGGTCCGGGGCGAGGCGAGGGATTTCGTCTGGTCCGACGTCGAAAAGCCGGTCGCCAAGCCCGGCGAAGTCGTGATCGAAGTCCGCGCGGCGACGCTGAACCGCGCCGACCTACTCCAGCGCGCCGGCAAGTACCCACCGCCCCCCGGCTGGCCGGAGTGGATGGGCCTGGAAGTCGCAGGCGTCGTCCACGAGGTCTGCGAAGGCGCGACGCGCTGGAAGGCCGGCGACGAGGTCTGCGCGCTCCTGGGCGGTGGCGGCTACGCCGAATACGCGGCGGTGCCGGAGGGCATGGTCATGCCCATCCCGCGCGGACTCTCCTTCGAGGAGGCAGCCGCCCTTCCCGAAGCCTACGCCACCTGCTACCTCAACCTCTTCGACGAGGGCGGGTTCAAGCCGGGCGAGACGCTCTTCTTCCCCGCCGGCGCGAGCGGACTCGCCTCCGTCGGCATTCCGATGGCCCACGCCTTCGGCACATACGTCATCACGTCGGTGTTGTCGGACGCCATCCGCCGCAGGATCGCGCACCTGCCCGCCGACGTCGTCATCGACACATCGGCCGAGGACGTCGCCGAGGTCCTGAAGCGCGAGGCCGAGGCTGGGCATCCCGTCGATGTCGCCATTGACTGCCTGGGCGGCGAGACGCTGGGCCGGGCGCTGCCGTTCGTGAACGAGGGCTGCCGCTGGGTCCTCATCTCGACGCTGGCGGGCACGACTTCGGAGATCCCGCTGCGCGCCATTCTCACGCGAGGCATCAACCTCAAGGGCAGCATGCTGCGCAAGCGAAGCCCCGCGGAAAAGGCCGCGCTCCTTTCGCGCCTCGTGCGCGACGTCTGGCCCAAGCTCGAATCAAGGGAAATCGTCCCCACGATCCACGCCGTCCTGCCCATCGCCCGCGCCGCCGAGGCGCACGCCATTCTGGAGCGCGGCGAGAACGTCGGCAAGGTCGTGCTCAAAATCTGACGGACGCCGCGCCGCCCGTCGCCACAGCGATGCGAACATTCATTCCACAGGACTTCGGCGCCAGGGCCGACGGCGTTGCCAAGGACACCGCCGCCATACAGGCGGCCATCGGCGAAGCCGCGAAATACGCGGCCGCCCATCCCGCCCCCCCAGCGGCGTTCGCCGCATCGGGCGCGGCAGCAGAGGTCCGTCCCGCGCCTGCTGTAGACTGTTCCGTGCCCGGCACGGCAGTGCCGGGTTCCCGCGTCTCGTTCCCCCCCGGCACCTACCTCTCCGGCGCTCTGCGGTTGCGCCCGGGCGTGGAACTGCACCTCGAAAAGGGGGCGCGGCTTCTCGCTTCGCCTGACATGGCCGACTTCCCCGACTGGCCCGATGCTCGGCATGTAGTCGCCGCGAACTGCCCGCGCGGCCGCAACGCCGCGTTCCTCTTCGCCGACGGGTGCGACGGCGTCGCCATCACCGGCGAAGGGATCATCGACGGCAACGGCCGGGCGCACGTGCGCCGCAAGACCGCGCCGGACTGGACCGGGTGGGAGTTCGAGCGCATCCTCCCGGCGGGCGAATCCCTGCCGCGCGTCGTGTTCCTCGCCGGTTGCCGCAACGTGCGCATCGATGGCGTCTCGCTCGTGAACGGGCCGGCCGGCTGGGGCTTCTGGATCCACGACTGCGACCGCGTGTGCGTCCGCGGCCTCACGATCCGCTCCGACGTGCGCTACCCGAACAACGACGGCCTGCACGTCAACTGCTCGCGCGACGTGGACGTCGCCGACTGCGACATCGAATGCGGCGACGACGCGATTGTCGTCCGCGCCAACAGCCGCTCCCTCGCGGAAAACAAGCCCTGTGAGCGCGTCCATGTGCGCGACTGCCGCGTCCGCTCCTGGGCGAGTGGAATCCGCGTCGGCTGGTGCTGCGACGGGACGATACGCGACTGCGCCTTCCGCCGCATCGCCATGCGCGACACGACGAACGGCATCGACATTGTCCTGCCGCCGATGCCGGACAATCCCGACTACGGGCGCGAGGCGACCCTGATCGAAGATCTCCTCTTCGAGGACATCGCGATGGACGGCATCTACGCGCACCCGCTTGACGCGAAGATCGAGGGCGACCCGCAAACCACCCGGGTCGAGGCCGTGCGGCGCGTCACGCTGCGTCGCGTCCGCGCCACAGCGCTGGAACTGCCGAACATACGCGGTCGCGCCGACGCGCCCTTCCGCGACTTCCGCTTCGAGGACTGCGCGTTCCGGCGCGTTGGCGACGCCGAGCTCCCCGGCTGGGAGCGTCACGGCGCGGCGAACATCGGCCGTACGCGCCCGGCGCGCCTTGAAAACGCCGAAGGCTTCCGTTTCGACCGTTGCGAGTTTGGCAGCTAGCGCGCCGGGCGGTGGCTCCGGCGCTGCGCCGCGTTGCTGGCCTGGAAAAAATGGGGTATTTTTTTTGATT
>JAFWPM010000100.1 GCA_017509565.1 Kiritimatiellia bacterium | reverse complement strand
TTCGGGTTTTAGGCTGTTTTTGATTGTTTCCAGGGCGTCCGCGGCCCCGGATGCCATTGCCGCCGCGAGCAGCCCGGACGCGGCGGCGCAGGCGATGGAAGTGCCGCTGAGCGGCGCCCTCCCGTGCCCCCTGACGCGCACTGGAACGCGGTCGCCCGGAAGCATGAGGTCGCAACCGGACGGCGAGAAGCCGGCGGGCCGGCCGTCGTTTCCCAGGGCGCCGACGTAGATTGTCTCCGGGTACCGGGCGGGCCACTGGACGCCTTTCGCGGGGTCGTTGCCGGCGCCGCAGACTATCAGGGCGCCGGTAGCGCGCAGGGTTTTGACGGCGCGGCGCAGGCGCGGCTCGCCGCGTGGCACGGCGAGGGAGACGTTGACGATGTCGGGTTCCTCGGCGGCCGCGGCGAAGAGGGCGTTTGCCAGATCGGTCGGAGAGCCGCGGCCGCTTTTGGGGACCGCCTTGAAAAAGGCAAACTGCGCGTCCGGGGCGCGCTGCCGGATTACCTCGGCGACGTTGGTGGCGTGGCCGTTGAGGTCGGCGGGGTCCGATTCGTCGGCGACGAACGAGCGCCCGGACTGGCCCTTTGGCGCGCCGGTGTCGATGATGATGATTTTGACAGTTTTCGGCATCAGTCGGCCTCCGCGGCAGCGTTCTGGCGCTCAACCTCGCGCTGGCGGGCGCGGAGCGCGGCCAGGTCCGGAGGGAGGTTTGCCGCCTCCCACGCGGCTTGGACGCGCTCCCGCTCCTCTGCCAGCGCCGCCAGCCGTTTCGCCTCCGCCTCCGGGTCCTTCAGGGCGCGGGCCGCCTCGGCCAGGCCGTTCGTCCAGCAGCCCCCGTCGGCGTAGAGGTCAACGCGGATCAGCCGCCCGCTTTCGTTCGTGACGACATACTGGCCGATGCGCCCGCCGTGGAACTTCTCGCGCAGAGCCTTGTCGTTCTCGACGAGGAGGAGCAGCGCGTCGATTTCCGCCGGGCCGCTTTTCTCGATGCGCGACTCGGCGAGGATGGCGTCGGCCTCTGCCGCCGAGCAAAGCCCGGAGGCCACCGCCGCGTTGGTGATGGCGTCGAATCCGGGGTAGTCGTCGGCGAACACCTGGCAGGCGAGCCATTCGTCCCAGTAGCCCGCCTGCTTGATCCAGGCGTTCATCGCGTCGATGCGGCCCAGCCGCTTGACGGCGGAGACGATGCCTAGCTTGGAGTATTGCGCTGCGGACGCCGCCAGCGCGTATGCCGCGAGCGTCGCAGCGAACGCGATTGTGTGTGTTGTTTTCATTGCAGGTTGAACCTCGCTTTGTCGATTTCCAGGTTGTTCTCCAGTTCGGCGGCCGTGAGGACGCGGCTGTAAACGCGGACGCAGTGGATGTCGCCCAGCAGGTAGTAGTGGTGGCCGGGCGGCCCGCCGAGCTCGATGCCTCCCGCGCTGTCGCGGCCTATCGCCGTCGTCCCGGCCATTGCGGACCCGTTGAGCGAGAGCCGCGTCGGGCGGGAGAGCATGGAGGCCGCGAAGTCGGCGGACAGCTGAAACGGCCTGCCTACCGGGATGAGCGACAGGCTCCCGCTACGGGCGAAGCGGGTCGAGTTGGCGGGCCTGCATTGCGCGGAAAACAGGTTGCCGTCCTGCGCCGACATGAAAAACGTCTTGCCGCCGTTGCCGGACTGGCCCCAGTTGAAGAGCATGGCCACCTTGTTGTTGCTGTTCCCCGTGTTCTGCCACCTGCCCGACCACGTCGCGACTATCTCGACCGTCCGCGCAAGATTCTCCTCGGCCGCCGTGAGGGCCGTCGGCCACAGGGCGATGTTGTAGCCCGCCGTGGTGGGTTTGCGGGCGGAGTTGTCCGTCCAGACGGCGGCGGCGTTGACCGTCAGATGCCACTTATCCTGCGCGAGATTGGTCCACACCGTGGCGTTCGGGTCGTGGACGCCCCATCCGGCGTTCTCGATGCCGTCCCACATGGCGATCAGGCCGTCCTGCACGTAGTCCGCCGCCGTGGGCCAACCCGGCCTCTCGGTGCGGGCCGACTTGAAGCCCATCTTGCCGCCGCTCGCCGGGATGACGAATCCGGCTATCGACCAGACGCCGTTGGTGTGCACCGTCGGCGCCGGGACGTAGTTCGCCGCGACCATCACGCTGTAGTTTGTCGCGGGGCCGGGGAGCGGGTAGTCGAAGGGGTGGTCGGCGAACGCCAGGTGCGGCTCCAGGCGCACCCAATCCACGGCATTGGTCGAGTCCTTGTCGCGGAAATAGACCAGTATCTCCGCGTCGTCCGGGAGCAGCGGCGTCCGCTTGGCGATGGCGACGTGCGCCACGTCGTTGGTGAGGTAGCTGCCGGCGTCCTGGACGTAGGGGTCGTCGACGACGATGCGGCCCTTGCCGCCGCCGTAGATCACCGCAGCGACGAGAGCCGTCGCGAACGCGATGCGCCCCGGCCAGCAGAGGCCGCGCCAGAACGCCCGGAACCTGCGGAACGCGCACATCACTGCATCACCTCCCACGTTACCGCGCCGTTGCTCCATACCGGGCGGACGCGGTGGATGCCGTCCGTGCAGAGGATGCCCTGCGACACGTCAAGCGGCGCGGAGTTGATGATTTTCGTGCCGCCCTCCTGCAGGTACTCCATCGTCGCGAATATCGCGGGGCCGCTATGCGTCTTGGTTATCTCGCAGACCCAGGCGCCGGCCGATCCGCTCCATGCGACGGTCGCGAGCGACGCGGGTATGCCGTCCTCCTCCTTCGCCCATTCCGGGTCGGAGAGACTGGCCTTGACGCGGACGAGCGGATGCTCCGCCGCGACGGCGTTGACGCCGCAGACAAGCGTGTCGCCGGAGACGCTGACGGAGGTCGTGTCCACGCCGACGAGGAACGAGTCGGTCTTCTCGACGCGGAAAACGGGCGTCCCGTCGGCGCTCGACAGGTCGAGGAAGGCCGTGTTGTTTGTCTGCGCGTGGAAGTCGGCGGCCATGCCGTTGGAGGCGAGTATCCAGATGGCGCCGTTCGCCGCGGCGTGCTTCTCGAATTCGAGGCCGCCGGCGAGGACCGTGCGCGGCGTGGACATCCACGTGTAGCCGACGGGGGCGTCGGCGCCCAGTCCGGACGTGGTGCGGCTCCAGGCGCGCGGCGCGGCGTAGTTGGTGGCCGCGGCCAGGGCGGCGGCGGAAACGGCGTCGGCGTGGTTGGTGGCGGCCAGCGCCACGCGGGCGAGGCCGTTGGTCTCGGCCCAGACCTGGAAGTACTCGTTGCTCTCGTTGAGCTGCAGGAGGCGCAGCGCCGGCGCGTGTACGCGGCTGTTGTAGTTGGTCACTTCGGCCACGACGTTGCTGCCCTGGACCATCATCGCGACGAGGCTGACGGATGCCTCGACGGTCTGCACCTCGGTCTTGGTCGCGTAGTTGGCCTTCTCGCCGTCCCACACTGGGTCGGACTCGATGGCCGGGAAGTCGCCCGGCTGGACGGCGGACATGGCCGCGTTCGAGACCGCCGCGTAGTCGCCGGGGGCTGGCGCGACTGCGGAAATGAACTCCGCAAGGTGTTCGATGTCGGCGGCGTCGTGGACGTGGCCCGTCGGGGAGAGGCCGTCGGCGACGGCATCGGTGTAGGCCATGGCTTGGTCAAGCGCCGGGGATACGTAGGCGTCAACATCCATTTCGAACCCACTCTCAAGCCACTCCGAGAACCTCGGATCGTATTCCGTTTTCACGAAGTCGTTGGTGAAGGAGAGGTCCGGGTCGGGGATGTCGATTGCGGCGATGGCCGCGTCGGTGTAGTTTGTCGCCTTGGCGAGGGTCTCCGCGTCCAGGGGCGAGGCGACGAACTCGACGTCCATCTGGAGGCCCGTGCCGAAGAGCCAGGCGTCGAAGACCGGGTCCTGCTCGGCGGTGATGAACCGGTTGGACACGGCGGCGAAGACGGGGTCGGCCTCCTCCTCGAGCCAGGGGGCGTTGAGCGCCCGGACGGCGGCGAAGTCGATGGTGGCGGCGGGGAGCGGGAGCACGTTGGGGACGGCGCCGGGGGAGCCGAGGAGGCGCATGGCGCAGTTGGCGCCGTAGTTGACGTTGGTCCCGGACTCGCTCACGGCGAGGAAGATGCGGACGGCGGGGGCGCCGGGGTCCATGTCGGGCGTCCAGGTGGCGCGGACGACGCCGGAGGTGGAGACGGCGGCGGGCCACTCCCAGCAGCCGTCCCGGAAGTCGTTGGTGGAGACGAGCATCCGGGCGGCGGCGCCCTCCGGGACGGCGAAGGGCTCGCGGCCTCTGACGAGCCGGGCGGTGAGCTGGACGGTCTCGCCCCGGTAGGCGGCGGTCTGCCAGGCCGAGGGGGCGGCCACGTCGGCCTCCCAGTAGCGGGGGACGGCGAGTGCGGGGAGGCAGCCGGCCAGAATGGCCGCCGCAATGGCGGCCGCAAGCATGGCGCGGTGGTGTTGCATGGCGTTTGTCCTTTCTAGTTCGGGGCTAGGCCTTGAAGGCGAAGCCGCGGTTGTAGTCGGCCACGAACGCGTATTCCTGTGGCCAGCTGAATTCCAGGTGGTTGTCGAAATCGTTCCCGCCAGGCATCCCCGGCGGGTGGTTCGCGGGCGGCAGGGCGGCAACGATGGACTCCGTCGCGCTGCCGCGCACCGTTTCGCCCGGATCGAGCGTGTAGTGGCCAGCCCGCTCCGCCGCCGGCGAGAACCCGGGGATGGACTCAATCTGCCCCCAGTCAAATCCG
>JAFWPM010000099.1 GCA_017509565.1 Kiritimatiellia bacterium | reverse complement strand
GCGCGCGGCGGCCTTCTCGCGGAGCGCCTTCGCCTCCTCGTCCACCGCCGGGGGTTCGGGAGGCGTCGGCGCCGATGGCTTGGCGAAGAGCTGCGCCAGGCGGGTCGCCTGGTCGTCGGTCAGGTTAGTGAAGTTGCCGGCCTTGTCTATGCCCAGCTGCTCCCTCGCAATTTTCGCCAGGTCGCCCGCCTTCGCCGCCACCTGCTTCGCCAATTCGTATATCTTCATTTGCCGTTACCGTTACCGCCTTGAAAAATCCATGTTGACGGCGCCGCTACCGCTTTGCGGCCACCGCCTTGCCGATGATGGTGGCCGCGGCCGCCTCGTCCAGGCCCGTGGCCTCGGCCAGCGCCGATGCATTCTCCTCCGCCACGCCCTCGATTGACGTGTAGCCGGCAGTCGCAAGCAGGCGGGCGTCCGCCTCCGCGATCCCGGCGCTCATCAGCGACGCAACCGCGTTCTCCAGCATCGTCTCGAACGAAAGCTCCGATTCGCGCTTGGTGATGTTGATGCTGCATCCGACGAGCTTTGTCGCGAGCCTGACATTCTGGCCGCCGCGGCCAATTGCCAGGGAGAGCTGGTCGTCCGTCACCTCCACGAGGATGCGGCGAGGGTCATCCGGGTCGGGCGCCACCGAGGCCAGCTTGGCCGGCGACAGCGCGTTCTCCACGTACTTGCAGATGTCCGGGTTCCAGCGGACGATGTCGATCTTCTCGCCGCCCAGCTCGTTCACGATGGTCCTTACGCGGCGGCCCTGGGTGCCGACGCAGGCGCCAATCGGGTCGATGTTCGCGTCGTGGGAGACTACCGAGATCTTCGACCGCGACCCGGCGTCGCGCGCGATCCCCATGATTTCGACCGACCCGTCGTTGATTTCCGAAACCTCGCTCACGAAAAGCTGGCGCAGGAACGACGAACTTGCGCGCGACAGCACCACGGGCGGGGTGCTCGTCTGGATAGCCTCGGCGAGCGGGACGACCTTCAGGACAATGGCCCTGACCATGTCGCCCTCGTTGAAATTGTCGGAGGGGAGGCATTCGCGGCGCGGGATCACCGCCTCGGCGTTGTCGATGCCGACAATGACGTCCCCGCGCCGGGAGGTGACGGTCTTCACCCGGCCGGAAATGAGCTCGCCGACCTTTGCGAGGTAGGTGTCGATGACGGTCTCGCGCTCGGCCTCGCGGAGCTTGGAGAGAATCGTCTGGCGCGCCGTCTGGATGCCGATGCGCCCGAGGCTGCTGGCCGGGATCTCCACCTCGAACTCCATGCCCGGGGCGGCGTCGGGGCGCACCTTGCGCGCCTTCGCCAGCGGGACGAAGGCGACGCCCACCTCGTCGTCGCTGACGGTGACCTTGCGGAACGCCTTTACCGTCAGCTTCCTGCGGTCGATCGAGACGCGCACAAGCCCGGGACATTTGAAGGTGCTGCCGAAAACTTTTTCCAGTGCGAGTTCAATTGCGCGGATAATCTGCTCGCGGCCAACGCCGCGGTCGCGCTCGTAGAAATTCACAATCGCCTGCAAATCACTATCCATGGCCAAATACCTCCATCAACCCTTTCCCGCTTGGCGGCGGGAGGGGTTATCCCGTTGTCAAACAGAACATAAGCCGGTCTTTTCGCCTGGGCCTACAGCCCCAGCGCGGGCCCGGCCGCCCGCATCCAAGCCTCGGCAAGCAGGGCGTGCCCCGCCGCCGTCGGGTGAACGCCGTCGCCGAGCCAGTGCTCGGCCGGCGCATCGGCCAGCGCCGCGTCCAGCGTCTCCTGGAAGGGGACCCAGACCGCGCCGGCGCGCTCAGCCGCCGCCCTCGTGTAGGCGCGGCGCTCCTCCATCTCCGGCAGCCACTGGTCCTTCACGGCCCAGTTCTCGCCGGGGACGCGCCCGTCTCCGGCCTTGCTCGCCGCCAGCACGAACGGCTCGCAGACCACCAGCGTCGCCTTTGGCAGCGCCTCGCGCGTCCAGTCCATCAGCATCTGGAAGACGACCTTTGCCCGCGGGACCTCGACGCCGTTGCCGAATTCCTCGTGCCAGGTGTCGTTGACGCCTATCAGCACGCTCAGGACATCGGGCGCGAGGTTGAGGCAGTCAACCTTCCAGCGCTGGTAGAGGTCGACGACCCGGTTCCCGCTGATCCCGCGGTTCACGAATTCGGCCGGCACCTTCGGATGCCGAAGTCCAAAGAGGGCCTGCACGAGAAGCGGGTAGCCGCGTCCCATGTTCTCCTTGTTCGCGCACGCCGTTCTTCCGGCGTCGGTTATGGAATCCCCTTGGAAAAGAATCTTCATCTTGCAGTTTGCTGTTGTCGGGAAAAAGGCGTTCATTCGCACTAATTCCGTCAATCTATTTAATCAAAGCGACGCGATTTTTGCAACTATGGTAATATGGAACCATGAGAATTTTGGTGACGGCGGGGCCGACCCGCGAACATATCGACCCCGTGAGATTCATTTCGAACAGGTCAACCGGGAAAATGGGATTCGCCGTGGCGGCCGAGGCCGCGGCGGCCGGCCACGACGCCATCCTGGTCGCCGGCCCGGTGTCCCTGCCGACGCCTTCCGGCGTCCGCAGAATCGACATTGTCAGCGCCCTTGACATGCTTGCGGCCGTGCGCGGCGAACTCGACGGGGCCGACATTCTGGTGATGGCGGCGGCCGTCGCCGACTGGCGCCCCGCGGCGGTATCCGCGTTGAAGCTCAAGAAATCGGCGATGGCCCCGTCGATACCGCTTGTCCCGAACCCCGACATCCTACGGGAGGTCGCGCCGCTCAAGGGCGGACGCGTTTTCGTGGGTTTCGCGGCCGAGACCGGCGCCCCCGACGCCGAGGCCAGGCGCAAGCTGGCCGACAAGGGCCTTGACCTCATCTGCGCGAACGACGTCACCGCGCCTGGGGCGGGCTTCGGCACCGACACCAACCTGGTGACGGTGTTCGGGCGCGGCGGGTTCCGCCTGGAACTGCCGCTCATGCCGAAGCGCGACGTCGCGCGGGAGATCGTCCGTCTGGCCGTGGAGGCCAGGGAGGCGCGCGATGGCCGCTGACGGTAAAATCAGGCTCCAGCTCGCAATCGCCAGGGCGGGGCTGGCGTCGCGCCGGCACGCCGAGGCAATGATCGCCGCCGGGCGCGTCAGCGTCAATGGCGCCGTCGTTTCGGAGATGGGCGCGCGCGTGGATCCCGCCGCCGACCGCATCGAGGTGGACGGGGCGCCGCTTCCGGCGCAGGAGGAGGAGAAGGTGACCGTGGCGCTCAACAAGCCGCGCGGGTGGCTTTCCGCCGCCAGCGACGGCCATGGCGGCCGCGTGGTGACAGACCTGGTGCGCGACATCCCCGTGCGCCTGGTGCCCGTCGGGCGCCTCGACAAGGACAGCCAGGGGCTCCTGCTCATGTCAAACGACGGCGACCTGATCGCGCGCCTCACCCATCCGCGCTACGGCCACCGCAAGCGCTACGAGGTCGAGGTCTCCGGCGTCTGCGGGCGGGAGACCGTCGAGACTCTCCGCGCCCCCATGGAGATCGACGGCTACACGACAAGGGGCGCCGGGGTCCGGGTGCTTGGCAGGAAGGGCGCGCACACGGTGCTTGAGTTCACCCTTGGCGAGGGGCGCAACAGGCAAATCCGCAGGATGTGCGAGGCCGTCGGGCTCAATGTCGTCCGCCTCACGCGCGTCGCGATAGGCCGGCTGGCCCTCGGGGCGCTGCGGCCCGGCGAGTACCGCGTCCTTGGCGAGGGGGATCTTAGGCTGCTGGAGAGGTGAGGCCCCGCCTGCGGGGCCGCCAAATATGGAAGAATTTCACATGCTGAAGGCGATTCGGGCAATATTGACGGCGGCCGCGTTTTTCTTCGCGGCGCCGCTTCTGGCGAAAAGCCAGGTGGTCGTGCTGCACGGGGAGGAGTCGCTTCGCGACGCCGGCGAGCGCCGCTTCGCGAAGTCGCTCGCCAACCATGCGGTGCGCTGGATGAAGGACGGGGGCGTGGCCGCGGACATCGCCCCGGACCGCGACGTCCCAGGGGCGCTGGCCGGGCGGAAGGTGGCGGTGCTTGTGCACTGCGACGAGCCGACGGCGCGGCAGATCGCCGCGTACAAGTCGTTTGTCGCCCGCGGCGGCCGCCTTGTGGTTACATATTCCTCGTCGCAGGCGCTGGCCTCGGTTGTCGGTGTCCGCGTCGGGAAATACAAGCGGGACGCGAAGCGCGCGATGATGGTCTTCGGCCAGTCGCGGCCGAGGAACTCCGCCGCGCAGATACGCCAGTCGTCGCCGAACATCGTCGAGGCCTTCCCGGTCCCCGGCCGGAGTTCGGTAATCGCCTGGTGGGCCGACGCCGCCGGGAAAAGCGACGGGGACGCCGCCTGGCTACGCGGCGACGGCGGCTACTGGATGACGCATGTCCTGCTCGCCGACGGCGACGCGGCCCAGAAGGGGACGCTGCTGCTTGCGCTCGCCGGGGAGGTCGCGCCGGAAATCTGGCGCGAGGCCGCCCGCGCCAGGCTCTCGGCATCGGCTTCGACCGGCTCGTGGAAGACGGAGGCCGACGCGCGAGCGGCCGTGGGGCGCCTCCCGCATGGCCCGAAGCGCTCGAACGCGGTTGGGGAACTGGCCGACGCCGAGACGGCGCGCGGCGCCGCCCGCTCAATGCTCGCGGCCGGGCGCGGCGCGGACGCCTGGTTCTTCGCCCGCGAGGCCGGCCAGCATCTCGACCGCGCCTACGGATACGCGCAGTCGCCCAGGCATGGCGAGATCCGCGCCGTGTGGGACCACTCCGGATTCGGCCTCTATCCGGGGGACTGGCCGCGCACCTGCCGCGAACTTGCCGCCGCCGGCATAACGGACATCTTCATCAACTCCGCGTCGGCGGTGTCGGCGAACTGCTTCCTGAAAACGGTGCCGAAATCGGCGGCGTGCGAGCGCTTCGGCGACCAGCTCGCCGCCTGCATCGCCGCCGCCCGGCCATGCGGCATCCGCGTCCACGCATGGCTCTGCTGCCTCACGGCAAGCGGCGCCTCGCAGGCGCAGCGCGAGCGGATGGGGCGCGACGGCTGGCTCGTCGACAACACCGCCGGGGGGCGCCAGGACTGGCTCGACCCGTCGTCGGCCGGCGTAAGGAGCAGAATCGTGTCCATCGCGACTGAAATCATGCAGAAGTACAAAATCGACGGCCTCCACCTCGACTATGTCCGCTACCAGGACTACTACGGCTCCCTTGGCTATGGCGCCAGGACGCGCTTCGTGCGGGACAACGGCGGCCGCGAGATCGCGGACTGGAAGTCCGCCACGAAGCGCCAGCCGCTCATGGGGCGCGTGATGCGCTGGCGGGCAAGGCAGGTGACGTCGCTTGTCGCGGCCGTCAGGACGGCCCAGAGGCGCGTCGCGCCGGGGCTGGAGCTCTCGGCGGCGGTCCTCGGGAAGTACCCGACGTGCGTTGAGTCCGTCGGCCAGGACTGGATGGCGTGGCTCGAAAGCGGCTACATCGACTATGCCATGCCCATGAACTACACCGAAAGCATGGAGCGCTACTCCGAGCTGCTCGGAACGCAGCTCAGGAAGGGCTCCTTTGCGCGGAAGATCGTCGGCGGCATCGGGGTGACGGCGTCGGAGAGCCGCCTTGGCGCCGGCCAGGTGATCGACCAGATACAGGCGCTGCGGCGCGGCGGCGCGGCGGGGTTCATCCTCTTCGACCTCGACGCCACGCTCTCCTCGGAAATCCTCCCGATCCTCAGCCTCGGGACAACGGAGCGCTGACACATGGGCTTTGGCGACCATTCCATGAGAAAGAAGGCCACCCTGCTGGCCATCGCCCTGCGCCTGGGCGCCGTCGCGGCTGCCGACGCGCCCTGGGACATCCGCCACTGCAGGACTCCGCCGCCGCCAGAATCGCAGCGCGCCGAGGTCGAAGTGTCCGGCAACGTCTCACGCCTGGTCCCGCCCCTCGATGTCGCCCTGGCCCGCCGCGTCCCGCCCGAGGGCCTTTCCTGCAGCGACTTCGTCCGCGAGACGGCGGGGTTTTCCTGGTACTGCTCGCGGCACTACGCCGTGAAGAGCGACCTGCCCGACGCCGAGGCCGCGGGAATGCTCGAACTGCTGGAGCTCGCCTGGCCGCACCTGTCCGCGCTGTTCGGCGGGGAGCCGCTGGGCGGACGCGCGCGCATGGCGCTGGTGGCGGCGTCGTCGCGCCGCGCACTGAAGCGCGCCATGATGGACGACTCCATGTTCGCCTTCACGCTCGGCGGCGTGACGCAGGAGGGCTTCGGCTGCTCGTACCTCTACGCGGGGACGCCATACCAGACGCGCTACATCGTCCTCCACGAGGCGACGCACCTTTTCCAGTATTGCCTCACGGGCAACACGCGGGACTCCTGGGGGTTCTTCCTGGAGGGGGTGCCGGACTTCCTTTCGAGCCATGTCTACGACCCGGCGGCGCACACGCTCGCCGTGAACGTCCTCGACCGCGCCCCGATCCACAACCACCTCGCCGACGGCCTTGCGGAGTGGCGCGGCGCGGGGAGGCCGTCCTTCTCGGCCATCTACGCGGACCCGTCGCCGTCCCGCGGGTTGTCCGTTCTCATGACGGCATTCCTCCAGTCCACGCCGGACTTCGCGGGGCGCTGGCGGAGGCTTTGCCACCGCTACGCGGCGCGCGACGTGCCGGGCGGGGCTTCCGGGCGCCGAGCGTTCGACATCCTAATCGGCGAAATCTACGGCGGCGCGGAATCGCTTGACGCCGCCTGGGCCGCCTGGGCCGGAGGCCTCTCGCCAAGCTACTCGCTTGCGCGGCGCGAGTTCGACCAGGAGGGCGGGTCGTTCGTCTCCTGCGAACCGGCCTCGCCGGAATCCCCGGCCCTCCTTGAATGGCGCGGCGGCGCGCGCCCGGGCCCCGCCTCAATGTCGGTCCGCTGGCGCGACGCGCCGAGGCGCGGCTCGGCCGCCTGCGTTGAATTCCTGATGCCGGACGGCTCGTCGGTGGCGTGCGTCGTCTCTAATTCGCCTTCCGCAAGCCTGGCCTTCTTCGAGGCGGGCGGAGTCCGCAACACGTCGCTAGGGGCCCGCCGCCTGCACTCGCTGCTTCGCGGGGGCGTCGCATTCCGCCTTGACGCGGAGGGCGGCGCGGTCGAGCTCGTCTCGCGCGGGGAGACGGTGGCGTCGCTGCCGCTCCCGCAGGCCGTCGGGGGCGCACCCTGCGGCTGGCGAATCTCGGCGTCCCAGCCGGGGATGCAATTCACCCCGGAAGGCGCCGCCGGCCCGGACGCGCGGGGGCCGCGCTTCGCGCCGCCACGGCGCTTCAGGCAGTTTCCGGCGCCGTGCGCGGGGGGCCTCGCGCCAGTCGGCGGATGGCTTGCCGCCGGGCCGTTCTCGCTCCCGGACGGGAAGTTCGGCCATTGCCGCCGCCCGCCGCCGGCGGGGCCGGTTGACCCGGAATCCATACATTTGCTCGACGACGGCACCTTCGCCGCCTGGAAACCGGCGGCGCTGAACACCAATGCCGCTTTCAGCGCCTGTCCGGTCGCGAACCTGACCGCCACGTTCGGGCGCCAGGCGAACGACTCCTTCGCCTACGCCCTTGCGAAGGTGGAAAGCGACTCCGAGCGCGACGCGACGCTCGTCTTGGGCGTCTCCGACGGGATCGAGGTGTTCCTCAATGGCGGAAAGCTTCTGGACGATGTCCGGGCGCGGGAGTGGCAGGACGGGAACGTCCGCGTTCCAGTCCGCCTCAGGGCCGGGGAAAACGAACTCCTGCTGCGGCTGTCCCACGCCCGCGGCGTGTGGCTCCTGTCGGCCGGCCTTGAATAGGGCGGCGCCCCCCGCCGGCCGACGCGCTAGAAGGTCACGACCCGCCGCCCGTAGATGGCGAGGCGATCCTCGGAGATGAGGCGGAGGGCCTCGGGGTAGGCGAGGTGCTCCTGCACCTGGATGCGGGCGTGGAGCGACTCCGGCGTGTCTGCGTCCTCAACCGTGACGGCCCGCTGGACAATGACGGGGCCGGAGTCGATCCCCGCATTGACGAAGTGGACGGTGCATCCGGCGATCTTGGCGCCGTAGTCGAGCGCCTGCTTCCATCCCGCGATGCCCGGGAACGAAGGCAGCAGCGCCGGGTGGATGTTGATTACCCTGTCCGGGAAGGCCGCAAGCAGCTTCGCCTTCACCACGCGCATGTAGCCGGCCAGCACGACGACGTCGGCCCCGGCGTCCTTCAGGATGCCGACCACTTCGTCCTCGGCCCTTCCCTCAAGCTTTGTCCTGAAGGGCGCATGGTCGACATGGCGCGCGGGAATGCCGTGGCGCGCGGCCCTCTCCAGTATCCGGGCCCCGGGGACGTCGGTGATGACCGTGACTATCTCGGCGTCGAGCGTCCCCGCCTCGATCGCGTCCTGGATGGACTGCATGTTCGAGCCGGAGCCGGAGCCGAGGACGCCGAGGCGGAGCCT
>JAFWPM010000098.1 GCA_017509565.1 Kiritimatiellia bacterium | reverse complement strand
GGAACGGATCGCCATTCACCGGGGCGATGGCCCGGGACTGGAGGGTGTTTAACTAGCAATCGGATGCAGTCGATTGCAGCCGAATGCTTTCGGATGCGATCATGGGAACTTCAAGGAAAGGAAACAAACAATATGGCATGGGACATCACAGATGAGGGCAATGTCCTCAAAGTAGCCGTCGACGGGCGCCTGGTAGCGGCCGTCGCGCCGAACCTGCTGGAGGATGTCATGGACAACCTAACTGCCGGGAAGAACGTCCTGTTCGACCTCGGCCGCATGGTCCACATCGACTCCAGCGGGCTTGGCGTCCTCGTCCGCATCCTCCAAAAAACCAAGGAAGGCGGGGGGAAAGTCATCCTCGCCGCGCTGCAGCCGGGGCCGAAGATCGTATTCGACATAACCAAGGTGAGCCGCGTGTTCGAGATCGTCCCTGAAGTCGGGGACGCGAAATTCTAGACCCCTGGGGCACCCACGCGCGTCAACGGCGTCCCGCGCACCATGCGGGGCGGCTTTCCTTTCACACTTTCACAGCAAACCAAGCGAGGTAAACGGAATGCGAGCTCTTTTCTTTGCCGCGACGGCCGCGTGCGCGCTGGCCGGGGCGGAAACGGTCAAGGTCGTGGACTGCGTCCGCGACGCCTCACTAGACTACTGGGCGGCGCAGGACAGCCGCTTCTGCCACATCGTGATGGAGGATGTGTTCAGGAATGCCGGCGTCGAACCAGACTGGCAGGGCTTCTGCGACGACCACATGATGGTCTCGACGAACGCGGAGGTGATCTGCTCCGTTTTCCGCAACCCGGACATCCTTGAAAACTACGACTTCCCCGTCCAGCCGGTCGGACGGATGCACTTCGCGCTCTACACAACGCCCGACAGGGCCATGTCCATGCTCTCGCGGAAAATCACGGACTGGCCAAGGATGCGCGTCGGCTACTCCCCCGTCTCGCAGGGGCAGAACCTCGACCGGCAGACCTACTTCAGTAACGCCCGGCTTTCGCCGGAATACGTCGAGATACCAACGAGCGCCGGCGCCGTCGAGGCCCTGAATAACGGCGACATCGACGCCCTGTTCCTCTACACGCCTTTCGGGAAGCGGCCAGAAGGGCTTACCGAAATCGTCCCGATAGGCGAGAGGAACGTCTACTTCGCGGTCCGCCGCGACAGGCCGGATCTTCTAAAAAGGCTCTCCCGCGCCTACCGCGAGTTCTACATCGACAACATCGCGACAATCGACCGGCTTCGCGAGGAAAACCTCGGGATACCGCCGCCCGTGAAGCGCGTCCGCGTCGCCGCGTACAGCCGCGGCGACTTCTTCGAGGTCGGGGAAGACGGCGAACGCTCCGGCATTCTCGAACAGTGGATGAAGACGATTTGCGGGCATACGCACTGGACGCTCGACTATGTCTACGGCGACTACGACCAGAGCCTGGCCGACGTCCGCGACGGCCGCCTCGACATCGTAGCCGGCATTGGCTTCGACTCGGAGCGCCGCAAGGACTACCTTTTCCCGCACACGCCGATAGGGATGCTCCGCGTCTACCTCTGGGCAAATCCGGGAAGCCCGTACAGGCCGGGCGAGCCATCCACGTGGAAGGGCATGAAAGTCGGCATCCTCGCGAAGACACTGAGCGGGAAGCGCGCCAAGCGCCAGTTCGACCGCGAGGCGTCGGGCGTCACCTACCAGGAATTCCACACCGACCGCGCTATGCTCGACGCATACAAGGCCGGCGAGATCGACGCATGCATCGACGTAGAGATGCCGGAACTCGCGGACGAGGTCGCCCTGCACGTATACACCTCGCATCCGATGTACGTCTGCACCTCCACGAAGCGCAATGACATTTTCGAGGAACTGGAACTCGCGCTGGAGGAAATCTGCGACGACTTCCCGAAATACCTCAGGATGATCAGCGAGCGCCACTACGGGTTGCGCAGCGAAATCGCGGCGCTCTCCCTGCACGAGAACGAATGGATCGCGCAGCGCGCAAAGTCGGGCGAACCGGTCTACATCGACTTCTCGCCGTGGCCCTTCCCGATATTCGACGAACAGGGGAAGCCCGACGGGTTCATCGGCTCGTTCCTGACGGAACTTTCGCGGAAGACGCGGCTCCGCTTCCTCCCCTTCCCTCAGACGGACTACGAAACCGCCGAAGCACGCTTCCTGCGCTCCGACTCCCTGCTGTGGATCCCCTACCCCGAGTCGGATTCGCCCGCCTTCGGCGCGACCCAGGTTTTCTCGCTGCCAGTCCCGCAGATGATCGCGGCCGACCTGGGGGCAAACGACGTCTACGGCGAATTCGCCCTCTTCGCCCGCCCGGAGATGCCGCCCGAACTCGTCTCAATCATCCGCAAGGTTGTCGCCGGCATCGACCCCACGCATCTCCAGGAGATGTTCCTTTCGGACTACGCCAAGCGCCAGGTCGTCCACAAGGTGTTCGGCCTGACCGGGCGCGAACTGAAAGTGCTCATCGCGAAGGTCGCGATTGTAGTGCTGTCGCTGGCCGTGGTATACGGCGTCGTGATGGTCGCGCTGCTCCGCAAGCAGATGCGCATCGCAAAGGAGGCCGCCATGGTCGCGGAGGACCACGCCCAGGCGAAGACGCGCTTCCTCGCCATGATGTCCCACGAACTCCGCACCCCGCTCAACGCCGTAATCGGCTTCTCCGACTTTTTGGCGCACGACGCGACGGACGAGGCCAGCCGCAGGGAATACATCGACGGCATACGCCTCAGCTCCAACGCCCTTCTGGAGCTGATAAACGACATCCTCGACATCTCCAAGCTCGAAGCCGGCGCGATGGACATGCGTTCCGGAGTGTGCGACATCAACAAGCTCCTCGGCGAACTGCCGGCGATCTTCGGGTACCGCGTCCGCAACTCCGGCGTGAGGCTGCGCATCGACGCGCCGGCGACGCCAGTCCCGTGCGTGGGGCTCTCCCAGCAGGGCGTCAGGCAGATTCTCATCAACCTCGTCGGGAACTCCGCGAAGTTCACGGAGCGCGGGGAAATCGCCGTGGCCGTCCGCTGGGACGCCGGCCTCCGGACGCTCACGATTTCCGTAAGCGACACCGGATGCGGCATATCGGAGGAAAAGATGTCCAGGCTTTTCGACCCGTTCGTGCAGGACATCAAGAGCCGCATGGTCGCAAGCGCCGGGGAGATCAAGGGGAGCGGGCTCGGCCTGCCGATCGTCAAGCGCATGGTCGAGAACGCGGGAGGCACGATAACCGCCAAAAGCCGCCTTGGCGAGGGGACGACCTTCACAATCGTCATTCCTGAACTCGACGTAGTCGAGCCAAGGCAGGAAAAGAGGGCCGAGGACCTCCACCGCAAGGCCGTCATTCCGGAGCGGGTGCTGGTCGTTGACGACATGACGATGAACCGCAAGATACTCGGGACGCACCTGCTCCACATCGGGTGCAAGGACGTCCGCTTCGCGGAAAACGGCTCCGCCGCGCTGGCCGCCATGGACGAATGGCTGCCGGACATCGTCCTGACCGACATGTGGATGCCGAAGATGGACGGCACGACCCTTGCGCAGGAAATGCGGAAGGACCGGCGCCTGGTCAGGATACCGATAGTCGCGGTCACGGCGGACGTCGATGTCGACGCCACCTACGACATGCAGCTCTTCGCCGAGATCATCTCAAAGCCGGTGACGCGGGAAAAGCTCCTGAAACTGTTCGGCGAGGTGTAGCGCGATGAGGCTGCTGGTTTCATGCATTCCCTACGACGGCGGACGGAGCGGCATATCGGTCTACATCCGCGAGACCGTGCGCTCGCTCATTTCGCAGGGGCACGAACTGACGCTACTGGTCGAACCCGGGGCAGATGCCGCCGCGATAGCCGGCGGGCCGGTGAAAAGCGTCCAGGCGCCCCGCTGGACCCGCCGCCCCGCCCTCTCGATGCTCTGGCACCTGCTGGCCCTGCCGCGCCGGATGCGCCGCCGCAGGGGGGATTTCGACGGCTTTTTCCTCTGCGCCGCCAACCGCCGCGTCTGCCGCTCCTACCCGCTGCCAACGGTGGCCACGGTCCACGATCTCGCCAACTTCCACATTCCCGGCAAGTATTCGCCGCTGCGAATGCTCTACCTCGCGCGAATACTGCCATTCTTCGCGAAGAGGGCGCAGCGTCTCGTCGCCGTGAGCGGCGCCACCAAGGCCGACATGGTGAGGTTCTGGCACTGCCGGGAGGAGGACGTGACGGTCCTCTACAACGGGCTTGACCCAACATGCCGCGAAGCCGCCGGCAAGGCCCCGGCCCGCGGCTCCGCGCTCCTCTACATCTCCCGCATCGAGCATCCGGGCAAGAACCACGTGCGCCTCATCGAGGCGTATTCGCGGCTTCCGCGGGCGCTTGCCCAGGCGCATCCGCTAGTCCTGGCGGGGGCCGACTGGAAGGACGCGGGCAAGGTCCACGCGGCGGCGGCCGGCTCCCCCTACTCCGACCTGATCCGCTTCACGGGCTTCGTGCCGGACGCCGAGCTTGGCGCGCTTTGGCGCGACGCCGGCTTCTACGTCTTCCCGAGCCTCTTCGAGGGGTTCGGGCTTTCGCTCATCGAGGCGATGGCGCGCGGCGTCCCGTGCGCCTGCTCGAACAACGGCTCCCTCGGCGAAATAGCCGGCGACGTCGCGATCACATTCGACCCGGAGGACACGGGGGACATCGCCGCCGCGCTTGGACGGCTCTTCGCCGAAGGCGGGGAGGAGCGCGCCGCCCGCGTGGCGCGCGGGCTTGAATGGATAAGGCGGTATTCGTGGGAGGGCCACGCCAGGGGGGTCGCGGGCCTGATTGCATCCGGGGGCGCCGGGAAATGAAGACCGTAGCCATCTTTGGAATCCCCATCGCGCGAATCGCGGAGGCGGAGGCGGTCGAGCGCATCATCCAGGCCGCGAAGGCCCGTCGCGCGGCCCCGCAGGCCCGCCCCGGCCCCTTTCTGGTCGCCACCCTCAACGTCGATTTCGTGTGCAACGCCGTCCGGGGCTGGCCGTTCGGCGGGAACGACGAACTGCTGGGCTACCTGAAGGACGCCGACATGGTGACGGCCGACGGGATGCCCATCGTCATGCTGTCGCGATTCCTGGGGAGTCCGATTCCCGAGCGTGTGACCGGCGCGGACATGGTCCCTGAGATTTGCCGCCGCGCCGCGGAGGAGGGGCTTTCCATTTACGTGCTCGGCGGCGACAAGGGGGCCGTCGAAGAGGCGCTGGTGAAAATGGGATGGGATCCCGCCACTGGAAAGGCGCGCGATGGCGGGCGCCCGCCCCTGAAAATCGCGGGCATCGACAACGCCTTCGTCGATCCCGACGGCGACCAGACCGGAATCGTCGGCCGCATAAACGCCGCGAAACCCGACATCCTCGTTCTCGCGCTCAAGCATCCCAAGCAGGAACTGTGGCTCGGGCGGAACGCCGCCGCGCTTGACGCAAATGTCGCCATCGGGGTCGGCGGGACATTCAATTTCATCGCCGGGCGCGTAAGGCGGGCCCCGAAGTGGGTGCAGAGAAGCGGGCTCGAGTGGATATACCGGATAATCCAGGAGCCATGCCGCCTGTGGCGCCGCTACGCATACGGTCTCGTGAAGTTCTCGTGGCTGGCGCTGCGACTCATTCTGGGGGGCTGCCGCAAATGAGGATAGCCCACGTCCTGAGACGGCTCTCATTCGACGACTGGGGCGGGACCGAACAGGTTGTCTGGAACCTCGCGAAGGCACAGTCGGAGGCCGGGCATGAAGTCCGGATTTTCGCAACGACCGCCCTGTGGCGCGGCGGCGCGTCCGACCGGGTTTTGCAGGGCGGCGCGTCCGCGCCGCCCATCTCCCGCTTCCGCCCAGTCTACCCATGGTGGCCCATGCCAAAGAGGCTCGTTGACGAACTCGACCGCAAGGGCGGAAACCCGTTCGTCCCGGGCATGGGCCGCGCAATCCGCGAATGGCGGCCCGACGTGATCCACTGCCACGCCATGGGCCGCATCGCCGAACTGTGCCTCCGCACAGCGGCGAAATGCGGCGCAAAAAGCGTGATTTCCCTCCATGGCGGCGGCGCGAATGTCCCGGAGGAGGAGGCGCGGAGCCTTATGGCCCCGACGCGCGGGCGGCTTCCATGGGGAAAGGCGCTCGACATCGCCATGGGCTGGACCCGCCGGATTCCCGAGGACTTCGGCGGCATCGTCTGCGTAGGCGAGGACGAGGCGGACATCTGGCGCCGGCGCCATCCACGCGTCATCTACCTCCCCAACGGCGTCGACACGCGAATTTTCGAAGAAGCCGCCACGCGGCGCGGCGCCCGCCGCGGCGACGCCCGCCGCAGCCCTACCGCGCTGTGCGTCGCGCGCATCGACCGCCAGAAAAACCAGATGGCGCTCGTGGAGGCCCTTGCGCGCAATCCCGAATTGTCAGCCAGGCTTGTCGGGCCGGTGACCCAGCCGGACTACCTGTCCGAAATATCGGCGCGCGCCGCCGCGCTTGGAGTGTCGGACAGGCTCGCCGTAGTCGGGCCGCTCCCCCCCGGCGGCAGGGAGCTTGTCTCGGAATATGCGGCGGCGGACGTGTTCGTGCTGCCCAGCCGCCACGAGCCGTTCGGCATTGCCGTCCTCGAAGCCTGGGCGGCCGGGCTCCCAGTCGCGGCCAGCGGGGTCGGCGGACTTGGGCGCCTCTGCGCCTCGCACCCCGGCGCGGCGGCAACCTTCCGCCCTGACGACCCGGAAGGAATCGACTCGGCAATTCGCGCCGCGCTTTGCGGCGCCGCCGAAATGTCCGCGAACGGCCGCCGCGCCGCCGCCGAATACGACTGGCGGCGAATTTCCGCGCGCGCGGTTGAATTATACGCGTTAATTTAATATAATAGTTGCCGACGCATGTTTCATGCCGGGCTTCGCCGCCATGCATGACGTCTGGACACACATGGAGAACATTTTTACAGATGAAGAGCGCGAGCAAATGCGCAAAATGGCTGCCCTGCAGAAGACTGCATGGCAGATCGTCCTCAAGTGGAAGACGCTCTTCATCTCAATGTTCCTGGGACTTTCGGCGCTTTTCTCCACCTACATCGTCTGGCACCTCGCAACCAGCAACCACCGCTACACCGCCACGACCCGGCTTTCATACATTCCGAGAAAAGTCTCGCGCGTCGAGAACCTGAGCGACAAGCAGCTCCACACCGTCCTGGAACGTCCCTCGCTCAAGCGGCGCGTCGGCCAGATGCTGGCGATGACCCGGACTGAGAAGGAGTGCCTGACAATCGACCTCACAATCCGTCAGGAGCGCCACCCGTCCAACATCTTCACCCTCACCGCCCAGGCCCCCAGCCAGATTGGCGCCGTGACCAAGGTCAACGCCTACGCGAAGATACTGACTGCGGAATACATGAAATACCGCGAGCACGACCTCGACAACCTTCGGGACTCGATCAACCTCAGGAAGGAGCGCCTCCAGGAGCAGATATCGGAGTTCGACAGCGAGGAGACCCTCCTCAAGAGCAAGGCCGGCGTCGCGTCGCCGGTTGAAACGCTCACCACGCTGAACGGGCTCATTTCCGACCAGCGGAGGAACCTTTCGCTCCTCAAGGTCCAGACGATGAACGAGGAGGTCCGGCAGCAGCACCTTGAGGAGACTGTCGGCAAACTTGGTCCGACAATCACGGGCAACACCGCCTTCATACGCGAGAAAAACGCCCAGCTTGCGGCGCTTGACGCCGAAATCGCCCAGCTGCGCGAACTCTACACCGACATCAACCCCAAGCTCCGCGGCAAGATCGAGGACCGCCAGGCAATCGTCGAGGAATACAAGGCGATGCTGAAGGAGAACGGCATAGAGGGGCTGTCACTCGACGATTTCGCGCAAATCGAGAAGGCGGCGGCGGAACTCGTCGAAGTCAAGCTGCGGCTCGACGTCCTGGCGGAAAGCACCCGCTCGCTCAACGAGGAAATCAAGAACAACGAGGAGCGCTCCGCGGCGCTAACGACGATCATCCCGTCGCTGGAGCGCATCCGCAGCAAGCGCGGCGACCTTGAGCGGACAATGAGCGACCTGGACGACCAGCTTGGGGAAATCGACTACCTGCGGATGGCGATGTCCGGCGACCTCCGCCAGATAGAGCGCTCCGGCGGCGCAGGCGACGCGAGCCCGCTCCAGTCGAAGAACTTCATCTACGCGATCTCGGCGGCCTTCGCCTGCACGCTCACTGCGATGTTCTGGGTACTGGCGCTCGAACTGCTCTTCGGCAAAATCAGCGGCAGCCGCGAACTCGCCGCCAACGACGACGTCATCATTCTCGGCTCCCTTCCGAAGCCGAAAGTCCTCCCAGAGCAGGAGGAGAAGGACATCATGGGCGTCGTGGCGCTCAACCTCTGCAAGGCGGAAGTCCCGAAGAGCGTCGTATTCATCTGCCGTCTTCCCGGCGTCCCGCCTCAGGAGGCCTTCATGTCGTCGCTCGACTGGTCCCTGTCCATGGCCGGCAAGCGCTCCTTCGTCCTTGAGATAGTAAAGAGCGCGGGCTTCGAGCCACCCGAGGGCGCCGAGCCCATCATCGCGGCCTTCCGCAAGCACGAGAGAGGCTGGTTCCCCGTCGAGAACCGCTTCATGCTCGTGCCGAGCGAACTTGAAATGCTCCAGGCCGACCTCGCGTCGCTCAAGGCGGACTTCGACGTAATTTTCATAACCGTCACCGAAGGCACACGCCGCGGCGGCAGTTTCTTCTCGCAGATACTCTCGGTCGCAGACAGCGTGCTCATCATGGCCGGCGCAAACGCGACCCCGCGCG
The DNA here is from genome assembly GCA_017509565.1 of Kiritimatiellia bacterium. GTDB lineage: Bacteria > Verrucomicrobiota > Kiritimatiellia > RFP12 > JAAYLN01 > RGIG5952. The sequence goes on along the minus strand of JAFWPM010000098.1, from coordinate 2,534 downwards.
CATGGGTGACCTACGCGCGGCGCATGGCCAACGAAGCCGGGAAGCTAATGATGGGAGTCATCACGAACGCGACCGCGAAGGCGGTCAAGAAGGAAATGGAGGAGTTCAATGCCTAGCCGGAACACTGGCGCCGCATCCGGATTCCCCGCCGTGTACGCGGCCATCGCGTTCGCGGCGGCCATGGCCGGATGCTACCCGTCCCGCTGGACCCACAACTACAGCAACGCCATCGGCAATGCGGAGGCGGACAACGCCGTTCTCGAGGAAACCGGCCGCGACGAGGAGTCCGAACGCCTGCGCCGCGAACGCCTTCTCGAACTCAAGGAGGAGGAGGGCGACGCCTACAAGATCAACGCAGGCGACCAGATTGAAATCCGCATCTACGGCCATGACGACCTGGGCATGGTGACGCGCGTGGGGCCGGACGGCACTGTCGGCATGGTATTCCTCGGACAGGTCATGCTGGCCGGCCGGACGATCTCGGAGGCGCGCGACACCATTGAAAAGGGCCTTTCCCTATACATCAAGCACCCGGTGGCCAGCGTGATGGTCCGCGAGGTCGCCGGCGAGACGGTGACGGTCTCCGGCGCCGTGTCCAGGCCCGGACTCTACAGCATCTCCGCCACATCGCGCCTTGCCGACGCATACGCGATGGCCGGCGGCAGCGCCGAAAGGCTCTTCAACGGCGTCGACGTGGACATCGCCGACCTTGAGCACTCCATCCTCGTCCGCGACGAGGAAGTCGTCCCGGCGGACTTCATGGCGGCGATCGAGCGCGGCGACCCGCTTGAGAACGTCCGGCTGAAGAAGGGCGACTACATCTTCATCGCGCAGCGCATGGAATCGAGCGTGACCATCTGCGGGGAGGTCCCCAACCCGCACCGCCGGCTCTACGATCCGAGCCTCGGCCTCGTCGAGGCCCTCACCACAGCCGGCTGGATGCTGGAGACGCACTGGAGCCATGTCATAATAATCCGAAACGGCCTCGCCGACCCCAAGTTGTACAAGGTGGACATCGACGGCATAATGGCAGGGCGCTGCGCGAACTTCAAGCTCCAGCCAAACGACATCATCTACGTGCCCAAGGACACGATGTCCGAATACAATGTGTTCGTCAGGAAGCTTCTGCCAACGGCCCAGATATTCAACCTCATCAAATCGGGCATCGTGTCATACTGGCACGACAAGTGACGGGTGGCGGCATGAAATACATAATATTCGCCATGGCCGTGTTCGGAGTCCCGCCACTTGCCTGGCTGATGTCCATCAACCGCCGATGGATGCGCCTGGCATTCTGGTGCATGGCCGGGGTATTCTGCGTCTACCAGTCAACCTCGATCAACTTCTTCTCGCGCGAGTTCTACAGGGGCACCTCCCGCGGCATGGAGACGTGCCTGATACACCTGCTGTGCGCGGCCATCCTGCTGTCCCTCGGCTTCCGCGGGCGGATAAGGAAATTCCTCCCGGGATGGGGCTTCAGGCTGTATTTCATCTATATTCTGCTATGCCTCCCCAGCCTGCGCACATCCGTGAGCGACGTCTACTTCTGGTGCGAGCTGTGGAAGATGCTCCTTACCGGCCTCATCGGCCTCACCGTCTACTGGTATCTTGACACGACGCGGGATGTCGAGACCCCGGTCGCGGTCCTCGCCGCGATAGCGATCATAAACGCCATCTCCGTCGGCTGGGCGCACTTTTCCGGGGCCTACCAGCCGAACGGGATATTTCCGCACCGCAACAGCATGGCCATGGCGATGACGCTCATCGGGCCGGTATTCTTCGCGGCATGGCTCGAACGCGGCCCCTGGTCACGCTTCGGGCGCCTCTGCGCCGTGGCCTTCGTCTGCGCCGGCTTCGCGACCTTCCGGTCCCTTTCGCGCGGCGCGATAGTGCTGGCGCCGCTCGGCTACGCAATCACCGCCATCTCATGCGTCTCCGAGCGCGTAGGCTCCTTCTTCAAGCTGCGCCGCGTCGCGCCGTTCCTGCTTCTGGGCGCGATTGGCCTCGGCGCACTCGCCCACACTGTAATCGAACGCTTTGAAACGGCTCCGGAATCCTCGGGCAACACGCGCATCGAACTGGCCAAGTGCGCGAGGGAGATGATAGCCGACGAACCGTGGCGCGGCATCGGGCTCAACAACTGGGGAATGAAAATCAACGCCCCGTGGCCATACGCCGAACGCGCCGGGCGCAACACCAACCGGAGCGCGGAGTTCCAGGACGGCATCGTCGAGACCGTCTACCTCCTCGTTGCGGCCGAATGCGGCATCCCCGCCCTTCTCATGATGCTCACATGGTTCGGCTGGCACTGGGCCGCCGCCTTCAGGACCGCCCGCCGGCTGCGCGGGACGCGCTGGCACTTCCTCCCCGCGGGGCTTTTGGGCGGGTTCACGGCGAACTACATCCAAAGCGCCCTGGAATGGGTCCTCAAGCAGCCGCTTAACATGATCCTCCTCATGTTCTGCTTTGCAATGACGGCCTATCTTGACAGAAACAGGCGCATCCTGGCGGCCGAGGCAAAGGAGGAAACGGGC
>JAFWPM010000097.1 GCA_017509565.1 Kiritimatiellia bacterium | reverse complement strand
GGTGCCGCCGGCGGTGCGGAACCATGCGCCGCCCGACGCGGGCGCGCCGGGGAGATGGGCGCCGCCGGCCGTCTCGAATGCCTTGCCGTTGACGCGGATGAGCGCGTATTCGGCGCCCGGCGAGGTGGTGCAGTCGAGGTAGACCGATACTCGTATCCACTCGCCCTGCTCGAAGGTGCGGCCGTCGTCGAGCGGCTGCCATCCGGCGGCGCCTTCGGAGTCGCGGCAGTAGAGCTGGAGGACGCCGTCCTCGCCGCACTGGAGCGCGAGCTTGGTGTTGTCCGGGATTTCGTACACCGGGGAGTCGGCATTGCGGCGCGACACCTGGAGCATCAGGTCGAGGCGGTCGTTGCCGTTGGTCGTGCAGGAGAAGTCGCGGGCGACGCTCCCGTCGATGTCAAGCACCCTGGTGTGGGCGTCCTTGGGCATGGCGTAGCCGGGCGGGTCCGGCGGGGTGTATTCGCACAGCCTGACTTCTCCGTCGCCGGTCCATGCGCCGACTTCGCCGTCGGCCGCCTGGGCGCCCGCCGCGTAGGTCTCGAAGCTGTCGGCGTTGTCGATCGGCGAGGAGAATGGGGCGGAGTTGGCGAGCCATGTCAGCGTGTCGTCGCCGGTAATCGTGAATGAGGCCATCGTGCCGGTGCCGAAGGTGGCGTTGGCGCCGGTCAGCGTCCACATGACATTGGTGATCGGGGCGGCGTTGTTCGTGTAGCACGACGCATACTCGGTCCCGTCGAGGGAGATGTCCTGCTTTGTGCCGGACACGAAGCGGTACGGGCCGCCGGCGATGGATGGCTTGCCTCCGGTGGTGTTCTCAACAGTCAGCGAACTGATGTCGAGGCCGGTAAGTTTCAGGGTGAAGATGCCTTCCTCCCCGGAACTCCCGCCATCGCCGACGAGGACGAGGACGCAGGAACCATCATCCAGCCTGGGGCCCAGGCATATTCCCTCGTAGTTGGGTAGATTCTGAGTATGCGTATATTGCCACAGCTGAGTCTTTGAAGTACGCTTGTATGTCGCATTTGTCAGTGACGTTATTGAGGATATGTCATCGGCGCCACTGAAATTGACCTGAAATATCCGAATCTGAAAATCAGGGAAGACTCCACCTTTGTAGCACCGCCGCTCCAAGGTCAGAAGCGTTCCATCGGGGAGCGCGCATAGACCCGACACGCCGCTCCTTGTTACAAAATTCGTCGTTTTGGTTCCATCCGCATTGGATGTAACCGAGCTCCAATCCGGGTCTGTTCCAACCGGTTCCGTGAGATATGCCCACTGGCCGTCGGCAGTCCAGTTGTCGTCCAGCGACTGCCGTGTGAATTTCGTCAGTCTGACAGTTGACCCGTTTGTCTTGTTCGCCACCGAACCGGTGTTGGGCAACATGACGCCATCGCATTTCAGCGCCTCTTCGTTACATGTCCACATCGTCTTTCCATCGCCGGAGATTGTGAGCGCCTCCAGGCTGAAGTTGCCATAATACTGCTTCATGATTGACGGGACGGGGGCGGATCGCAGCACCGCCCCGGTTGCGGGATTGATTTCACGAATTCTCGCACTCGGCTCCTCCGAAATCCAGACCTTGCCGGAGGCGGGGTCGAAGGCGCAGCCCTCCATGTCGTTTGCCCCGGAGACGGAGATGCCGGTGCCAATGGTGATGCCCGACGTGGCCAGCTGGCCATTGGCTCTGTTTATCGCCAGAGTCAGCGGGTATAGCTTCTTGTCATTGTCGTCAACGGCGTAGAAAAGGTCGCCGCCGGCATACGTGATGCCGCTGATCTGCTCGGCGCCGTATGTCGAGGAGCTTGGGCGAGTGGTTTGCGACACTGTCGTAATCTTCAGCGCGGCGTTGGCCCTCATTGAGGGCAGCAGCGCGACTACGGCGGCGACGATCGCCATGGCGGCTCCGACCGGCGCGGCGGGCAGCATGGCCACCATGGCCGTCGCCACCGTCAATGCCGTGCCTACGGCATAGTCCGCGGCGCCGATGCCGCGCCTGACGACGTAGATGCCGGGTTTTGCGGCCACGCGCACGGCGCCCCTGCCGCAATGGAGAACGCGGCGGCCCGGGCCCTCCGCGACGTGCGCGGCCATGGCCGCGACTTTGATGACTTTGATAATGCTCTGCTTCATAAGTTGCCCATTCTACTCTTTTTTCCCCGCTTCATCAATCGTTTTTTTGATGCGCCGGCCATGGTATTTCCCGCAGGCATGTGGACATCGGCGCCGCCTTGTGCTACAATGTCCTAACCCAAATTGCAGTTTACAGTCTACAATACTAAGGAGAACAATACATGGACTTTTTGAAGACCTTTGCCGTCCCGGCTGCCGCGATGGCGCTCTTCGTCGCCGGATGCGGCGAAAAGGCGAACAATGGGGCCACGGCCGCGGAGGAGCCTGCGGCGCAGGCCGACGAGCCCGCCGCCACGGCCGCGGAGGAGTCCGCGGCGCCGGCCGAGGAACCCGCCGCCATGGCGGAGGAGCCCGCGGCGCCGGCCGTTGCGTTCGACGCCGACGAGGCCGTCGTCACGGCCTATGGCAAGACGCTCACCTACGCCGAGGCCATGGCCACGATCCGCCGCGCGATGCAGTCGCAGGGCGTCCCCGAGGCGCAGCTTGACGCCGCCATTGCGCAGATGCAGGGCATCGCGCTCCCGCAGATCGCAAGCGAGTTCGTCATGTTCGCCGCCCTCCAGGACGTCGCCGCCAAGGCCGGGTACTCCTGCACCGACGAGGAGGTCGAGGCGGAGTTCGACGAGGCCGCGACCCACCTGCCGCCGGGCGTCACCATCGAGCAGGCGCTGGAGCGCAGCGGCACCACCGCCGAGGAGATCAAGAAGCAGATCCGCGACTCCCTCCCCATCAAGAAGTTCTTCGACAAACTTGTCGATGGCACTGACGTCTCCGACGACGATGTCGCCAAGTTCTACGAGGAGAGGAAGGACGACACGTTCACCAAGCCCGAGCAGATCCGCGCGAGCCACATCCTCGTGACGGTCGCCAGCGACGCCTCCGAAGAGGACAAGGCCGCCGCCAAGGCGAAGATAGAGGGCCTTCTCGCTCAGATCAAAGAGGGCGCCGACTTCGCCGAACTCGCGAAGGCAAACTCCGACTGCCCCAGCAAGGAGCGGGGCGGCGATTTGGACTGGTTCGGCCGCCACCAGATGGTGAAGCCCTTCGAGGACGCCGCGTTCGCCCTCGCCGACGGCGAGGTCAGCGAGATTGTGGAGACGCCCTTCGGCTTCCACATCATCAAGAAGACCGGCAACCGCGAGGCCGGCGTAACCCCGCTTGAGGAGGTCGCCGGCGAGATTCGCGACTTCCTCCTGAACAGGAAGAAGGGCGAGTTGGTCGAGGAGTACACCAAGTCGCTCCAGAAGAAGGTCGAGTTCACGCAGAGCGACAAGATCGAAAAGCTTTTCGCCGCGCAGGAGAATGAGGCCGACGCCGAGGCTGGCGCCGACCCGGAAAGCGTCCCCGACGTCGTCGAACCCGCGGCGGCCGAGACGCCCGCGCCCGAGTCGGCCGAGCCCGCTGCCGAGCCGGCCGAGCCTGTCGCCGAGCCCGC
>JAFWPM010000010.1 GCA_017509565.1 Kiritimatiellia bacterium | reverse complement strand
TAGCCCCACTCGTTGTCGTACCACGAGCAGACCTTGACGAAGGTCGGGTCGAGCTGGATGCCAGCCTTGACGTCGAAGATCGACGTGCGGGCATCGCCGCGGAAGTCCGTGGAGACGACGGAGTCGGAGGTGTAGCCGAGGACGCCCTTGAGGCCGCCTTCGCAGACGCACTTCTCGCTGGCTTCCTTCATCGCGGCGCAGATTTCCTCGTAGGTGGCGGGCTTTTCGAGCTCGGCCGTCAGGTCAACGAACGAGACGTCGGAGGTCGGGACGCGGACGGACATGCCGGTGAGCTTGCCGTTGAGGGCGGGGAGAACCTTGCCGACGGCCTTGGCGGCGCCGGTCGAGGACGGGATCATGTTCTCGAGGATGCCGCGGCCGCCGCGCCAGTCCTTCTTGGACGGGCCGTCAACGGTCTTCTGCGTCGCGGTGGCGGCGTGGATTGTCGTCATGAGGCCGCGCTTGATGCCGAACTTGTCGTTGAGGACCTTGGAGATCGGGGCGAGGCAGTTCGTCGTGCAGGAGGCGTTGGAGATGATGTCCTGGCCGGCGTAGGTGGTGTGGTTGACGCCGTAGACGAACATCGGGGTGGCGTCCTTGGAAGGTGCCGACATGATGACCTTCTTGGCACCGGCCGTGATGTGGGCGCGGGCCTTCTCGTCCGTGAGGAAGAGGCCGGTGGACTCGACGACGACGTCGGCCTTGAGTTCGCCCCAGGGGAGCTGCGCGGGGTCCTTCTCGGCGAAGACGCGAATCTTCTTGCCATCGACGCAGAGAATCTTCTCTTCGTTGCAGCCGGAGACTTCGTGCTGGAAGATGCCGTGGACCGAGTCGTACTTCAGCATGTAAGCGAGGTAGTCCGGATCAAGAAGATCGTTGATACCGACGATCTCAATGTCGTCCGCGAAATTGTCGACCGCTGCACGGAAAACCATGCGCCCGATGCGGCCGAAGCCGTTAATGCCAACCTTGATTGCCATTGTTTTGGTTCCTTGTTGATGGTTATTGTGAAAACGATGCCACTATTCTACCACATGTCCCCCGAATCGTCAAATTTTTATCGATTTGCCCCGTCGGTCGCTAGTCGGGAATTGGGTCGGCGAAGTGTGGGGGATCACGGCGGCATTCGCGGTCGCGCCACTGGTTCCAGCAAAGGCGTCCGGGGCCATGGCGCGGTCCTCACCGCCGCAGTCCCGCGCGGCATACTTCCGCGCTTCGCCAATCCAATAGGGGGTGTTTCAGGCGATTTGTTGTCCGCCATCGCGCTGTTTGGTAGAATAATCACCATGCTTAGCGCAACGCACATAAACAACCAATCAACGGAACGGTGGAAGGCCGACAGCGCGGCATCCGTCGATTTCTACAACGAATGGTTCCTGTCCTTCGCCTAGGGGCGATGCGCCGCATCCTTTCCATTTCTGCTGAAAACCGACGGCAAGCATGGCAGATTCTTCGCGCGATTCCTTTATCAGAATTTCGCATCGCAGGGCGCTGTTACGGGGGCGGACTCCAGAAGATGGAACCGCGCGAGCTTGGCAATCTCCGGTGTCCCCGCCTGGCGGACTGGCTTTATGAATTCGGCGAACCTGCTTACAGGGAAGATGAGAACGGGCAGTTGCTCCTGGCCATGGAGGGAAAGGCGAAATACGACGCATCGAAGTGAGCCGACAAGTGGTCCGGCCCAGTTTGCAACGCCTGGGAGATGAAAGGCCGGGACACATTCCAGACAGCAGCGTCCCACAAGCATTTTAACGCAGAGGCGCAGAGTCGCAGGGAACAAGAACGCTGACGCCACTTTCCCATATCCTGAATGGGATGATTGCACATGACTTTTTTGCAAACAATGCCATGAACCTCTGCGCCTCAGCCTTGATCATTGCATGGGATGGCAATATATTCCAGACGTTGGGCGAGCCGTCGCGCACCCCTACTTGCCGCCAATGACCTTGACGACTCTCTGCGGGAACGGTATCTCTATGCCGGCTTTGTCAAAGGCGACCTTTATTTTTTCCAGAAGGCTGAAGCGGACATCCCAGTAGTCGGCGCTGCCAATCCAGACCCTAATCCCAACCGTTATCCCGCTGTCGGCCAGTTCGTCGATCGACACAACGGGCTTTGGCTCCTGTAGGATGCGCGAATCGGATTCGATGGCCTTCATCGCAGTTTCCCTGACGAAGGCCAGATCAGAGGAATACGCCACCGACACGGATGTGTCGAAACGCCGTGTAGGATGGACAGAGTAGTTGATGATGCTGCCGTCCGTGAGCTTGGAGTTCGGAATCACGACTTTCTGTCCGGTGGCGGTCTTGAGGGTTGTCGCCATCAGGCCGACTTCGAGGACAGTCCCCGACTGCCCGCCGCCCTCGATGAAGTCCCCGACATTGAAGGGCTTCAGCGCGACGATAATCAGTCCCGACGCGATGTTGGCAAGCGAATTCTGCAACGCCAGGCCAATGGTCAGGCCGGCTGCGCCAATCACTGCGACAATGGAGGCCGTCTGCACGCCCAGCTGGCCGAGCGCGGCCGCTACCGTCAGGGCGAGAAGCACGGCGTATGCGAGTTGCGAGACGAATCTTGCAACCATTGGCCCGGGTTTCCCGTTCCGCAGGGAACGCATGGCGATTAGGCGCGCCAGCCAGGCTGCGGCCATCCCCGCCGCGAATATCACAAGCGCGATGCCGATCCGAATGGCGTATGGCTTGGCGAATTCAATTGTGGATTCAATATTCATTTGATAAAATGATACCATCATGACTGACAACATTGCAAGCCACATGGACTCAATTGATGGCGTCTATCTCGATTACGGCGGGGTCGTCGCCCATTCGGTGAAGTTCCGCGACTGGGCCGTTTTGGACTACTGCGAGAGGTGCGGGATCGACCGCGGGGCCGCCCTTGCTGAAATCCAGGCGGACCGCGCCGCCGGCGACATCGGCGACATCGGACTTGCCGACTCCTACCGCCGAATCGCGGCGAAGTTCGGGATTGCGGTTCCGGCCGAAGAGTTCGCGCGGCGCGCGACGGCCCTGGATTGCGAGGGGTGGGTGAACATCGCCCCCGAGACCCTGTCGCTCATTTCCGAGTTCAAGGCCGCAGGCAAGAAGGTCGGAGTGCTCTCAAACCAGTCCCGCGAGTTCTTCGAGGGGTATTTTTGCGTCGCCGGCGCAGGGATTCGCGCGATGCTTGACGCCGAGGTGATTTCGGCGGTGGAGCATTTGCGCAAGCCCGACCCGGCGATATACGCGCTTGCGTCCAGGCGCATTGGCATCGCCCCGGGCCGGCTTCTCTTCCTGGACGACCTGGAGCCAAACGTCGAAGCCGCCCGCAGTTGCGGCTGGCGCGCCGAGCGCTATGTCCTTGACTCCGACGCCGCGCTCCGGTAGTCCCGCCAGGGTTGTCCGGAAGGTCGCAGCCAGGCCCCACTTCCAAAACTTGGCTGGAAGGTGGAGCCCAACTGCGATTTTAGGCAATTGTCATCCAATATGACAATCAACGCAGAGGCGCAGAGGTTTCGGGCATTGTGTTGCAAAAAGCCATGCGCAATCATCCCATTCAGGATATGGGCAAATGGCGTCCATGTTCTTATTCTCTGTTGGTAATGTGGTTCTTGAGGATTTTTACATGCAAGGGGTCTTGAAGACTGTCTCGAATCGGAGTATGATACGGAAAGCAGGTGAAACGGTAACTCACTTGCTGTCCGCGTGGGAGACATCCGAGGATGTGCTTGGGCCAACTGCCCGTTTCTCTGTTTGGATGCCGGCGGAAACCACCTGCATGGGGCGCGAGACCCCGTATAGATGTATGCGTCACGCTGCAGCCG
>JAFWPM010000096.1 GCA_017509565.1 Kiritimatiellia bacterium | reverse complement strand
GTGAATGTCACGGCGGTTTTGCCGCTCTCGAAGGGCTTCGAGATGTTGCCGGCGGAAATGGCCGACGGCACCTTTACCGTGATGGCGGACGCATTGGCGATCACGGCGTCGCTGCCGTCCACCCACGCGCTCGCCACGCCGGATGAGTTGGTCCAGTTGGCCGAAGACGTGTCCCAGCTTCCGTTGTTTGCGCCCTTCCAGTAGAGCGTTTCAGCGTGGATTCCCGCCAGTGGGGCCGCGATGTACAGCAATGATGCCAGGGCTGCGTTGCAAGCGTGTTTCATGTCCGTTCCTTTCCCAAATTGGTGCTTCCTGTTGCATAGATTCTAGCATAACCTTCTGGCGATTTTGATATGCGAAAGCGAACGGCGGCCATTTGCGTTTGCGAACAGATTGCCAGTATGCTAGAATTTCCACATGCGAAGTGAAACCACATTCAAGGTCCTGGTCCATCTCGGGATGCGCTTCAAGTCGGCGCGCATGATTGCCATGGGGGCCCTGCGCTACGCGGCTTCCCACAAGCATCTGGACGTCCATGTCTCCGACGGCAAGGACGAGCGCTACGACTTCATCGACTTCGGCCCATGGCGGCCTGACGGCCTGATCGCCGACCCATGGGGCGCGAAGGCCACCGCGCCGCGGGTCAGGGCGGAAGTCCTCTTCCATGCCTCGGAGGAGGACGCCCGCAACGCGCGGACGGACATTTGCATCCGCATGGCCTGCGACAATCCGGCCGTGGGAAGACTCGCGGCGCATGTCTTCGCGCGGCGCAACCTGCGCCACTTCGGTTTTGTCGGGGAACTCCACGATTTCGTCTGGTCGCTGGAGCGGCGGGACGCATTCCGCGACGCGCTCCTCGCCGAAGGGCTTGAAGCGCCATCCGTCTTTGCCAACAAGCCCGGACGCACCCTTGCCGACGACCGCGCGGCGCTCCTCGAATGGCTTGCCGGGCTTGCGAAGCCGTGCGGCATTTTCGTTTCATCGGATTTGCGGGCGATGCACATTCTCGACGCGTGCCGCTTTGCCGGCGTAATGGTTCCGGAGGCGCTGCAACTGCTTTCCGTGGACAACGAGGAATACATCTGCGAGCAGACGTCCCCGACGCTTTCAAGCATCGAGCCGGATTTCGAAGGCGCCGGCTACGAGGCGATGCGGCTGCTGGACGAGGCCCTGCAAGGGGGCGGCGGCGCGCCGGCGTTGCCGCCGGTGCGCACATACGGGCTCAAGGGGTTTGTCGAGCGCCTTTCGACGCGCGACTACAAAGGGACGGCGCGCATCGTCAATTTGGCGCTCGACTTCATCCGCAGCCATGGCGAATCTGGGGCCACGGCGGCCGACGTGGCCAAGGCCGCAGGCTGTTCGGCGCGGCTGCTGGAGCGGCACTTCCGCCAAACGCTTGGCAGGACAATCGCCGAGGAACTGCGGCGAGTCAAGCTCGAAAAGGCGTGCCGCCTGCTCCGCGACACCGAGACACCCGTTGGGGAAATAGGCCCCCTCTGCGGCTATGAGAATGAAATCCACTTCCGAAAGATATTCAAAGCGGCCTACGGCATGACCATGAGCGACTTCCGCAGAAAAGGCGGCTAGTCTTTGGCGGGATTTGCTTTTTGTTATTCCGGCCACACCAGCGTCCCACAGGCATTTTAACGCAGGAGCGCAGGGAACAGGAACGCTGGCGCCACCCCGAAAAGGACTACCGACGGAGCGCTCCGCCCTCGGAGAATGCCGGCAATCCGGAAATGGCGAGGTCGTACGTGCCAGAAGATGTGCGCGACGGGGAAAGGGGGTGGCCTGAAAGATCGGAAAAGCGGATGTCCGGGCCGGGACGGGTGGCGGCATGCGCAATCCGCCCGGCGAGGCCGTCGAGGAGCGCGCGCTTGCGGTCGTTGTCTTTGGATTCTCGGAAAAACTCCCGGCCCATGCCGTGCCCGATGGCCTCGTGCTCGACGCTCCAGCCGGCCCATTCGTCGAAGGCGTGGAACGTCCAGCTCCAGCCGTATTCCTCGAAAAGGGAGATCGCGTCGCGCAGGTACTCGCCGGCGCCTTCCGCCCAGGCGACGGCCGAAAACTCCCCGACGTAGATCCGCGCGCCGTGCCGGAGCTGGAAGTCGCGGACCGGGGCCAGCTTTTCGCGCAGGAACTCCTTGTTCCAGCCCTTTTCCGGATCCGGCCATTTGGCTTTTTCCCAAGGCTTGCCGTCGCCGACGCCCTGGTGCGTGTATGCGAAGGGCTGGTAGACGTGGACTTCGTAGTAGATGTCCTTCATCGGCACCGCGCGCAGCGTCTCGAATCCCTGCGGCGAGGCGGAGTGGATAGGCTCGACGACGATCGGGATGTCGGGATCGATTTCGCGGATCGCCTCGGCGGCGCGTTTCTGGAGCGTCCAGAAGTCGCAGCCCGGGGCGGCCTCCGAGGTCTGCATCGGCTCGTTGACGAGGTCGTAGCCGTAGATTCCCTCGCGCCCCCTGAAGCGCTCCGCAATGCGTCGCCACGTCTCGACGAAATGCGCGGCGAGGCGCTCGTCGTGGAACATCCGCGTCTCGGAGCCGTTTTCGCGTCCGCCGGGCGCGAAGTGGAGATCGGCGAAAACGGAAAATGTGACGGAATCTCTCATACGGGCTTCATATTACCCGACATTTCTTCCGCAGGCAACGACGATCCGGCCAGAAACCGTCCGACGAATCGGCCATGCCGCCGCCGGCTCCTCGGCGGGCGTCCGAAGGGCCGGGTTGTCGGAAAGGATATGTTTTTCGCCCGTTCCGGCATTCCATTCCCGCCCGCCATGGCATAGAATCGGCGGTGCTTCACCCTGATCGGGTGGGCGAAGCCGGCGCCAGCCGGGCCCGGCGAAACACAAACGGAACTCGGCCTGCGCCAGCACAAGCTGTCGCTCTTCCAGGCGACGGTGGCGAGCGGCGACCGCTTCCCGGTCTCCTCGTCCGACGTCGCGCTTGACGTCTGGACGAAGGCGCGCACGGCGGAGGAGATCGCCGCCGACTGCCGGAGCCGTCTTCGCGGCGACGAGGACGGGCTGCTGCTCTACGCGCCCGAGGACATTGACCGCTGGCACCGCCGTCTCGCCCTCCACGCATGATTCTTCCTCCTCCTTATGAGGCGGCATGACTGGGCGATCGGCCGCTCGCCACGGCATTCTTTAGCATGAATGCCACATCCGAAAAAAATGTCGAAATCTCCTTTTCTTTCCGCGAGAAAAATGTTAGTATGGCCGCCATGTTCACCGAGAGAAATGCAAGTCTGGTCTTGACGATCGGTGCCAACGAGAAGGACGGCGCATGAGCGATTCGCCGTGCATCCTCTATCTTGGCGTTCCGGATGCCAGCCTCGTTCAGGAGAAGAAGTTCGCGGGCGTCCGGCGCTATGCCGCGTCGCGCGGTTGGGACGCCGTGTCCGCGCCCAGACCGGAGGAGGGCCCCGGAGGGATTCCGGGGCTTCTCCGAAGATTCCGGCCCGTCGGCTGCGTCATCGAGTGCCGCGGGCGCAGGGATCGCCTCCCGAACCGGCTTTTCGGGCCGGTGCCGGCCGTCTATCTGGACTCCCCGCCCGATCCGCGCCCGGGGGGGCGTCGCTGCGTTTCCATCGACAACGAGGCCATCGCCCGTACCGCGATGCGCGAACTCGCTGGATGGCGCCCGGCTTCGGTCGCCGTGGTCGAGCGCGAGATTCCGTCGCCGTGGTCGAGCGCCAGGGCGAGGGCCTTTCGCGCGATCGCCGCCGCGGAGGGTCCGCGATGCCATGTCTTCGCGTCGCGGCGCGGGGAATCCGTCGGTTCGCGCGTAGGCAGGCTCGCCCGGTGGATTTCCGCGTTGCCGCGCCCGTGCGGGGTCTTCGCGGTCAACGACAACACGGCCACCGCCGTCCTGCGCGCCTGCCGCGCGGCCTGCCTCCACATTCCCAGGGACATCGCGCTCGTGGGAGTCGACGACGAGGCCGCAGACGAAGGCCCGGACGTACGGCCTCTGTCCAGCATCCGGATCGACTTCGAGCACGCCGGATTCCTCGCCGCGAAAATGCTGGCGGAAACATGGGCCGCAAAGAACGCAAGGGATCGCAAGGGCTTTGCGGACTCAGCGTACTCTGCGTCTGAAAAGAACAGCCACGCCACCGTCGGCCCGCTCCTTGTCGTGCGGCGCAACTCGACGAGCGGGCGCGGCCGGCACGAACCGTGCATGGAAGAGGCCATGTCCATCATCCGGAACGAGGCGTGCGACGGACTCACGGCCCGCGCGCTCGCCGCGCGCTTCCCCGGAACTCGCCGCCTCTTCGACATGCGCTTCCGCGAGGCGGTCGGCCACAGCGTCCTGGACGAAATCCTGCACGTCCGCATGGAGAAGGCCTTCGACCTGCTCGCGCGCACGGACATCCCCGTCGGCGCGGTGGCCGATTTCTGCGGCTTCGGCTGCTACCGCGCCCTTGACTGGCTTTTCCGGTCGCGATGCGGTATGTCGGCAGGCGAATGGCGCAGGCGGAACAAGTCCGCCGAATTCCGGCACTAGCGTTGCGTTCCGCAATTTTTTTCTCAAACTTGAAGATTTCGGGTTGCGGTCGTGGCATAATCGTTTGCGTTCGGTTCCGTGGGAGTGTCCCGTGAGTCGCGGGACAGTCCGGAACGACACCCGAAAGACATGCCATCAAGGAGCCTTCCATGAACAAGCGATTCGTTCTTCCTGTTTCCTCCGCGCCGCGCGTGACCGCCGCGCTCGTCGCCGCCGCCATGGCCGCCGCGCCGTCGCTCGCCGGCATCAAGTACTGGGATGACCCCGCCTTCAGGGCCTACGGCATCGGGGACTACGTGCAGGACGGCCTCGTCGTGAACTACGACGGCATCCTCAACGCGGGGCCGGACGCGGCCCACGACCCCGCCGCCACCACGTGGGTGAACTGCGCCAATCCGGGCACATACAACATGACCCG
>JAFWPM010000095.1 GCA_017509565.1 Kiritimatiellia bacterium | reverse complement strand
GGCGACGCCCTCGGCCTTCAGGTTGACGACGGAGCCGGCGATGTTGTCGATGCGGTGGTATGTCTTGTGCATGGCGATCTTTTCCGAAATGGTTACGCCTTGGCCTGGGCGGCAAGGGCGGCTTCAATCTTTTTCTTGAGCGAGACGTAGGCATCCGACCCCATGGCCGCCTGGTGCCAGTCCTTGAAGGTCTGGGTCATTGTCAGGAAGAAGCGCCGCGCCTCGTCCTTGTCGGCGAAGTCGAACTTGGCGTCGATGATCTTCTCCAGGAGGTCGAAGACCTCGCGCTGGCGCGCCACGGGGACGGCTGAATCGACTTCATGGAAGGCGTCCTGCTGGAGGTACACGGAGTCGAGCAGTTCGCTCTTGAGGTAGACGAGGAAGTCGGCCATCGCCGTGCCCTCCTCGCCGACGACCTTGGTCATCTGGAGAACCTCGTTGCCGCGGCGCAGGACCGCGCGGAGGGCCTCTACGCGATCCTGGTCGACGACGCTGGAGTACTTGCTCCAGGAGTCGAGCGGGTCGATGGCCGGGAAGCGGCGGGCGTCGGAGCGGGCGCGGGAGAGGCCGTGGAATGCGCCGACGACCTTGAGCGTAGCCTGGGTGACGGGTTCGTCGAAGTTGCCGCCGGCCGGCGAGACAGTTCCGCCGATGGTGACGGAGCCGATGGAGCCATCGCGGAGGCGGACGCGCCCGGCGCGCTCGTAGAAAGCCGCGACAACCGATTCGAGGTATGCCGGGAAGGCCTCCTCGCCGGGGATTTCCTCAAGTCGGCCGGACATTTCGCGGAGGGCCTGCGCCCAACGCGAGGTGGAGTCGGCCAGAAGGAGGACGTTCAGGCCCATCTGGCGGTAGTACGAGGCGATTGTGACGGCCGTGTAGACCGAGGCTTCGCGCGCGGCGACGGGCATCGACGAGGTGTTGCAGATGATCACGGTGCGGTCCATCAGCGAACGACCCGTGCGCGGGTCCTTCATTTCCGGGAACTCGCGCAGGGTTTCGACGACTTCGCCGGCGCGCTCGCCGCACGCCGCGAGGACCACTATGTCGACCTCGGCGTGGCGGCTCGTGACCTGCTGGAGCACGGTCTTGCCGGCGCCGAACGGCCCGGGGATGCAGTAGGTGCCGCCGAGGGCCACGGGGAAGAACGTGTCGATCGTGCGCTGCTGGGTGATCATCGTCTCGGTCGGGCTGAGGCGCTCCTCAAAGCAGTTCATCGGGACCTTGACGGGCCAGCGCTGGGCCATGGCGACTTCGCGGGCCGCGCCCTGGGCGTTCACGATCACGGCCACCTTGTCGACAACCGAATAGTCGCCCGCGAGGGCGATTTCCCTCACAGTCCAGACGCCGTCCGCGCCGAACGGCACCATGATGCGGTGCTTGAAGATGCCCTCCGGGACCGTTCCGAGCGTATCGCCGGCCTGCACCTTGTCGCCCGCCTTGACCGCTGGCGTGAAGGGCCACTTCCTGTCACGCGGCAGCGGGTCGAGGTAGGTGCCGCTCTGCAGGAAGAAGCCGCACTTTTCGGCGAGGCGCGGAAGCGGGTTCTGGAGTCCGTCGTAGACCTGGCCGAGGAGGCCCGGCCCGAGTTCGGCGGAAAGGAGGTCGCCTGAGAACTCGACGGTGTCGCCGACCGCGAGGCCGGTGGTGTCCTCGAACACCTGCATGTCGGCCTTCCTGCCGCGTATTCGGACAACCTCGCACATCAGGCGGCGGCCATCCCCGCCGGCGGCGGTAACGGCGTAGCCGACTTCGTTCTGCGCAACGGCGCCGTCAAACAGGACGGAGATCATGTTGCCGTTCACCATTGAAATTTTGCCAGTAGTCTTCATAGATGTTGGTGCTGCTTATTCTGGAAGTCCAGTCTTCTAGTTTTCGCTGTTTCCGGCTTGGCCGCCGGAGGTCATGGCCTTGAACCGCTCCATGCCCTTTTCCTCGTCGGCGGCGAAGCGGCGCGAGTTCAGCGCCAGCTTGCCGGCATAGGCAAGGACCGCCGCCTCGGAAAAAGGCGCGAAGCCCTGAAGTTCGTCGAGGACGCGCCAGCGGATCGAATCAAGTGCGCGTTCACGTGAAAGCGGGTCCTTTTCGGAGAACGCGGCTGCGACGCCCTGCGCGATTGACGCATCGCATCCGCCGGCCGCGCGCGGGACTGGGCGCCTGGAGTCACCGCGCCGCCTCGCGCGCTCGGCCGCGACGGCGTTGCGGAGCTGGATTTCCCGGTCCGCGAATTCCCTGACGAACGGGTGGCCGCCGGGCGAATCCAAAAGGGCGGCCACGTCGCCGCCGGATGCCGGGCCGCCATTTCCGGCAAGCGCGGCGACTGCCCTCGCCGCGCCGGCCAGGGCAGGCGACAGCTGCTCCGCGCACTGCGCCTCGAAGGCCTCCGGCGCAATCTTGGCCGGCTGGTCTTCGAGGATCATCGGGAGCGACGATATGAAGTATTCGAGGTTCACGGCGGAAGCTCCCGGGACTACTTGGAATCCTTCAGGAGTGCCGCAAGCTCGGGTCGCAGGAGCCGCGAAAGGGCGTCGGTGACGGCCTCGGCGGTGAAGCACTGCTCGACGCGGCCGCCGTCAAGCCTTATCGTAAAGCCGTCAGGGAACGCCGGGCTTGCCGTGACGGCGATTCCATCCGACGCGGCCTTCCTGGCCAGCGCGGCCTTGACTTCCGACGCCATCGCCGCCGCGTCGCCGCCAAGCGCGACCTCAATGCCCTTCTCGCCCTGCGAGAGATAGCCGTCGACGGCCTTGCCTATCCAGGCGGTGACGGAAGCGGTGTCGGCAAAGGCGCCCTTGACGCCGCCGGCGATGAAGTCCGCAACCTGCTTCTCAAGTTCCGCCGCAAGCTGGAGTTTGACATCACGCATGGCCTGGCGCACAGTCGCCTCCGCGCGGCCCCTGAACGCAGCCGCGTCGGCCTCCGCCTCCTTGCGCGCCTTGGCGGCGTCTTCGGCGGCCTTGGCCCTGATGTCGGCCGCCTGCTTCCTGGCCTCGTCAACTATGGCCTTCGCCTCTGCATTGGCCTTGTCTATTCCGTCGCTTTTGATGCGGCTGAGTAATGACTGGAGTTCTTCTGACATATCGCGTCTTCCTTCAAATTATTATTGCAATAAAGTATAGCAAAAAATCCCGGCGCGCGCCTCACACGCGCGCATTTGGACGTACGCGCTCATTCGCCGCCGGGCGACTGCAGCGCCGCGACGACGGCGGCGACCTTGCCGATGTCCTTTCTGCCAGGCGCGGTTTCGACGCCGCTGTTGACATCGAGGATGTCGGCCCCGGTGGCGGCGGCGGCGCGGATGTTGGCGGCTGAGAGCCCGCCGGCAAGGACGACCCGGAGGCCCTGCGCCTTGAATGCGGCGACGGCGCCCCAGTCGGCCTGCCGCCCGGTGCCGCCGGCCCTCCTCCCGTCGCGTCCGTCGATAAGGACGGCATCCTCCCCCGCGCCCGGAAAATGAAGAGGTTCCGGCGGCGCCAGCAGCCAGACCTCGTAGCCGGCCGCCTTCAATGCCGCCACGGCATCGGCACCGTATTCGCCATGGAGCTGGATCGTCTCCAGGCCCACCTCACGGGCGACCGCAGCGATCTCACCTACGCCGGCGCCGGCGAAGACGCCG
>JAFWPM010000094.1 GCA_017509565.1 Kiritimatiellia bacterium | reverse complement strand
GCCGACATTCGGCCCGATGATGGTGGCGCGCGGGAAATCCACGCGCGGGCATGGGCGGCGCGAGCAATTCGTGCTGGAGGCGGTCGAGACAATCCGGCGCGAAGCGTGCGACGGCCTGACCGCCGCATCGCTGATCGCGCGTTTCCCCGTATCGAAGCGCCTCTTCAATCTGCGTTTCCGGGAGGCGATGGGCCATTCGCCCCTTGACGAGATAATGCAGGTCCGCATGGAGAAGGTCCTTTCGCTCCTTTCCGGCACGGACACGCCTGTCGGGGCCATCGCCGACATGTGCGGCTTCGGCTCCGCCGTTGAACTGCGCCAGATTTTCCGTGCCCGCACCGGAATATCCATGACGGAGTGGCGCGCAAGGCGCGCGTGAAATTTTTTTTGCCCAAAACCATCGTCATGGATATGGCGGAGTTGTATAATCTTGTCAATGCGGGGCTGTGTCCCCGGATCGACGAGGGGCAATGCGGTAGTTTAAGGAGATGACAATGAAGCGAAATGAATTCATGGTGGCGGCATTTTCAGCGGTTGCCTTCGCGGCAGGGGTTGCGCGCCCCGCATGCGCCGAGACGCTCCATTACTGGACGGGCGCGAAGCCGGACAACGTCCGCGACGCGGCGAACTGGAAGGACGCCGCCGGCAACGCCGAAACCGACGCCACCAAGCCGCAGGAGGGCGCCTCCTCGCAGGATGTGCTCGTCTTCACGAACTACACCGGCACCATCAAGACGGGCGCGTCCGCCGGATGGCAGTACTACGGCTACGTCTTCAAGGACGGCTGCGGCGCCATCACGCTCGGCGGCTCCAAGGCGATCAACTTCGTGCCCGGCGGGTTCGTCCGCAACGAAACGGCCTCCACGACGATGTCGCTCGGATACACCACGAATCTCGCGGAAGGCACGAACGTCGTCGACGTCGTGAACGCCGGCGCGACGATCCAGGTGCAAAACGGACTCAACGGCGCCGACGCCGTGCTCGTCAAGGAGGGCCGGGGGACGTTCCGCGTTCCCGTCTCCTACGGCTCGGCCGTCAACAACGTCAAGGAAATCGTGATGCGCGGCGGCGTCCTGCTCCTCACGGCGGCCGACGCGAAAATGAACCTCACGGACTGCACGGTCACGTTCGACGGCGACGACGCCGTCGTCCGCCGCAGCAACAGCGGCGGCGGCCAGACCTACACGAAACTCGAAATTTCCGGCGGCTGCATCCGCGAGACGGATAATGTCCATGGCACCGGGCACGGCTTCTCCGACCGCGGCTTCGGCTACACGCTGTCGCTCGTCGGCGCCATCAGGAGTTCGCGTTTCACCGGATCGATCCTCGACTCGATGTCGTTCCTCTGGGGGCCTTCTGACGCGTCGCAGACCTTCACCTTCGCGAAGGCGTCGCATCCGACCACAGGCAATTTCACCGTCCAAAGCGGCACGGTCGCACTCGCGGACGGCGTGTCCTTCCCGTCGATCGGCACCGTCACGGTGAAATCCGGCGCGGCGCTCCGCGCGGAAAGCGGCGTCGGCGAGGCGATGTCCGGCACGGCGCTCGTCGTTGAAAGCGGCGCGACGCTCCATCTCGCGGACGGCGCATCTCTGCGCTTCAAGACAGCCACCGTCGGCGGGGCGGCGCTCGCACAGGGCGTCTACGACGCCTCCTCCGGCTGGATCGCGGGCGGCGGCACGGTCGTCGTCTCCGGCTCCGCCTGGCCGTCCGATGCCGGCGACATCTGGAACCGCGACGACTTCCCAGCAACGCTCGCCGCCGGCGAAACGGCGTGGTACAAGGGCGCGGAGCTCTACGGCGCGGCGATGGCGCTCGCCGCCGCCGACGGCGCGAAAGCCGTGATCGGCGCGAGCGGCGTCACAACCGCCGGCGACAAGGCTGCGTACACGTGGTCGTGGCCGACCTGGCTCCACGGGGCCCAGCTGTGGACCATCGCCTCCGGCGACACGCTCGACGTCGCGGCGCCGCTTTCGACGCTCTCGGCGGGCCAGCTGGACGTCTACGGCGCCGGCACCATCGCGTTCCACGCGGACGTCCCCCTCACGAGCCGCATCGTCTTCAACGGCCCGGCCGTGACGCTCGGCGACGCCGCCTTTGCCGGTCCTGTCTCGATTTACGGGTCGAAGACGATTTCCGGGACGCCCGGCGCCACCTCGACCTTCGCCGGCAAGGTCTCCGCGCTTAACACGACCGTCGGCACGAATTTGAAATTCCAGAACGGCACGTTCCGCTTCAGGGGCGGCGTCGATTCCAGCGCGGTGACGTTCGACAACGCCGCCGTCGTCGTCGAGGACGCGCCGTGGTCGATGGGGACGCACCAAGGCGCGACGCAGGTGAACGCCGGACCGCGCTTCCAGTCGTTCGGCGACCTGACCCTCTCCGCGCCGTCAAACGTGATTTCAATCCTCAACCACGCCTTCCCGCGCACCTCCGGGAACCTCGTGATCCGCACGACCGTCCCCTACGCCCTCTACCGCGGCACGGCGGACTCCTCCGGCGCGACGCGCGGCCTTCAGCGCGTTTCGCTCGGCTACTGCGGCAACAACGTCCATGCCCCGAATTGCGTCTGGGACCTCTGCGGCGGCGACCAGGAGCTCTCAGGCTTCCCGTGCTCCGTTAGCGGCGCGACCGTGACGAGCGAAGCGCCCGCGCAGCTCCACTACCTGCTAGACGCCTACACGCAGAACGCCGGGCAGGGCTACGTCTGGTACGCCGTCACGAACTACGTGCAGTTCGCCGGCGCGGCGGGCCTCTCCTACGAGGGGACGCGCACGGACGCCGCGCTCGTGAACGTCTCGACGACGACGGGCCGGCTCGATGTCGTGAGCGGCCGCCTTTCGCTCCTCGCGCCCGGCGGAATCAACCCCCTGCGCAACGAGGCCTGGCCGGGCGGAAGCTGGCCCAACGCCTCCGTCGCCGCCGTCTCCGGCACGGGCGTCCTCGCGCTCGGCCACGCAAAGGCGCTCAACATCCACGGCGACGTATGCATCGACGGGGAGGGAAAAGTTGAAATCGCCGACGGGGTGACTCAGCGATGCGACAACCTCTACATCGACGGCGCCAGGCAGCCTTGCGGGACGTATGGGTCAGCGTCAAGCGCGGCGGCGACCAAGATGGGGTGCTTCGCCGGCGCCGGGATGCTGAGCGTAACGGGCGAGCATCCCGCCTTTGTCATGGTTGTCCGCTAGCGGCCGATGCTGTATAATGTTCCGCATGGAACAGGCAAATCTCCTTCAAATACGACTGCGCGCCCCGCATACCGGAAGCGATGCGCAATGGGCTGAAACCTTCAAGGCTCTCTCCGGCAACCGCGGGGCCTGCGACGAGGTGTGGTTTTCAACTGGAATCCTCTTCCCCGAAATGGGGTGGCATGAGGAACATGCGGCGAGGCTTTCGCGCTATGCTGCGGAACTCCGCGCGGCCGGCATTGCGCCGAGCCTGCAAGTCCAGGCGACGCTGGGCCACGGCGACTCCTTCGGCGGAAGCGCGGAAATGATGGCCGGGCGCACGTGGCGCGGCTTCACTGGCCCGACGGGCGTTGAGTGCAAATCCTGCAACTGCCCGCGCCAGCCTGGGTTCCTGGCATACGTCGGCGAGATGTCGCGGGTGTACGCGGCCGCCATCAGGCCCGAATGGGTGTGGATCGACGACGACCTGCGGGTCGGCAACCACGTTCCGGCGGTGTCCGGCGGCGACTTCGGATGCTGGTGCGACGGCTGCATTTCCGCCTTCAACGCCGAAACAGGCGGCTCCTGGAGCCGCGGGGGGCTTGCGGCGGCAATCTCCGAAAATAAGGAGGTCCGGCGTCGCTGGGAGGCATTCTCGTATGCCTCTATAGCCGGTGTCGCCCGCGCCATTGCCGGGGCGGTCCATGCGGTTTCGCCGGAGTCGCGGTTCGGGTACCAGCTTTGCGGCTGGCCGAACGACTCGCAGCTGGCCGTATTCGCGGCATTGCGCGAGGAGGGTTGCGGAAACGACGTCGGGGCGCGCCCCGGAGGCGGCGCCTACTTCGACCTCGACCCGGCGAATCCGGTCAAGAAGGCGCTCGCGGCCGCGCGGCAGCGCAGGATACTCGGCGACCCCGCTTGGATATCGGCGTGGCTTCCGGAAATCGAAACCTTCCCGCGCGCCTTCGCGAGCCGGACTGCGCGCGGCATCATGCTCGAAGCCCTCGCCAGCCTCGCCTACGGGATGAACGGGCTAAGCGCCCTCATCATGGACACGCGCGCGGAGACAGACGCCTGGTATTCGGAAAACATCCTCGCCCCGCTCGCCGCGGAGCGCGGCACCCTTGGGCGCTACCGCGACGCCTGCGCCGGGACATCCCCCTGCGGGCTTGGCGTCCCCGCCGATCTGCCCATTGACGGCGTATTCCACTACGCCCTCGCGGGAATCCCCGTTGTGCCGGGCCCCGGCGCCGAGCTCGGCCAAATGGCGCGGGAGGCCGCCGCAACCGATGTCCGGCAGCTTTCAACCGGCGACATTTCGCGTCTGCGCGCGGAGGCCGACGCGCGAAGCGGCGGGCGCATCCCCGCACTGGCCGAAGACCCCACGGTGGGTCTGATCGTCCCGCGGGTGGAC
Organism: Kiritimatiellia bacterium; assembly: GCA_017509565.1. Classification (GTDB taxonomy): domain Bacteria; phylum Verrucomicrobiota; class Kiritimatiellia; order RFP12; family JAAYLN01; genus RGIG5952. The sequence continues at coordinate 6,455 of JAFWPM010000094.1, read as the reverse complement.
GCCGGCGGCATACTCCGCACGGTGATGATCCTGAACGCCCGCATCGAACCGCAGAAACCCGTTCGGCTCCGTCTCCGCAATGTCGCGGAAGGCGCCACATCCGCCATCTGGCGCGCATTCGGCGAAGAGCCGGCCAGGCTTCCGCTGCTTCGCTCCGGTACTGGCACCGCGTTGGAACTCCCCCGGCTCGGCGCCTGGAATGCCGGATGGCTTGAATTTGGATTATGAAAAGCAGAACCATTGCCCTTGTCTTCCTCGCACTCGCTGCGGGCAGCGTTTCAGCGTCGTCCCTTGACGGCGGCGAATCGATGTATCTCCCAGCCCCGGAACTCAAGCCGCTTCCCGGCCTAGAATGGTCGCTTCCCGAATATGCGACGCTCGACGGGAACCGGCTCGTCGTGGACGTGCCGGAATCTGCGTATGGCGCCGACGCCATGGCCTCGGCGGAGCTGCCTGCCGCGGCTTTCGAGGGGGCGTCCGGGTTCTCCATGTCGGTCGTGGCGCAGGGAATGGGAATCCGGCCCCCGCAGAAGTCCTACCTTGGCCTAAAATTCCAGCTCTGCTGCGAGGACACCTCCACGGGGGGCAAGGCATGGCCGAACTGCAAGGGGAAGCTAGGCGACTTCGGCCCGGAAACCATCGTGAACGAAGCCTTCTGCGATGGCGCGGGGCCAGACAGGGTCACGCTGCAGCTCGGACTCCAGGGGACGTCCGGCCATGTCGAATTCGACCTGTCCACGCTCCGGTTCGCAAAAACCGGCGGACTCTTCCGGCGCGTCAACGAGGACTACATCGTAAAATACCCCGAGCGACAGCCGGCACCCGGCAGCCAACGGCAGCCCAACTTGCCGCAAGGCCCGGGCCTCGCAGGTTCCCCTGAACGGGTGGGCATGGGGGGGAAGCCTCTCAGGGGCTGCATGCTCCCCGGCCGCCCGACGACGGAGGACGACATCGAAACGCTCGCCTCGTGGGGCGCGACGATGGCGCGCTTCCAGATCACACGCAACTGGAGTGCAGTCCGGGACAACCAGGACCTCGCGGAGTTCGCGGCATGGGTCGATTCGCGCCTGGACAACCTCGAAGACGTCCTGCGCTGGGCGGACGGGCGCGGCATGAAAATCTGCGTAGACCTTCATGTGACTCCCGGCGGGCGCGACGAGACGCGCGAACACGCGATGTTCCGCGACGAGCGCTTCGCCGGGGAATTCGTGGAGACATGGCGGCGCATTGCGTCGCGCTTCCGCGGCCATCCGGCGCTGTACGGCTACGACCTCGTCAACGAACCCGTCCAGCGCGGCCGCGCGCCGATCGACTACTGGACGCTCCAGCGCCGCGCGGCGGAGGCAATCCGGGAAATCGACCCGCTGACGCCAATCGTCATCGAGTCCAACGACTGGGATTCGCCGGGCGCGTACTCGTACCTCTCCCCCCTCGCGATGGACAACGTAATCTACCAGGTCCACTGCTACGTGCCGCACGCCTTCACGCACCAGGGCGTCGCGAAGCGGCCCCGGGAGGAGGATGGGCGCCCCATAGTCTGGCCGGATCCCGCCAAGGGGTGGGACAGGGAGTTCCTGCGGCGCAAGCTGGCGCCGGTAATCGAATTCCAGAAGCGCCACAAGTGCCGCATCTACGTCGGAGAGTTCAGCGCCGCCGCCTGGGCGCCGGGGGCCGACGCGTACCTGCGCGACTGCATAGCCCTCTTCAATGAGCTGGGCTGGGACTGGACATACCACGCCTTCCGCGAATCGCCGGTGTGGGACGTCGAAAAGGTCGGCCCGCGAATCCCGGAAATGGTCCCGGCGGACGGGGACACGTAGCGCAAAGAGGCATTGCGCGAAGGTTTCGGAATGTGATTCGCTTTTGGAATGGGATGTCCGCGATGGCATGGTATAATCTACTTGGAAGATGAATACTGAGAATCCTGATACCGCGATGGCGGAAATCGTTTGGACTTTTGAAAACGGTGGCTCGGCCAGCGAGACCGCGGCGCTTGCGCGGCGGGCTGGCGGGGTGCTTTCGCTCCGCATCCCGGCGGGGCGCATCCGCGAACGCGGCGCAGCGTCGATGCGGCTCACGCCGTCGTTCGGGCGGGCGCGCAGGGGCGAGGCCGGCTACTGGTTCTCGCCATACGGGTACTATGGCGAGTGGGACCGCGGCAATGGCCTCTTCCGGCCGGGTGGTGACCGCATGAACATGCCGATGTTCGGCTGGGCGACGCCGCGCGGGGCGTGGCTGGCGGTTGTCACATCGCTGAAATGCTACCCCCGCGAAGTCGTGGAGGCGCGTGACGGGGAATACTCCGTATCGTGCGAACTCGGGGCCGAACTGTGCCGCGGCCCATACGAGGACTTCGAGGTGGAGTTCCATCCCTTCCCGCCGGGGACTGGCTACGCCGCGCTCGCGCGCCGCTACCGCGAACTCCAGCTCGCGTGCGGGGCGGTGAAGCCGCTGCGCGACCGCGCGGAGGGCAACCCGGCCCTCGCATACGCCGCGGTTGCGCCGGAGATTCGCATACGCCAGGCGTGGAAGCCCGTCCCGAGCCCCGTGCCGCACCAGCAGCCGGAGAATGAGCCGCCCGTCCACGTGGCGGCCACCTTCGGGAGGGTCGGCGACATCTCCCGCGCCATGCGCGCGGCCGGCGTGGAAAAGGCGGAACTCTGCCTGGTGGGGTGGAACATAGGCGGGCACGACGGCCGCTGGCCGCAGGCTTTCCCGGCCGAGCCGCTGCTTGGCGGCGATGCGGGGCTCCGCGAGGCCATCGCCGCCGCCCGCGCCTGCGGCTACCAGATAGTCCCGCACGGCAATTTCCGCGACGGCTACGAAATCGCCGACACCTGGGATGCGGAGTGGGTCTGCAAGGACGAGACGGGAATGCCCGTGTTCGACCGGCGCTACCGATGGGGAGGCGGTCTCCCGTACATGGTGTGCCCGCAGCGCGCCTACGAACGCTTCGCGACAAAGGACATCCCGCGCCTCGCGGCCTTCGGCTTCAGGGGGCTTGGCTACTTCGACGTCGTTTCAATAGTCGATGCTCCAACCTGCCTCGACCGCCGCCACCCATGCTCGCGCGCCGATTCCGCGCGCTGGTGGGGGCTCTGCGCCGAAATCTCCAAGAGGGAGCTCGGAGGCTTCGCCAGCGAGGGCGCAATGGACCACTTCGCGGGATCGCTGGACTCCGTTCTCTACGCATCGTTCGACTCCCCGCCCGACATCGAGCGGGGAAACGCCGAAGGCGGCGGGCTGGCCTCCGGGCACGTGCCAATCGTGCAGCTCGTCTACGGCGGCATCTGGCTCCAGAACCCGTTCACCCAGACGGTGAACTTCACGGTCCAGGACAGGTACTGGCAGCTCAAGCTCCTGGAATACGGCGGGCGCCCAACCTTCTACTTCCATTCCAAGTTCCTTACGCCGAACAAGACGCATTCCGACTGGATGGGCAGCGGCGACCTTTCGTGCGCCACGGACGCGGCGATGGCGGAGTCGGTCGCGAAAATCAGGGAGGGCTGCGACGTCTGGGCGCCATTCGCCCGGCTCCAGCTGGAATTCATGGAAAACCACGAGCGCCTCGCCCCCGGCGTATTCGCAACCACATGGGGGGATGGCACCAGGCTCGTCGTCAACTACGGTCTGGAGCCATACGCCCTGGGCGGCGGCGCGGCCGTCGCCCCGCTGGGCTACTCGCTGTCGGGGCCTGGCGGGAGGCCAGGTCCGGCGCTCTAGGCGCGGCGCCCCGCCAGGACATTGCGGGGCGCATCTGGGGCAAAAGCAAAAGGGCGGACGCAATCGCGTCCGCCCTTTTTGCCTGCGGTAGGATAAGTCCGACGGCAACTATTCGTTGTCAAGGCCCTTGCTCTTGAGGTAGTCAAGCACGGCACCGACAGTGGTGAGCTTCTCGGCGTCCTCGTCGGGAATCTCAGCGCCGAACTCCTCCTCGAACGCCATGATGAGCTCGATGTTGTCAAGCGAATCCGCGCCGAGGTCGTTCACGAACGACGCTTCCGGCGTGACCTGCTCGGGGGTGACTCCAAGTGAGTCCACGATGATTGCTTTTACGCGTTCTTCAAGTTTGGTTGCCATTTGGCTTCTCCTTAAATTTTAGTGAAACTATCTTACCACAAGTTGCGGGGGGATTGCAAGCCCCCCGTATTCGGATGGTGCGCCTGGCGGGGATCGAACCCACAACCTTCAGCTCCGGAGGCTGACGCTCTGTCCAATTGAGCTACAGGCGCGTTTGTCACAACGGAAACAATTTTATCAAACCGCAATGGAAAATGCAAACGGCGAATTTGGCGCGGGGAGGTCCGCAAAAAAAACGCTTGCGCTATTGGCGGTTTTTGCTATGATAGTGAGTGGGCTTACGCCGCCGCGTGGCGGCATCTTCGTCTTTCAGTCCCACAAAACGTCACACAACACTTAGGAGAATTCAATGACCGGAATCCCAGTTTCAAATGTGCGCACCTTCGCCCTGCTAGGGCACAGCGGCAGTGGAAAGACCACACTCACGGACGCCATCGCCCTAAAGCTGGGATTGAACGACAGGCTCGGCTCCGTAGCCAACGGCTCCAGCATCTCCGACACCAACGACGAAGAGAAGACACGCAAGATTTCCATTTTCTCAAACCCCTTCATGGGCAACTACAAGATCGGAGACAAGGAATACCGCATCGTATTCGTTGACACCCCGGGCGCGCCGGACTTCTATGGCCAGGTGCGCGGCGCCATACGCGCCTCCGACTTCGCCGTGATTGCGATTGACGCCTCATCCGGCATCGAGGCCGGCACCATTCGCGCATGGCAGGCCTGCAAGTCCCACAATCTCTCCACAATCGCCTTCGTCATCACCGGGCTTGATAAGGAGAACACCGATTTCATGGGCACCGTCTCGGCCATCCGCGAGGCATTCGGCGGAAGCTGCTGCCCCGTGACCGCCCCAGTCGGCGGCAAGGTCGTCAACATCCTCGACGCCGAGACCCTTCCCGAGGAGCTCTCGGAAATCCACACCTTCCTTTCCGAATCCGCCGCTGAAACGAGCGAGGAGCTGATGGAGAAGTATTTCAACGATGGTTCTCTCTCGGCCGCCGACATCCGCGCGGGCCTGCTCGCCGGCATCGCCGAAGGCTCCACAAACCCAATCTACTGTGTCAAGGCGCTTCAGGACGACGGCGTCGACGAGTTCCTCTCCAGCATCTGCCGCCTCCTCCCCGGACCGGGCAGCCGCAAGTTCTCGGACAAGGACGGCAATGTCATCGCCCCCGACCCCGCGGCCCCGTTCGTGGCCCAGGTATGGCGCACGGCCATCGACACCTTCGTCGGCCAGCTGTCCTACATCCGCGTCCTCAGCGGCACGATTACCCCGGGCATGGCCGTCCAGAACAACACCACGGGCTCCAAGGAGACGGTAAGCTCCCTTCTCCAGGTCTTTGGCCGCAAGCAGGTCCCGGTCGAAAATGCAGGCCCAGGCGAAATCGTCGCCATCCCCAAGTTCAAGGACGTCCACACTGGCGACACCCTCTGCGCAGCCGGCGTTTCAGCCGTAATGCCCGACATCGACTACCCGCAGCCCGTGATGCTGATGAGTGTCCACGCCAAGACGCAGACTGACGAGGACAAACTCGGCACGGCGATGAAGCGCCTTTCCGACAGCGACCCCACGCTCCAGTTTGTCAAGGACGAGGAGACGAAGGAGATTGTCATGAAGGGCCTTGGCGACGTCCACATTGACGTCGCGGTGGCGCTGATGAAGCTCCAGAGCAACGTGAGCGTCGAACTCACCGTCCCGAAAGTCGCCTACCGCGAGACCGTAACCGGGCGCGGTGAAGGCCACTACAAGCACAAAAAGCAGACAGGCGGCCACGGCCAGTTCGGCGAGGTCTACCTCCGCATCATGCCAAAGACCGATGATAGCGAGGAGTGGTTCGTCGACAGCACTGTCGGCGGCTCAATCCCAGGCAACTTCATGCCCGCCGTGCAGAAGGGCGTCAACGAGGGCCTCCTCAAGGGCGCAGTCGCCGGCTATCCGGTGCAGGGCGTCAAGGTCGAGGTCTACGACGGCTCCTTCCATCCGGTAGACTCCTCGGAAGTCGCCTTCAAGATCGCCGCGTCCCGTGCCTTCCGCGAGGCGATGTCCCAGGCGAAGCCGTCGCTGCTTGAGCCTATAATGACAGTCAGGGTCTCCATCCCCGACAGCTACATGGGCGCGATCACCGGCGACCTGAACCACCGCCGCGGCCGCGTACTCGGCATGGAGATGGACGACGGCATGCAGACCGTCACGGCCGAGGTCCCGATGGCCGAACTCTTCCAGTATCCGGCGCAGCTGCGCAGCCTCACAGGTGGCCGCGGCAGCTTCGAGATGGAGCTTGCCCGGTATGACGTCGTCCCGTCCAACCTCGCGCAGAAAATTGCGGCCGCGCGCCAGGACGAGCTCAAGATGGAGGACGAGTAGAAATGGG
>JAFWPM010000093.1 GCA_017509565.1 Kiritimatiellia bacterium | reverse complement strand
CCTCGGTCCAGGCGGAAAAGTGCACCGCCGTCTACGGCGTCCCGACGATGTACATCGCGATGCTCGACCACCCGCTTTTCCGCAAGTTCGACTTCTCCTCGCTCCGGACCGGCATCATGTCGGGCTCGACATGCCCCATCCGCCGCATGCAGCAGTGCATCGACGAGATGAACATGGCCGAGGTCACCAACCCATACGGGCTTACCGAGTCTGGGCCGGTCATGACGATGACGCGCTTCTTCGAGAAGTCCATCGAGCGCAAGTGCACGACAATCGGGCAGGCGCTCCCCGGCATCGAGGTCGCGATCATCGAGCCCGAGACCGGGCGCCTCTGCGACGTCGGCGAGGAAGGAGAGATCTGCTGTCGCGGCTACAACACGATGAAGGGCTACTACAACATGCCCGAACAGACGGCGAAGTGCATCGACGCGAACGGGTGGCTCCACTCCGGCGACATCGGCAAGATGGACGCCGACGGCTACTACTACATCACCTCGCGGCTGAAGGACCTGATCATACGCGGCGGCGAGAACATCTCGCCCCGCGAGATCGAGGATTTCCTCACCGGTCTCGAAGGTGTCCAGGATGTCCAGGTTGTGGGCGTCCCGTCGAAGAAATACGGCGAGCAGGTCGGCGCGTTCATCATCAGGATGCCCGGCGCCCAACTTACCGAGGCCGACGTGGCCGCATACTGCAAGGACAGGATTTCCTGGTTCAAGATTCCGAAATACGTCCACTTCATGGACGAATTCCCGATGACCGCCAGCCAGAAGATCCAGAAGTTCAAGCTGCGGGAACTTGCGGCCCAGCTCTGGCCGGACGCATAGGGCGTGGCGCCCCCGCGCGCGGGGGCGCGGCCCTTTCAACCCGCGCCGCGCAGGGCCCTGATGGCCTCGGCCATGTCGCCGGCCCTGAACAGCGCGCTTCCGGCGACAAGTTCCGTCGCGCCGGCGGCGACGCAGCGCGGGGCGGTCCCCGCGGCAATCCCGCCGTCCACCATGATTGGGGTGTCCGGCCATAGGGCCGCCGCGCGTTCGATCTTCGGCAGCATTTCCTCCATGAAGCCCTGGCCGCCGTATCCCGGTTCGACTGTCATCACGAGGATGTAGTCGAAGAGACCGGCGAACGGGCCGGCCGCCTCGGCCGGCGTGGCCGGCTTGAGCACGATTCCGGCGCGTATTCCGCGGGCCCTGATCCCGCGCAATGCCGCGGCGATGTCGCACGGGGCCTCGACGTGGACCGATATCGCGTCGGCGCCGGCGTCGGCGAAACGCCCGGCGTAGACATCCGGCCGGTCGATCATGAGGTGGACGTCGAGATGCAGGCCCGTCGCGCGGCGGAATGCGGCGACGGTCGTCGGCCCGAAATTCAGGTTGGGGACGAAGTGCCCGTCCATCACGTCGATGTGCAGGGCGTCGGCCCCCGCCGCCTCGCAGCGCCTGGCCTCCTCGGCAAGGCGCCCGTAGTCGGCGGCGAGCATCGATGGCAGTATTTTCATTGGCGCTCCAGTAGAACGGCTGTTTCGAAGTGCATCGTCCGCGGGAACATGTCGAAGAGCCGCGCCCTGCGGATCGTGAATCCGGCCTTTGCCGCGGCAGAAAGGTCGCGGGCGAGCGTGGACGGGTTGCACGAGACGAACACCGCGTGGCGCAGGGCGACGAGAGCAGGGCGTCCAGCGCCCCGCGCGGCATCCCGGCGCGCGGCGGGTCGGCTATCGCGACCGCGCGGTCCATCGGGAGGCTGCCGACGTTTTCGGCGAGGAACATCGAGGCGTCCATGCAGTGGAACTCGGCCATGGGCAGGCCGAGGTTCGCCGCATTGACCCGCGCGCACTTTACCGCCCGGCGCGATGTCTCGACGCCTATCACGCGCCCGAAGCCAAGCCCCGCGGCGGCCAGCCCAAACACGCCGACGCCGCAGAACAGGTCGAGCGCGACGTCGGCGCCGCCATTCCCGGCCACTTCGGAAACCCAGTCGCGGACGGTTTCGACAAGCGGCGCCGCGACATGGGGGTTCACCTGGAAGAAACCGTCTGCCGGAACCAATATGTCGCCCACCGGCGAGCGCTCGACAAGCCGCAGCCCAGGCGCCGGCGGCGCGGCATCCGTCCAGGCCAAGGCCCCGCCGGCCTCGGTGCGGCGCAGGGTGACCGTGCGCGGGAGCGGGTGCGACGAAAGCGTTTTGGGACGGATCTCGGCCCAAAGGTCGTTTATCTCCCGATGCGAGAGCGGGCACGACGCCATGTCGGCGATTGTCCGGTTGTCCTCGCCCAGGTATCCGGCGACGGGCCGCCCGTGCGCGTGGCCGACATGGAATACCGTCTTGTTCCTGTAGCCGAGTTCGACCGGTGACGCGAATGGCGGCGCGACCTCCCCCTGCCCCGCTGCAAACGGCCTCAGGAAGTCGCGCAGCTGCCCGTCCTTGATTTCCACCTCGTCGGCGTAGCGGGCAAAGCCGTAGGAGCATCCTGGGACGATTCCGCCGCCCGGCATCGCGCAGACGTCGGGAATCCGGGCCGGGGAGGGCTCAATCACTTCAAGAAGGCGCGCCGTCCTGAAGTTCTTCTTATTCGCGACGATTTCCGCCACCACCTTCTCGCCGGGGAGAGTCCCCGGGACGAAGGTGACGATCCCGCCGGTGCGCGCAAGCCCGGCGCCGCGGTACACGACCTTTTCGATTTCGAGGACAAGGCGTTCGCCGCCATTGTCGCCAACGCTGCCAACGGGGTCTTGCATGGCGCTACTTGATGCGAGAAAGGAGGGTTTCGGCCAAATCCGACAGGGCCGCGCAAGCCGGGGATCCGGGGATGTCAATCAGGCGCGCCACGGCCTCGCGGGTGTGGAAAAGCGCCATTTCCCGCGCCCGCGCCGGGGTCCAGAGGCAAAGGCACGATGTGGCCTCTGGCGCGGCGCCGTCGGCCGGCGCGTCGAGGATGTCGTCGATTATCTGGAAGGCAATGCCGAGTTCCTGCCCGAAAACGGCCAGGGCCTCGGCTTCCGCGTCGTCAGCCCCGCCGGCGATGGCGCCCATTTCGGCCGCAGCCATGAAAAGATCGCCTGTCTTGTGGCGCTGTATGAATTCAAGCCGCTCCTCCGTAAGCGGGGTGCCGGCCATGTCTTCGGCCTGCCCGGCCACGACGCCGGCCGCGGCGCGCGCGAGGATGCCATGGACGCGCATGGCGCGCACGGGGGCCGGCGATCCGCCAGCCACGGCCGAAAAGGCCATCGCCTGGAGGATGTCGCCGGCCAGAATGGCCGTCGCCTCGCCGAATTTGGCGTGGACCGACGGCAGGCCGCGCCGCTCGTCGTCGTCGTCCATCGCCGGGAGATCGTCGTGGACTAGCGTGTAGGAATGCAGAAGTTCGATTGCGGTCGCGGCCGACAGGGCCGCATCGGGGTCGCCTTCGCCCGTCGCGGCCGCCTCCGACGCTGTCAGCGCCACCACGGGGCGGATGCGCTTGCCGCCCGGGAACACGGCATGCCGCACGGCGGCGGCAAGGCGCTCCGGAATCCCCTTCTGGCCGTCCATGAAACGGGCCAGGGCCTCTTCGGCGCGCTGCCGCTGGAACTCTAGGTAGTCGCGCGAGGCCATTTCTACTTGACCGAATAGCGCGTTGCCTTCACGAGCGCCTTCCAGAGCGAGTCCTGGTCGTTGGCGGCCAGCAGCGACGCCCTGTTCTGCGCCTTGCCGAACGAATCGGACAACCCGGCGACCAGCCGCAGGTAGAAGGCGCTCACGGCCGTGGGGATTGCAAGGAAGCAGACGATGTTGGCCTTGTGCTCCGGGTCGAAGGCGATGCCCTTGCGGCTCGTGCCGAGGGCGAGCGTCAGGCCGCCGCCCTCAACGCCGCGGACATGCGGGAAGGCAAGCCCGTTCTCCATGCCGGTCGAAAGGATGTTCTCCCGCTCAATTGCGGCCGAGACGAGCTTCGAGGCGTCGTCCACGAACTTCGCGTCCTGCATCGCGTTGGCGAGCTCGATGATTGCGTCGTCGCGCTTCGCCGCCTTCATGTTTGGAATCATGAGGGTCTGCGACGAAAACCGCGCTATGCCCATCTTGCGCGGCTCGGTGCGCGAATGAGTGACCCCCGTCCAGTGGGCGCTTTCAGACGCCTCATAGAGGATTCGGGCGCAACTCGGGCATGTGTGGAGGTCGTCCGACTGGAGGTCGTGCGCCTGGCGCACGGACTGGATCATGCCGATTGGCAGGCGCATCCCGCAGATGGCGCACGCGCCGTTGTACATTGGCGCGATGAAGATGTGGTCGTTCTTGAGGAGTCGCCTAACGAAATCGCGCGTCGGGACGGGCAGTCCGTCCGAGAGCGCCTCCACGTCATGCGCCAGGCGCTCAAGGTGGGAGCCATCGCCTGTGGCCCTGTGTTCGTCCAGTATCAATACGAGTTCCTGAAGCTGGAGCAGATGGTTGATCAAACTTTGCATACGTCTCTATTAAAGGGGAAATCCCCGAAAATGTCAAGGGCAAAGGGCTTCAGCGCCTCATGCGCGGCCTTGAGGTTTACGATGGGCGGCTGCGGCATCACGAAGGCCCCGCGCTTGTCCAGGGTCGCGAATGTGAGCGCGATGCCGAGCGACGGCGCGATGGCCCTGTGCAGGTTGCCGTATGTGCCGGACACCAGGTGGACGAAGGGGACGCCGAGTTCGCGCCGGCAAAGCAGGGTCGCCCGCAGCGCCGCCGCGAATTCCTCCTCGCTGTCCGCCGTCTGCACCAGCTTGACGATGTCGGCGCCGCGGGCTTCGAAGTCACGCAGCTGCTCCAAGACGCTTTCGGGCTCCGCGAACCGGTAGAGGTGCGCCGACACTATCGCCTGCGCCCCGGCCCCGTGTATTTTGTCGATCAGCCGCCTCTGCGCGGCGATTGCAGCCTCGCTGCGCGTCCATTCGCGCGGCGACGGGTCGAAGAGGTCGCCCATCACGTCGATGCATGCGGCGCCGGCCTCCAGCGCCGCCATAAGGTCGCCCTGCCTGGTCTCGTCATCCTGCTGGAGGCTGTCGCTCCGGTATAGGCAGCACATGGCGGGCAGCGGGGTGGCGTCCATAAGGCGGCGAAGCGACTGCGCGGAACGCTCGCCGCGCGGCAGGTTTTTCAAATCGAAGCACACCCCGTCGGCGCCCGCCCACCTGGCGGCCTGGGCCCGTTGCGCAAGCGCATCCACGGACGGGTCGCAGAAAATCGCCACGAATAGCGGCGACCGTCCCAGCTCGAACCGCCTGCGCGCCTTCCCGGTCGGCCGCGCGGCGTCCACAACACTGTTTTCCATAGTTAAACCATCGGCTCCTTTTTCGAATTTGGCGGCTATTATTATCGCAAATGTCGCTGGCCATGGCAACGCAATATGCTATAATCTTGTCATGAATTTGGACGGGAACATCGATTTCGCCGACGTGGACCTCTCGCGGCTCGCCAGACAGGGGGTCCCCGAAGTCATATACGGCGCCGGTAAGACGGCGGCGCAGACAGTCGCCATCGCCGGCCGGCTTGCCGGGGCCGGGCAGTCGCCCATCCTTGCCACGCGCATCGACGCCGGGAAGGCCGAGGCCCTGGCCGCCGAGTTCGGGGACGCATTCGAGTACTACCCAGACGGCATGATCGGCCGCATCGGGAAACCCAGGGCTCCCGACGGCATAGGCAAAATCGTCGTCGCGACAGCGGGGACGAGCGACATTCCGGTCGCGCGGGAGGCGATAGTCACGGCCGAGGCCCTTGGCAACGAGGTGGTGCCGATCTTCGACGCCGGGGTCGCCGGCCTCCACCGCATACTCTCGCGCCTCGACACACTTCGCTCCGCCGCCGTCGTGATCGCGATCGCCGGAATGGAGGGGGCGCTTGCCAGCGTGGTGGGCGGTCTTGTTTCGTGCCCGGTCGTGGCAGTCCCGACCAGCGTCGGCTACGGCGCCTCGTTCGGCGGGGTGGCGGCGCTGCTGTCCATGCTCAACTCCTGCTCCGCAGGCGTCGCGACGGTAAACATCGACAACGGCTTCGGCGCCGCCTTCCTCGCCAGCAGAATCAACCACATGGGCTTGCGGCAACCCGCCGCATGGCCCGAAGCAAACCAACACGCGCAATGAACACGCTTTTCATAGACTGCTCAATGGGCGCCGCCGGGGACATGCTCGGCGCCGCGCTGCTAGAACTCGTCGCCGACCGCGACGCCTTCGTCGCGAAACTCAACGCCATCGGCGTCCCGGGCGTCCGCTACGCCCTCGAAAGAACCACGAAATGCGGCATCGCCGCCTCCCAGCTTCACGTCAGCGTCAATGGCGCCGAGGAGGGGGAACCGGACGGCCACCATCACCACGGGCACGGGCACGAGCACGAGCACGGGCATGGGCACGAACATGAACATGACCACGATCACGGGCATGATCACGGGCACGAGCACCACCATGAACACCGCTCGCTGAAGGACGTCCTCGCCATAGTTGACGGGCTCGGCATCCCCCCGGCTGTGGCCGAAGACGTCCGCGCCACGTTCCGCCTAGTCGCCGAGGCCGAGTCGGCCGCGCACGGAGGGAGCCCCGATTCCGTCCACTTCCACGAGGTTGGCGCCCTCGACGCAATCGCCGACATCGCGGCGGTGTCGCTGCTCGTTGCGGAATTGAAGCCCGGCCGCGTCGTCGCCTCGCCGGTGAACTGCGGCTCCGGCTTCGTCCGCTGCGCCCACGGGACGCTGCCCGTCCCTGCGCCATGCACCGCCGCCCTGCTGAAGGGCGTCCCGTCCTACATCGACCCCGCAATCGACGGCGAGCTGTGCACCCCGACGGGCGCGGCGCTCCTGCGCCATTTCGCCAAGGAGTTCGCGCCCATGCCGGTGATGCGCGTCACCGCGATCGGCTATGGCGCCGGCAGGAAGGACTTCGCGCGCGCCAATTTCCTGCGCGCCTTTGTCGGCGAGGAGGAGTCCGCGCCCGGCCGCGACAGCGTCTGCCAGTTCAGGTGCGCGATCGACGACATGACAGCCGAGGAGTTCGGCTTCGCCGCGGCGCGCGTCATGGAGGCCGGGGCGCTGGACGTCTGCATGGTCCCGGCGTTGATGAAGAAGGGGCGTCCCGGGACGATCCTCGAAGTCCTGTGCCGCCCCGCCGACGCCGACAGGATTTCGGACTGCATATTCGCCAACACTACCACGCTTGGCCTGCGCGAGCAGCTAGTCGGCCGCAGGATACTTGAGCGCCGCGAGGAGACCGTCTCCACCCCGTTCGGGAGAATACGGCGCAAGATTTCCACCCGCGCCGGAGTGGAGCGTTCGAAATTCGAGTCCGACGACCTTTCCGCAGTCGCGGCGGCGCAAAAAAACATTTGACGCGAAAAGGGGCTTCTGCTAGAATAAATACAACTCTTTTGCGCCCATCGTCTATCGGTTAGGACACCAGGTTTTCATCCTAGTAAGAGGAGTTCGACTCTCCTTGGGCGTGCCATTCGCCGGGCCGCCGTTTGGCGGCGAATGCCTATCTGCCGGGCAGAAAAATGTCGGGCCAGCAGTCGTTGCCCGTATGGAATGTCAGGCGCGCGGGCGGAATGTTGGTCCCTTCGGTGTCCCAGAGGAAGATTTCGTAGTCCTCGCTGTCCTGTTCGTGTCCGCCCTGGCTCGCGCCGTAGACAAGCCAGCGCCCGCCTTCGGCAAACCGGGGGAAGTATTCGTGGCTCCACGGCTCCTCGGCGTCGAGGAGGATGATGGGCCCTTCCGCACTTTCCCCGAATGTGTATATGGCGTTTCTCATCCGTCCGGGATGGTCGACCCATACCGGCGTGCCGGACTTGCCGGATTCCGGCCGGTCCTTCCGCCACACCATTTGGCACCCCCCGGCCACGTCGGCGATTGCCGACCGGTCCCCTACGGCCGCGCCCGCAGGCGAAAAATGGGCGGTCGCGCGGCGCTTTCCCCTGAGCGTAAGGGCGAACCGCGGGTCTTGCGCCTGGGCGTCGGGGATCGTCACGAGGACACCGTCGCCGAGTGGCGGGACGCCGGATTCAAGCAGGACCCCCGCCGTGCCGTCTTCGGTGGACACACTTGCGAGCAGCTTTCCCCCGGCGCGCACGAAGGCTAGTTCGCGGACGCCGCTCCAGCACGCCTGGCAGGCGTTGGTGGCCACGCGGCGCTCGCGGCCCGTCTCAAGGTCCACGACCCAGGTGTCCCACTTCTCGAAGTTCCGCTGCGAGACCCATGGCTCGGTCGAGCGAGAGAAGGCTACGAGGCGTCCGTCGGGCGAGAAGCGCGGATAGGTGTCGGTGAAGCCCGACGACGTGAGGCGGCGCGGTTTCCGTCCTGGTCCGTCGATGATCCAGATGTCGTGGGAGCCGGAGCGGTTGCTGCTCCAGACGATCTTCCCGCCGAACTTGGCCAGGGCGGCGTCACGCGCTGCGCTCTCCGCGGGCGTCGGCGCGACGGCCGCGCCGACAGGGGGCGGCGTGAGGCGGCCGCGCTTCTTAACGGCGCGGAACTGGTATGCGGCGAAGAGGAGCGCCATTCCCAGGACCGCGGCGGTTGCCGCCGCGACTGCGATGCGCCCGTGGCACGGCTTCGCCTCCCGCTTCGGGGCGGAATCGCCGGCCCCCCCGCCGCCCAGCCATGTGAACAGCAGGAATGAGAGGCCGCCGGCGGTGTAGTCGATAATCTGGCTGAGGACGTGCATCGTAAGCATCGCCGCCATGGAGTCCGCCGCGGAGAACCCGAGCGCCGTGAGCGCGGCGAGGCCGCCGGCCTCGTAGGAGCCGAAGCTCATGAATGTCGGGACGGGGAGGCTTGCCGCGCCCTCCGCCGCGATCAGCGCCACCAGCACGGCGAATACGCCGGCGTGGGATAGTTCCGGCCACGCGGGGCGCGTCACGGCCACGAAAAGGAAGTAGAGGCCGCCGTACTTCGCGGCGCGGACCAGCACCGACAGCCCGATGACCGGGGCCGCGACACCGCGACGCCGGACCGCCACCACCGCGTCGGCCACGTCGCGGACGAGCTTCAGCAGGGCCGCGGCGGGCTTCCAGCGGAAAGGCGCGAAACGTTCCAGCCGCGGCGCCATGCCGGCGAACCAGGGGAGAACGCCAAATAGAAGCACGAGCCCGACGACGCAGATGATCGCGAGCATTGCGAGGCTTCCGACGAGCGAGAGCCCCTGCGCGGCGCCGGGGATGGCGACCGCCAGGACGGCGAGAAGCGCGATGAAGTCGAATAGCAGGCCGATGGACAGGGACGAGAAGCAGTCGGCCGCTGGGACGTCGCACCCCTTGTTCAGCATGGCGACGTAGCTGAGTTCGCCAAGCCGTGCCGGAAGCATGTCGGCGCAGGCCCCGCGAACGAATGTCACGAGCGTCATGTGGAAAAGTCCTGGAAGGCGCGCGCCCGCGCCGCACGATGCGCGCAGCAGCACGAGCGCCCTCTGCGCGCGGACCGTGGCCTGGACGATTTGGGCGACGACATAGACTGCGACGAAAACCGCGATTGCGTTGCGCAGGCCGGACAGTATGGCCGAGGATGCCGTCCCGTTCCCGGCGGACGAGAGGAGCCCGAAGAGCAGCCCGACCATCAGCGCCGACACCGCCATTGACACAATTGTGCGAATCGCGTTTTTCATGCGTGCATCACGTCATTGTCGCTTTTGAGGCGATTGGACTATCGCGTGGATGGCGACGAGCGTCCGCCAGAGCGCCTCGATGTCCGCCAGCGGTATGGCGTTCGCCTTGTCGGAAAGCGCCTCCGGCGGATTGGGGTGGGTTTCCATGAAGACGCCATCGCACCCGGCGGCCACCGCCGAGCGTGCGAGGACGGGCGCGAACTTGCCGTCGCCGCCGGTGCTTGTGCCGTTCCCGCCAGGTCGCTGGACGCTGTGGGTGGCGTCAAAGACGACCGGATACCCGAATTCGCGCATGACCGGGAGGCTTCTCATGTCTGCCACCAGGTTGTGGTATCCGAAGGACGAACCCCGCTCCGTGAGGATAATGCGGTGGTTGCCGGTACTCTCGATCTTGGAGATCACGTTCCCCATGTCCTCCGGCGCCAGGAACTGCGCCTTCTTGACGTTGACGGCCGCGCCGGTGTCGCCGGCGGCGACGAGCAGGTCCGTCTGCCGGCATAGGAACGCGGGGATCTGGAGGATGTCGGCGACCTTGGCGGCGATGGCCGCCTGCCCCGGCTCGTGGATGTCCGTGACTATCGGGACGCCGAAGGTCTCCTTGACTTCGCGCAGGATCTCCATGCCGCGCGCGATTCCAGGGCCGCGGAAGGAATCGATGCTTGTGCGGTTGGCCTTGTCGAAGGAGGCCTTGAACACAAGCCCGACCCCAAGCCGGCCGGCAATCCCCGCAAGCTCGCGGGCTATGCCAATGCAGCCCTCGCGCGACTCTATCACGCACGGCCCCGCCATGAAGGCGATCGGGCCTGCGCCGAATGCGACATCACCCACCCTGACGACTTTCGTGCACAACGCATCCGCCATCTTCGCAACTCCCCTTTGGAAACGCCCTGATTCAACGGCCGTACCGGCCGCTACATTACCTTCAGCTTCGGCAAGTCCGATATGTCTATGGCTCCGACCAGCCGCCCGTCGCCGCCGACGACTGCGATGTCGTCGATGCTGTGCTCGCGGAACACCCTGAGGACATCCGTCGCCATCTTGTCGTCGCCAACCGCGACGGGGTTCATGGTCATGACCTCCTCCATGCGGCGAGATATGTCCGAGTTCTCCTTGGCGAGGTAGCGGCGCAGGTCGCCGTCGGTGAAGATGCCGAGAAGGCGGCCCTCCTGGTCGATGACATAGGCGGCCCCGGCGCGGGCGCGCGTCATGGAGACCAGGGCGTCGCGGATCGTCGCCGATGGCGGGAGCAGCGCCAGCCTGCCGGCGGGGCGCATGACGTCCGTCGCGCGTGTCAGGAGCGCCTGCCCGATCGCCCCGGCCGGGTGGAAGCGCGCGTAGTCGTCGCGCCCGAAGCCGCCGATGTCGAGGAGGACCATCGCGACGGCGTCGCCAAGGGCGAGGGTCGCAGTCGTGGAGGCCGTCGGCGCCATGTTGAACGGGTCGCATTCCGACTCCACCGCGACATGCAGCATCGCGTCGCATTCCCTGGCGAGGGTGGAGTCGCGCCGCCCCGTCATGGCGACTGTCGCGATTCCGGATTTCTTCAAATACGGGATAACGCGCAGGACTTCGGACGACTCGCCGGAAAACGACAGCGCGACAACCACGTCCTCCGGGGCCAGCATGCCAAGGTCGCCGTGAAGCGCCTGGACGGGGTTGAGGACCAGGCTGCGCGAGCCGGTGCTGCTCAGCGTCGCCGATATCTTCTCGGCGACGGGGACGTTCTTCCCGATCCCGGCCATGGCGATCCGGCCGCCGCGCCCAAGCGCGGACGCTATCAGTGCGACGGCGTCCGCGAAGCCGTCGTCGATGGCCCCGCGCGTCGTCTCGACTGCCCTGGCCTCGCCCGCAAGCACTTCCCTTGCGCGGACCAGCCAAGTCGATTTGTCTTCGCGATTCGCTTTCATGCCTGCCATTATATCAAAATATGGGGCGCGATGCGCGATGCCGCAGAGTCGCAGGGAATAAGAACACTGACGCCACTTGCCCATATCCTGAATGAATGGGA
Source organism: Kiritimatiellia bacterium (assembly GCA_017509565.1). GTDB lineage: Bacteria > Verrucomicrobiota > Kiritimatiellia > RFP12 > JAAYLN01 > RGIG5952. Next base: position 185 of record JAFWPM010000093.1, on the reverse strand, counting down.
TGATTGCGCATGGTTTTTTGCAAACAATGCCAGAAACCTCTGCGTCTCTGTTGGTAATGTGGTTCTCTAAGGATTTATCATGCAAGGGGTCTTGAAGACTGTCTCGAATCGGAGTATGATACGGAAAGCAGGTGAAACGGTAACTCACTTGCTGTCCGCGTGGGAGACATCCGAGGAGGTGCTTG
>JAFWPM010000092.1 GCA_017509565.1 Kiritimatiellia bacterium | reverse complement strand
GTGTCGACGAGGAACGTGCCGGTGGCGGGGTCGATGCGAACGGGAGAGGGGCTTTGCCCCTCCCCGAACCCCTCCACGGTTCCTTTGGCGATCCCATCGCCGGAGGCGTCCGGGTGGGGTTCTGGGAGGGCTTCGCCCTCTCCCGTCAGTCTTGTTCCCACGCGGCTCTTCCACGCCTTGGCGTTGTCGCCGAGGGAGGCCGTCTGCGGCGCGCCCGCGGCGGGGTCGCACAGGGCGGCGGGGTCGAGAACGAGCGGCTCCTCCGCCTCCAGCGGCGCGAGGTCGCCGCGCAGGAAGAGGCAGAGGGCCGCACGCTCCGCCGCGAGCGAGAGCGGGTCGTTCACGATGTCGAAGAAGCCCATGGGGCCGCGGGGGTTCGCGATGCCCGCGCGATCATACGCCCATTGGAAGCGCCAGACGCCGTCCCAGTCCTGCAGCGCCGCAAGGGCGCCGGTGGCGATGCCGCCGACGCCGCGATAGCGGCCGGGTCCGGAGAAATTGAACTCGGAGACGGTGAACGGCTTGCCGAACTGGCGGATCCAGACGCAGTCCTGCGTGCCGCGGTTCGATCCGGTCATGGGGTTGCGGTTGGGGCAGCGCGAGGGCAGGCGCCACGGTTTGTCGAGGAACACCGGGTGGTCGACGTAGAAGTGGGTGTCAACATAGTCGAACCCGGCGCGCGGCAGCGCGTATTGCACCGGCTCGTACCAGGCGGAGATACTGGAAAGCGGAACGGGGCAGTGCAGCTCGTCTCGCACGAAGTCGCGGAGGCGCTCGTAGAGGCGCGTTTCGGCATCGGCGAGGAAGGTGGCGAAGGGCTGGGTGTAGAGGGAGTCGGGGATGGTGTCCGGGATTTCATCCCAGACAATGACAGGCGCCTGCGGCGCAATGACGTGCGCGGCGGTGCCGCGCAATGACGAGCCGGCTTCGCCGGCAATGACAACATTCTCGTCATTCGTCATTTGGCGCGGAGCGCCATCGTCATTCACCGCACAGCGGCGCTCGTCATTCCGCTTCGCGGCGAGCCATTGCCGCCACGCCGTGGCGACAATGGGCGAGTCGCGAAGCGCGGCGGCGCCCCAGTTGCCGAGGTTGCCCTCGTTGACGAGGGCGAGCGTGGCGAGGGCCGGCTCCTCGGCGAGGGAGCGGCCCGTGTGGGGGTTCACGTGCGTGAGGAAATTGCGCGCCCAGGCGCAGAGGTTCGAGTAGGCCGGCTCGTGGAAGGCGCAGAGGATCTTGAACTTCTCCGAGGGGACGGTCCCGTCGCGGTCGATGCCGAGCGAACGCCAGGGGACGACGTAGGAGCGCGACACGAAGAGATCGGTGGTGAGGTAGAGGCCGTACTTCACGCACGCCGCAACGAGGAGGTCGAACTTGGCCATCTGGTCGGGATCGATCTCCGTGCCGTCCGCAGACGCGGACGGCGGCAAATTGCCGGTTTCGCTCACGAGCCACCGTTCGTGGTGGTGGATGCGGACGGCGTTGTAGCCCATGCGGGCGAGGTTGGCGGCGATGCGTTCGGCCTCCTCCCTGCTTTCGGGCAAGTTGGCGGTGCCGCAAAGGTTGACGCCGTAAAAGCGCTGCGGGACGCCGGGCCGGCCCTCGAATTCAAAGTGGCCGTCGCGCGCGACCACGCGGCCGAACTTGCCGGCAGGCTGGTGGCGCGGGAGGACGGAGGAAAAGTCGAGCGCCGATCCGGGCTCGATCCACGGCTCCTGCGCGAGGGGGATCCAGTCGGGGCCTGCGACGATGCGCACGGTCTCGGCGGCCACGAGCGACGGAGGCTCCGACCCCGAATCCCCGACGTGGAAGACCGCCTTCACGGCGTATTCGCGGTCGGCTTCGCAGGAGCCGGTGGCAAAAAAGAGGCGGATGCCAAGGCCGTCGCCGTTCCAGTGGCGGTTGTCCTGCAGGAGGACGGGCGTGGGCTCGTCGAGGGCGATGCGCAGGAGCACGGCGCCGTCGGGGCCGCGCAGCTCGATCGACGAGGCCGGGGCGCGGAACAGATGGCCCTTGGAGCCGCGCGCGGCGGGGATGGGGACTTCGGCGCCGTCGACGATGGCTGTGCCGCCGCCGATGCGCGGCATGGGGATGTCGGTGCCGACGAACGCCTCGGCGAAGCGGCCCGCCTTGTCGGCCGTGGCGCGCCATTCGGCGTGGATGCCGCCGTCGGCGGTTTCCGAGAAGACGCCGGTGCCGCGGAATACGGGCGCCGTGGCGGAGGGGCCGGTGTGGAGGGTGAAGGCACGGGAAAGGACGGGGGACTCCCCCGAACCCCCGGCGGTGTCCGCCGTCCCCATGGCGCTGTAGCCGCCCCAGCTGACGCTGAAGGCGCGGGGGGAGAACGTGATGCCGTCCACGGAGAGGCCCGTGCCGAAAAGAACCCTGGCCTCCGTGGCGCGGCTTGCCGCCGGCACGGCGACCGCGCAGAGGGTGGCGAACAGGATCTGGACGGCGCGAAACCCCATGGTCGGTGCGTTAGAAGCGAACGACTTCCCCCGTTTCGGCCGAGCGGATCATGCCCTGGCAGAAGGTCATGGCCTCGATGGCCTCCTTGGCTCCCGCCTTGGGCGCCTTGCCCGTCAGGGCGCAATCGACGATGGTGGCGATCTCCATGGCGTACATGTTGCCGGAAATGTCGTCCTGCAGGTGTCCGGTGATGCCCTCGTCGGCCTCCATCTTCGTTTCCGCGCCGCCGATGTCGAAGAAGGAGACGCCCGCCGAATCGGAAAGCTTCAGCGCGCCCTTCTCGCCGTAGACCGTCATGTAGGTGTCCGACGGGCCGCCGCGCAGCCAGGAGCACTCCAGATTGCTGATGACGCCTCCTTCGTAGACGGCGGTGGCGCTCACGTAGTCGCGCGGCTTCTCCAGATCCTTGGGCAGCCGCATGGCCTGCGCGTAGACGCTGACGGGCTTCCCGAGGAACTTGTTCTGCAGGTCGCAGTGGTGGGCCAGCATGTCCAGCATCACGCCGCCGGACTTCCCGTAGTCGGTGAACCAGTC
>JAFWPM010000091.1 GCA_017509565.1 Kiritimatiellia bacterium | reverse complement strand
GGGCGCGGCGCCGGGCCGGCCACTGGCTTCGGGCGCGCAGTCGGTTTCGATCGCCTGGCCGGGCCCGTCCGCCTGGCTGTCACGGGCGGCCCTGCCGGAATTGGTGTCCTGGCGCGCGGCGGACAGGGAGAAGTCGCGGAAAATGGCCAGCCGGCCGGCGCCCATTCCCTCGAAGGGCCGTCTGTGCGAGCCGGCCGTAGTAACGAAGAGGTCGCCGCCCGACTTCCCGCCAAAGCAGAGGCCGACGGGGCTGCGGACCGGGAGCCTGACGGCGCCGCACTTCGCGCCGTCGGCGAGATGGACGGTGATGGCCGCCGCTCCGCGCCGCGAAACGAGGACTTTCCCGTCGCGCGCGAAGGCGACGCCAGTCGGCACCCCTTCCCTGCGCGAGGAGAGGCTTACGCAATTGACAAACACCGACGGCGCCCCTGTGACGGGCATCTCGGAATCGGCGCTGTATTCAAAGCCAAATACCCCGGCCGCGGTTGGGTGCGAGTTCGCGAGAAGAAGACGGGTGCCGTCGTTCGAGAAGGCGATGGCGGCGGGAATGCCCGTGAACTCGCGAATGAGGGAGAGGGCGCCGTCGGGGCCAAGCAGGAACAGGCGCGCGAGATGCCCGTTGTCCGACATGGCTGCGCAGGCGATCCGGCCGGCGGCATCCGGTGCGGCGGCGGCAAAACGCGCCTTGCGGATGTCAAGCTGGGTGCGCACGGTGAAGTCGGATACGGCCCCGTCGCTGAGAACGGCAATCTGCCCCCTGTCGCGGAAAAGGAGAATTGACCCGTCTTTCCGGAGCGCGAGGGCGCCTACGGGGCGGCCGTCGTCGAGAACTGTTTCGCAGGCGCCGGAGTCGGGGTCGAACCGATAGAGGCGGCAGTCCTCGACGTCGCTCCAGTAAAGCCGCCCGTCGGCGGGGCTCCACAGAGGCGCGGAGGGGAATCGCGCCGCAGGCGTCTCTATCCATTCGGCCTGGCTCATGCCTACTTCCCGTCGATTGCGCCAAGCTCCTTGCGGATGACCGCTATCGTCGCCTCGTCGGTGACAGTCTCCAGCGCCTTGTTGAAGTAGTCGCGGGCCTCGGCGTATGCGGCGGCGGCCTCGGCGGAATGGTCCTCGTCGGCAATCGAGGCATATATGTCGCCGATGCGCGCGGCGTTGCGTCCAAGAATCATTTCGCGGGTGTGGATGACGCCAGTCGCGGGATCGCTGGTCTCGTTGTCCGAGGAGTTGGCGATGACCTCCATGAAGGCGCGGAATTCCCTGACGGCGTCAAGGGAGCGTCCCTCCTTGAGGGCCTTGTGCGCCTTGACCTTGGCGGTCGCCATCGTGTGCCAGTTGTCATCGTAGTCGCCGATGCGTTCGGCGAGGAGGGCGAGCGCGGCGTCGTAATCCTCAACTAGGAAGGAGTAGTCGAGGAGAATCGTGCGGAGCGAGGAGCGGAGGTTGTCGCCTGCGGCATCGAGGAGGCGTTCGCCAATCTCCTTCATCGGCTTGGTGAAGGCCATGTCGTCAATGTCGTCGTAGGCGTGGCGGATGAAGACATGTGCGATCTCGACGAAGAAGCCGTTGCGCTCCATGAGCTGGGAAATTCTCTGCGGGACTTCGAGCGGGCTGCGCTTCAGCGCGCAGTCAACCCACTGGCGCGCGGCGTATGTGAAGGCGAGGGGGCCGACATTTTGGCTGTTCACGATGTTGGCGCAGATTTCCTCGATCTTGTCCTGGCGGGCGGCCTTTTCCGCTACCGGGATGGTGTTGCGGAGGGCGTACTGGAGTTCACGGTCGGGCAGGCCGGCGGCTGCGGAGAACCCGGCGACGACGGCATCCCAGTTGCCCAGCTGCGCGGAAACGCGGAGCTTCATCACCGTTATGGTATTGGCCATGTCGCCATTGACTTCACCGACCTTGGCGAGGATCGAGGAAAGTAGCTCGACCTTGCCGCGCGCGATTAGGGTCTCCATCGAACGGCGGAGCATCGTCGCCTGTTCCCCGGTTGGCTCGGCCGCGATGATGTCGAGCATGGACTTCCCGACGCGGGCGTCGTCGCCGATGTCAATGGCGGAGGAAAGGCTCCAGTCGACGAACATCCTGCGCACCTGGGGCGCGATGGAGTCGAGGGCGAGAACTGAATCAGCCCAGTCCAGGGCCGCGGCGACATCGCCAGTGTTGACGTAGGTGTAGAAAATCGAGCCGAGAACGGCCTCGGAGAGGACTTCGTCGCCGCTGCGGTAGACATCGAACACGCGGTTTCTGGCCGCCTCGATGTCGCCGATTTCGATGTGGAGGCGAACCAGCGCCTGGAGAATCTGCGGCTTCGCGAAGGCCAAGTTCTCATCCTCGATGGCATTTGCCATTAGGCTGACGGTCTCGTTTGTCGCGCCAGTCTCGAAAAGCCGCGACGCCTCCATGAACAGCTTTTGCACGGGATCGTCCTCGAACTCGGCGACCGCCTCCGCTTCGGCTGGTTCGGCATCCGTGGAGTCCGGCGCACTGGCTGGCTGTTCCCGATGGCAGCCGACGACAACGGAAAAGGCCGCAGCGACTGCTGCGGACACTGCGACATTTGCGAATGTTGAAGTTTTCAAGTTGCACCTCAAAATGTAAACTTTTTAACTAAAGTATTTTACCGAAAAGCGCTTTTATTTTCAAGAGTTTCGAATCACCTGGCGGCCGGCGTGAAGGTCTCGTCGAAATCGACGAAGTCGGGGCGCGGTGGCAGGATGTCGTCCTCGGCCATGGCGTCGGCGAGTTCGCCGGCCGAATCCTCGTCCCACCACCAGTATTCCAGGAGACTGCGGTCGTCGCCGAATTTTGAGAGCACCGTCGGGGGGGTGCCGAACTTGTCCCAGTAGAGGAGGCGCGTGGAGTCGATGTTCCACAGCAGGATGTACGGCACGTTCTCCGCAAGGATGGTGTCGATCCTTCGGCAGATTTCGTTACGCTCCTCAAGGCTGAAAATCGAGCGCTGAGCCTCGATGAGCTTGTCGACCATGGCGTTCTTGAAGCCGGTTATGTTGTTTCCGCCCTTGCGGTCGGCCTCCGCGGAGGCCCACATGCCCTCTGGGTCGATGTTGATTCCACCGGACCAGGCGGCCCAGGTCATGTCGAAGTTGAAGGAATCCATGTCGCGCGACCATGCGGCCCAGTCCTTGCGCTCAATCTTCAGCTCGACGCCGGCCTTGCGAAGGTCCTCACGGTAGAGCGCGAGGAACTTGTCGGAAGACTCGTCGCGCGTGAGGAAGGTGAAGGAGAGGCGGCTGCCGCCGTTGGTGCGGATGCCTGTGGCCTCGTCGATCGCCCATCCGGCCTCGTCGAGAAGACGCGCCGCGGCCTCGGGGTCAAACTCGAAGCTGGCGTTGTGGCATTCGTTGGAGGAGCCGTAGATGTTTTCGTAGTAGGAGCGCTGGAGGAAATACTGGTTGAACATCAGCGTTTCGTTGAGGCGCTTCCTGTCGAGGAGCTTCGCAAGCGCCATGCGGACGCGGATGTCGTCGAAGGGCTTGCGGCGCATGTTCATGGCGAACCCCTGGAACCCAATGGGG
>JAFWPM010000090.1 GCA_017509565.1 Kiritimatiellia bacterium | reverse complement strand
CGGGCTAACCCTTTTCAAAATTTCCCCTCCAACCCTTTCTTGCCACTCTGGCAATTACCATGCCCCAAATCAGGCTTTTTCAAGCCAGTGCGCCGGAAAACCGGGTCTAATCAAGCCTGTCAAAACTTCCCGCCTATTCCATCGGGACTTCCCACCACCGGCCGGCGCTTGTGGAGCGCTTGACCATGCCCTCCCCCTTGCCGCCGCACATCATCGCCAGACCTGGCGTCCTGCGCGAATACGATGCGCTGCACGCATAGACCCATCCGTTAGGCGCCCAGAACCGCCTGCCGCCGTCCTGCGAAGAGAACAGCCCCATGTCCGCCACGCCGTAGATTATGTTGTCCTCCGAAAAAGGGTCGCATTCGACCGTGAACGACACCAGCTGCATGATGCCATCGACACGGCTTGTCCAGTGCGCCCCGGCGTCGAACGTCTCCCATATCTCGAACCAGTCGGTCGCGAGCCAGTGACTCTCGTCGCGAGGATCGACGATCAACGAGCAGAGCGCTTCCATGGGATGCTTGGCCATGTATTGGAGGCGCGGTTCCTTTTCCGGAACGCCGGCCTGTTTTCGCAGTATCGAGACCTTGCTCCAAGCCGTGTCATCGACGCCGCGCCTGTAGATGTCGCCCTTGCCGTTTCCGACGAGATAGAAGTCGAGGCCCGCCCCGAATGCCTGGTAGCGGCCCGGTGAACTGGAATCGCCAATGTCGCAGGCCGGATTCACTTCAAGGCCCTGCGAGAAGTCCTCCCACGTCTCGCCGCCGTCAAGCGAGCGCATCACCCCCCTCGCGGGGAAGAACGCGACGATTTCGCGGCGTCCCGCAATCTGGCAGATTTCCCATGGCGCCTCCGAGGAAAGCCGCCGCCAGCTGCGCCCCCCGTCATCGGAGCGGAACAACCCCGTCTCGTATGTACGCCCGTCGAACTCGAGCGCATCAGGCGAGTCGTGGGGCATGGGAAGGAGCGGCGGAGGCGCGCAGGCGTAGATGCGGCCTGGCGCGGCCCTGTCGTACCGCAAATCGGTCAGCCATGTCCGCTCCAGGCCGACGGAAGTCCATGTCTCGCCGTTGTCGGCGCTGAACGACACGCCGTCCCAGTCCTCGCCGGCAACGAGTTCATCCGGGTTGTTCGGGTTGCGTCCAAGGACTAGGCCGGTCATCCGCCGGTTTCCGTTGCCGTAGAATCTGCCGCACCGCGTCTTGCGGAACGATCGGCCGCCGTCGCGGCTGACGAAGATGCCAGCCGGTTGCCGGAAGGTGCCGCCGGAGCACATGACGAAACTGTCCGCGTCGCGCGGATCGACGTCAAGCGTCCGCACGCAGTCGCCCGACACGTTGCGGTGGATGGCGGCGAGGTTGCCGTGAAGCGGCCGCCAGTGGCGTCCGGCATCGTCCGAGCGGTAGGGGCCGCCTACATCGACGTAGGCATACCACACGTCCGGATTCGACGGCGCAATAACCACATTCTGCACGTAACCGCCGCCGAAGCAGGGCCAGACCTGCCATTCCTGCGCGGTCTGGGACGCTGCGCCAGCAGCCATTAGGACTGCGAGCGCAGCGGCCGCCATTCTCTTCATGCCGTTAACCCCCTAGCGAACGGTAATCACTAAAGCCGATGGCTCCGGCAATGGGAGCGTTGCGGAGCGTGAAAAGACTTCGGCACCGTGATTCACGAGTTCCGCGCCTGACGTTCCCAAAATGCCAGCGCCGGAGTCGCCAAGAAACCGCTGGCCGATCTTGTCCCAGAAACCGGCCTCGCCATTGTATTCGCAAGGCACGAGATCGAGCGCGAGCGTCGATCGGGCGGTGTCGCTCCACGCCTGGAATGAATACATCGTCGCCGGGGCGGGCGCGGCGGACGATCCGTTGTTGTTCATGGCGAAGACCATGAGCGGGCACGGCGTGGTGAAGTTGCTTGGACCGGAATAGTGAAGGTCAACAACGGGCTCGCCGTTGACCATCAGGCGCGTGTAGTCCATTTCCACAAGGTACCGGGTTCCCGTCGCCGCCATCACCCTGGAATTCGCAATGCCGCCGTCGTAGTCATGCCGGAAGCCCTGGTCTGTCGTGTGGATCATGACGAACTGGGTGTCGCCGGAAGTCTTTCGTGCGCCAAATAGCGCCACGTTTGCCGAAAGGTCGTTGAACTGGAAATCGCACCGGACGACCGTGGATCCCGTCGGACGAAAATCCGTGAGGACGTAGGCACCGCCCGAAGCGCTCACGCTTTCCAGTTCAACAAGCGAGGCGTCTGCGGCAATCCGGAAAATGCGTGCGTACGTCTTGCCGGCGTGGTAGGTGCCGACTGGGCCTGTCCACGTCGTGTCGCCCGCCGGGACGTCGCCGAGGTATTCAAGGTCGTCCCAGTTGCCGATGGCGTCGCCGCCGTCTGCGGCACACCAGGCAAGCCAGAGAGCGGATGCCTGCTGACTCGCGGGGAACGACAGGCTGATTGTGGCGAGTCGGCCTCCTTGTTGGGTGCTGCCTGTCACGACGATGTCGCCGGAGGCCGCCATGGTGACCGGGACAAGAAGAAGCGCCGCCGAGGCAATGGCGAACGCGAGGATGCTGCGCAGTGTGTTCACGGTTATTCTCCTTGGGAGGTTTTTGGGGTTGTAGGTGCTGCTTCAATGAGATCGGCCATTTCATCGCGCCAGCGGTAGAGGGCCGCCGGGTCGTCAGTGAAATCGGTTAGGGAAACCGCGACTTCGGGCGGCACGGCGAGCGCCTCGCGGGCGCGCCGCGCCCACGAGGCGCGGTTTGAGGTTGGGATGACTGTATTTATATTTGCGATTTGTGGACAATTGTCATTTGTGAACAATTGTGAACACTCCTCGCCGACCTCCTGGAGCTTCTGCTCCAGAAGCTTCGCGTAGGCGTAGTCCTCGAGGCCGTCGCGGAAGTTTTCGAGGCGGATGGTCGGCAGCGGCGTTCCGTCCGGGCCGGCGCAAGTCAACGAGCCGTCGCCGTGGTAGGTCGTCCAGCTGCGCGGATCCCAGTCGGTGAACGGGCCACCGCCGATGCAGCGCTTCGAATTCCACATCGCCGTCGCGTAGTAGAGAAAGCCGTCCGGGCGATTCCGCACCGTCTGCGCCCCCATGAGGATGCGCGGCTCGATGCCGGGGCATTCGATGAAGAAGTTCGCGGATGGCGCGGGCGGAACGCAACTAATGTACCACCAAACCTTGTGGCCAGCGGCCCGTGAGACCGCAATCTTCTCCTGGTCGAACTTCGGCGTCGATGGCACGAACCAATCGACGCATGACAGTTCCGTGCCCACTCCGAAGTCGTGATCGTAGGCTGTGGTGCAGATGGGAATTCCCGGCAGGGCCGCCTTGAGTTCCCGAACTGCTGCGGCTACTTCCGGAAAACTGCCGGCTCCTGCCTCATCGGCACCGTAGGCGTAGGCAAGATCGAGGATGCCAAGTTTTGCCGCGAGGTCGCGCATCTCGGTGAGGCGGGGAATCGTCTTTTTTCGCCATGCTGCAATGTCCGCATCGCTTGTCGAGGCCGGCACTGTCCAGTAGCCGAGATTGAAGGTTCCGGCGCGGCCTTCGTCTCGCAACCTGCGGACAGCGTGAAGGAGGTTCGTGTCGCAACGATGGTAGAGATTCTCGGCCGGGATGAGGTAGTCGGCGAGGAAATCCACCCATTCGCGCTCGTGGCAACGCCATTTGTTCACGGGTGAATCCGGGTCGGCCAAGAGAGCCTTTCCGGCGGCGATTCCCTCCGGTCCCTCGAACTGGAAGGTCGGGCACGGCGCAAATGCAACCGCGAGCGGCAAGGCGGAGACGCGGCCAAGCGTGAAGCCGTTCACGCGCACGGCGAACGGGACGCGCACGGGTTCCACGCCGTCGGCGCTCACGACGAGCGCGCCGCGGTAGGTGCCGGCGGGCTGTCCGGCCGGGCAATGGACGCGAATCCAGAAGCTCTGCACGTCGAGGTCGCGGACGGCGACGCCGTCGAGAAAGCCCAGGATCGGATCGGGCCACCAGCCGATGGCCGGGTCGCGCAGGGCGCGGCCAGGCCCGTCGGCGACCTGGTAGGGAGGCTTGCGCGTCGTGTGGACGTAGCCGACGGGGGAGACGGCGACGTTCGCGGCAAATTCGCCCTCCACGCGGATGCGGACGTTTTCGAGGTCGGCGTCCCGCGGGGCGACGAGAAGCTGGACGCTCTCGTATTCGTTTCCGGCGAGGCGGACGGCGAGACCGTCCGCCGTCAGGGCCTTCGCGGAGAAGCGCCCGCGCGGCAGCACCTTCTCCATCGACGAGGCAACGCCAAGGAGAAAGGCGGGCGAAGTCTGGTCCGCGGCCGCGCACGCCTCGCGGAAGCGGAAGTAGTCGCGCGCGTGAGCGGTCTCCTCGGCGCGTTCGGCGGCCAGGCTCCGCGCCTCCCGGCGGTCGGCATCGACGAGCGGCAGGAGGTCGCGCCACACGCACGGGCCGGCGGGCGCGGGAACCGGCTCGCCCTCGCGCAGGAGCGTCAGGCGGTCGAGCGCCACGGCGAAGTGCTGCGGGCGCGTGACGAAGAAGTGGATGCGCGCGATGTCGCCCGGCGAGGTCGTCTTGGGCCACGACGTCAGCGGGACGATCCACTGCGCGCCGCCCTTGCCGGGGAGGCGGAACGAGGCGGCGAGGCCGTTTTGGATGCGCCCTTCCGGACCCGCGACGAAGAGGCAGAGATCGTCGCCCTCCTTCTCGGCGTTCACGACATCGACGACCAGGCGGTCGTAGCCGCACCAGTCCGCGACCGGCGACGGAAGCGTGAACGACGGCCATTCGTCCATGCCCTCCCGCCATGGCTTGCAGACGAACGACAGCGCGTAATCGCCGGATGTGGCGAAGCCGTTTGTGACTCCGATCTCGAATTCGCCGTTGGAGACGCGCGGCACGGCCGCGCGCTCGGCGTCCGTCTCAAAGTCGTAGAGGAGAGTGGCCGCTGAAGCATTCGCCGCAAAGAGTGCAAAGAGTGCAAGGAGTGTTTGTTGCGACTTCATGGTGCGACTATCCTTTTCGATTGCTGTCTATTGCTGTCGATTGCTTCCGATTGCCTTCTGGCGGAAGCAACGCTCCCATCGTCTCACCGGGGAACCAGCGCGGGCGGATGGCGGTGTCGGAGGGGTAGCGCCCCGTTTCAAGGTAGGCGATGGCGGCGGCCGCCGCGGCCGTGCCGGCGGCCCTGGGGTCGGTCTCCATGCGGGACAGTTCGCGCGGGAAAAACGGGCCGAGCCCGGCGTTGGCCCAGACGGCCAGCCGGAAGTCCTCCGGCGGGTGCAGCCCGGCGGCCAGCATCGCGGACAAGGCGCCGCGTGCGAGGTAGTCGTCGGTGACGAATACGACGGTATCGGGGGAGAGCCGCCCCGAGGCGGCAAGTCGCGCGAAGCCCGCGTAGCCGGCCGCCTCGACGCCAATGTGCTTGCCATGCGAGAAGTCGGGTTTCACCGGGACCGCCCGCACGGCGATTCCGCCGGCGCGCAGGGCCGGCGCGGCGTCACACATCATGCTGTCCCAGCGCAGGACGACGGCGTTGCGGACGCCGGCCGCGCGGCAGGCGGCCACAAACTCCGGGACGGCCGCCTCGTAGTCGAAGCGCGTCATGCCGACGGCCCCGTCCGGAGTGGTCCGGCAGTGGGCCACGGCGGCGTAGGGGATCTTCCGCGCGGACAGGTGGCGGAAGATCGCGGCGCGGTTGTCGAAGACGATGGCCAGATCGACCGAGCGGGAAAGGGCGGCGTCGAGGAGCGAAAAGTCGCAGGGCCCGCCCTCGACGGCGCGGTCCACGCTGGCGCGGGTGAAGAGATAGCCCGCGCGGTTCAGCCCAAGGCGCAGCTCCTCGGCGAACATCGTGGGGAAGTAGTCCACGTCCCCCTGCGGATAGACCAGCACCACGTGCCCCAGCCACTGCTTGGCGGCGCGGTCCCGGACAATGGAGCCGATGCGCGGGCGCGACTCCACGAACCCCTCGTCCGCAAGCCGGCGCAGCGCGGCCTTGGTGACAATCTGGCTGACGCCCAATTCGGGGGCAAGTCTGCGGTACGACGGGATGGTGGCGCCCGGCTTGTAGAACCCACTGACGATGGCGCCGCGCAAGCCGTCCGCCACCTGGTCTACAAGCGTCCGGGCGTCGTTCTTGTCAATGGCAAACGAGAGGTTTCCCCTTATAGTCATGCCAATATCATACTCATTATACCCAGACTTGTCAAGCGATTTTCTTTTTGGAACTTTAAACCTAAATGTCGCAGTTGAAGTGTCACACAGAGGCACGGGGGCACGGAGAACATTGGGAAATGGCTTTTGGCACCTTTGAAATCGCATGCGGGGCTTTCATCCAAAAGGTGCATTGGAAATGAAAACCATGTGCGTCCATAAAACCATCAATCTCTGTTGGTAATGTGGTTCTCTAAGGATTTATCATGCAAGGGGTCTTGAAGACTGTCTCGAATCGGAGTATGATACGGAAAGCAGGTGAAACGGTAACTCACTTGCTGTCCGCGTGGGAGACATCCGAGGAGGTGCTTG
>JAFWPM010000089.1 GCA_017509565.1 Kiritimatiellia bacterium | reverse complement strand
TCCTCGCGGCGGCCGACGCCCTGGAGGCGGGAGCGGACGGCATCCTCGCGGCCAATGCCGCGGATGTCGCCGCCGCCTCCGCGCGCGGGCTCTCCGCCGCCATGATCGACCGGCTCACGCTCAGCGACGCCCGCATAGCCGCCATGGCGCGCGGCCTGCGCGAAGTCGCCGCGCTCCCAGACCCACTGGCGCGCCGCCTCGCGACCTTCCGCCGCCCCAACGGCCTCGTCATCTCGAAAGTCCCCGTCCCAATCGGAGTAATCGCGATCATCTTCGAGTCCCGCCCGAACGTCGCCGCGGACGCGGCCGCGCTGTGCGTCAAGTCCGGCAACGCGGCAATCCTGCGCGGCGGCAGGGAGGCCCTGTCATCCAACAGCGCAATCTCCGACATCCTCTCCGCCGCCTTCGCCTCGGCCGGACTGCCAGCCGACGCCGCGCAGCTCATCCGCGACACCGACCACGCCCTCGTCGGCGAACTCGTCCGCAAGGAGGGACTTGTCGATCTCGTCATCCCCCGCGGCGGAGAATCGCTCGTCCGGGCCGTGATGGAGAGCGCGCGCGTCCCGGTCCTCAAGCACTACAACGGCATCTGCCACATTTACGTCCACTCCGACGCCGACATCCCCCAGGCCCTCGACATCATCCACAACGCAAAGTGCCAGCGCCCAGGCACCTGCAACGCCGTCGAAAAGGTCCTCGTCCACAAGGACATCGCCAGGCGCTTCATCCCGCGGCTTGCCAAGTCCTGCGCGAAATGGGGCGTGGAGCTGCGCGCCGACGACGCCGCGCGCGCCATCGAGCCCGGGCTCAAGCCCGCGACCGCCGCCGACTGGTCCGCGGAATACCTCGACCTCATCCTAACCCTGGGCGTCGTTGACGGCCTCGACGCCGCGATCGCGCACATAAACCGATTCGGCTCGCACCATTCGGACGCAATTCTGGCGCGCGACGGCGCCGCCGCAAAGGCCTTCCTGGCCGGAGTCGACTCCGCCGCCATCTACCACAACGCCTCCACGCGGTTCACCGATGGCGGAGAATTCGGCTTCGGCTGCGAAATGGGCATTTCCACGGACAAGCTCCACGCGCGCGGCCCCGTCGGCATCAGGGAGCTGACAACTTACAAGTACGTGGTCAGGGGCAGCGGCCAAATCAGGAAGTAGCCAGGCATCTCCGCCTGCCCATCCATGGCACATGGCAAAACCGCTGATTTTGTATCTCAATACCGACCGGGACGCGCGCATCCCGCAAACCACCCTGGCCGGAATCAGGCGGTATGCGGCGGCCAGGGGATGGGAGGCCGAGGCGTTCTCAGCGGAGGAGTCGCGCACCGAGGCGATTCCCGCGCTTCTGGCATCCCGTGCCCCTGTCGTCGGATGCCTGTATGAATGCTGCAACGACAAAATCCCCGCTTCCCCTGCCGTCTTCGGCGGCATTCCGGTCGTCTACACCCACGCCGCGCCGCCGCCACACGGATTCGACGGGATCGTGCGCATCCCGACGGACAACGCCGCCGTGGCCGTCGCCGCTTTCCGCGAACTGTCGCTTGGCCGCCCGGCCGCCTACGCGGTCGTCGGCGTCCCCGAGGCCTTCGAGTGGTCCTTCGTGCGGGTGAAGCGCTTCTGCGAAGAGGCCCGTAAGGCGAAGCGCCCTTGCGACGCCTTCCCGTGGACGGAAGGCGAGTCTCCGTCGGAAAGGGCGGGGCGGCTGGCATCCTGGGTGGCCGCGCTTCCCCGCAGAACCGCCGTGTTCGCCGTGAACGACCTCGTTGCCGCCGAAGTCGTTGCCGCCGCGCATGCATCCTTCCGCATCATACCGAATGAGCTTACACTCCTCGGCGTCGACAATCTCCCGCAAATCTGCGAAGCCTCGACCCCGGCGATTTCAAGCATCCAGATCGACTACGAACGGGCCGGATACTTCGCCGCGAGAATGATTGGGGATATGACGGGGGGGACGCGCTCGCGCTCAACCGCCGGGAAATCCGGGCCGCATCCCCGCCGCCCTGGAAAAGCCGGCTGCCCAGCCGCCATATCGCCCGTCTCCATCGGCCCACTCATGGCCGTGCGGCGGCGATCGACAGGCGGCAGAGGCCGCAGGGAGGCGTTCGTCCTGGAAGCCGTGGAGATCATCCGCCGCAAGGCGTGCGACGGGCTCTCGGTCGCCGCTCTTGCCAAGCGCTTCCCCTGCTCGCGAAACCTCTTCGACCTGCGTTTCCGCGAAGCTGTGGGGCGGTCGGCGCTCGATGAGATACTGCATGTCCGTCTGGAAAATGCGTGCTCCCTTCTTGCAAAGACCGACACGCCCATCTCCATGATCCCCGGACTCTGTGGCTTCCGCACCCATACGGCGATTGACCGCCTCTTCCGCTCCCGCTTCGGGATGTCCATGCGCGACTGGCGCAAGAACAACGCCTGACGGCGATTGAAAAAACTTTGTGAAAAAGTAAGACTTTTCCCTTGCCGGCGTGATAAAATTAAAATGGATGGCGTCGCATTTGGGGTGTTCCGTCATCCGGCGCGTCGCCGGAACGCATCCCGCGCAACACAAGCCCAAGAAAGGGAACACAAAATGAAAACAGGCTTCGCGTCGACTATCGGAACCACCAACATCAACAGGACTGGCTTCGCCCTGCGCAGCAGCGGCGGGCGTCGCCACGCTGCCGTCATTGGTCTTGCTCTCGTCACAGCCACGCTCTTGTCCGCAGCGCTTGCGGATGCGGCAACGCCGGCAGCTACAGTCGATGTCGTCGCGACTCTCGATTCGCGCCTTTGCGCTACCGTGGATGTCACGGTCAATCTGTCGTCAATGCCGGATCGCACAGTTATAATCATGCGCTGAAACGTCACCTTCAACAACAGAAAAAAGGAGTCAATTCATGAATAAAGCAGTTGCATCATTCACCGCCGCCTGTGCGGCATCCATGCTTGCCGCCACCGCGAACGCGGCAGTTGAACTCGCGGACGTGACCGTCTCGCAGGGGACAGGCGCCGACCCCAGTGCCGTAACGGTTTCCTACAGCCTCTCCAACGGCGGAGAACCAGCCTACGTCACGCTCGACGTGCTGACGAACGGCGTTTCCGTCGGCTTCGACCACATCAAGACCGCGCGCGGCGACATTTCGCAGCTCGACGCTCACCTCGTCGCCGACGACGGGGCGGCGAAGTCCATTGTCTGGCCCATGCGCAAGGACTGGCCGGACCAGCTCCTCCCAGACGCGACGGTCCGCCTCCAGGCCTGGTACACGAACGCGATTCCTCCGATGTATCTTGTCGTCGATCTCTCCGGCGGCACGGCGGCGGAGTCCTTCCCCTACCGCTACACGTCCACCGCCCCGGATCTCGCCTCCAGCACCTGCAGGACGACGGAACTCTGGCTCCGCCAGTGTCCCGCCGGATCCTTCACCATGGGCACGACCATCACCGATTCCAACCGCAACTACGTCCACCCGGCGACACTCACCAATTCCTTCTGGTGCGGCGTTTTCGAGGTGACCAAGGCCCAATACGCCCTCGTCATGGGCGACGCGGCGGCAAGTGCCGCCGCCGTCACGGTTTCCGACGGAAACCCCGACGGTGTCTACCCGATGAACAACATGTCGGCGACCGATCTGCGCGGCGCCGGTTCGAGCTACTACGGCTGGGCGACCGACAACGTGGCGGACGGCTCCTTCTTCGGCGTGCTCCGCGCCAAGACGGGCCTCGCCTTCGACCTCCCGACTGAGACGCAGTGGGAATATGCCTGCCGTGCCGGAAGCACGGGCGAATTCTGCGACCCTGCCATCCCGTCCACGGGATCCGGCCTTGGCGACTATGCTTGGTATTCCTCCAATGCCAACGATCACACCAGGCCTGTCGGCACCAAGGCCCCCAACGCCTGGGGGCTCTACGATGTCCATGGCAATGTCTACGAGGCCTGCCTCGATGCCTTCCAGGACAATGGTTCACGCGTTGCCACCACGAACTTTGTCGCCTCGAACTTCCTTGGTGGCAACAAGTACAACATCGTTCGCGGCGGCTGCTATAATGTCAACCAAGTGGCATGCGCCTGCGGAACAAAGGTCCAACGCTTCACGTCGAACGACACGGGGGACGGCTCCATCGGCTTCCGCGTGTGGCTGACCATCGGCAAGTGGCGGTAAGATTGTTCCAAAAGCATATTCCGGTAGGGACGTTTCCACGAAACGTCCGAAGAGCGGACTCGCCATGGGCGCGTCCCTGCCGAAGAAACGAACTGGAGATTTGCCATGAAACGCCCTGAGTATCTGAGTCTCTGCGCCGGAATCGTTTCGTGTATTTCGTGTGTGTTGTGGTCCGCCCTCCCGGCTGCCGCGCAGGAACGCGGCCCATACCCCTACGGCATCTGCTCGCATTTGCTCGGCACAGAGTTCGCGGGGCGGGACAAGGCCTTCGCGATGATGCGGACCGCCGGAATCGGCGTCGTGCGCTGCGACTTCACCTGGCGTGGCGTCGAGCCGAAGCCGGGGAAATGGGACTTCTCGCGTACGGACGCCATCGTCGCTTCGGCGAAGGCCGCCGGGTCGACGGTCCTCCCGATTCTGGACTACGACCACCCCGGCTATCCACGCCCCGATTTCGACGAGGGGCCGTGGCGGCGCTACGTCCGCGCCGTAGTCGAACGCTATGCGGCGGACATCCCCGCCTTCGAGGTCTGGAACGAGCAGAACCTCTGGGGAAAGTGGGAGAAGGATCCGGCGAAGTATGCGCCCGTGCTGAAGGCCGCCGCCGAGGAAATCCGCGCGGTTGCGCCCGGCGCCCTGGTCGTCATCGGCGGCTTCGGCGGAGCGCCGCTCGACTACATCGAGGCGCTCTATCGGCTCGGCTGCGGACCTTCGTTCGACGCGATGAACTTCCACGCGTACTGGACGCAGCCGCCAGAATGCGGACTGCCGGGGTTGATTGAAAACCTCCGGGCCCTCATGGCGCGGCATGGCGACGGTGACAAGCCAATCTGGATGACGGAGACCGGCGCCGCGACGGCCTTCCGCTACGCGGACACCGACATGGGAATCGACCCCTTCAAGACGCAGAGCCACAGCGTGGACGAGGCGACGCAGGCCTCGCACCTCTCGCGCATCCTTCTCATCGCCTTCGAGAGCGGATTGGAGGTCGTGATGCCCTACGAGATGCGCGAGCCCTATCCGGCCCGATTCGACCGCGAGGGGCATTTCGGACTCTGCCGCGACAATTTCGTCCCCAAGCCCGCGTGGTCGGCCTACGCGCAGTTCATCGCCATGCGCCCCGCCGGCTCCGTGCAGGAGAAATCCCGCTGGCCGCAGGGCCGCGACGGACTGTGGTGCCCGCAATGGACACGACCGGAAACGTTCGACGACACATGCGAAAGCCCGCTCCAGGCCCGCGAGGCGGGCGCCGTGTGGGCGGTCCCCGCACTTGGGCACCGGCGCCTGACCTTCACCTCGGACAGGATGCGCTTCTTCGACCACCTCGGCGCAGAACTCTACCCGACTCGCGTCGAGGGGAACGCCTACGATGTCGTGATCGGCGAATCTCCTGTTTACTTCGTCGGCGGCTTCCTTGCGGGAACGCCCTGAGAGCTGCAGCATGCCATAGCATGGACGACCCTCTTTTCTCCCCTGCCTTCTTCTGGATATGGAACGCCCCGCTCCGCGTGGGGGAGCTCTGCGCCCAGTTGGAGGACATGCGCGCCCATGGGATCCGCAATGTCTGCATCCACCCGTTTCCAAAGGGGTTCCGGCCAGGGACGTGTCCGTCCGAAATGGCGCCGGACTACCTGACGCCGGAGTTTCTGGACGTCTTCGCGGCCGTCGTCCGCCGCGCGGGGGAGCTGGGCATGCACGCCTACCTCTACGACGAGGGCGGATGGCCGTCCGGAGGCGCTTGCGGCCACGTCGCGGCCTCCGACCCGGAAGGCCGCTTCGCCCCGCGGGAAATCACTTCAACGGCTCCAGAAGAGGGTGGGGCGAGCCCTCCGGGCGAGCCGCTGCCCCTTGCGGCTCGCCGGGACGGCTCGCCCTACCCCGGCGGTTGCGTCCTTGGGGCTCGTCCGTATGGCGTTGGCGGGCCGACCTACCCCTCGCTCCTTGAACCCGGCGCGGCACGGCGTTTTCTCGAACTCACCCACGAGGCATACGCGGCCCGCCTTGGCGCAGACCTCGGCACGACCGTTCGCGTCGCCTTCACCGACGAGCCCGACATGCCACACGACGTTCCGGGGCAATCCCTCGCCTGGGCATCCGACTTCGACGCTGAATTCCGCCGCCGCAAGGGCTACGACATCGTCCCGCATGTTCCCGCGCTGCTCGCGGATCCAGAAGGGACGGATCCGGCCCTTTCCCGCTTCCGCGTCGATGTCCAGGATGTCAAGGCCGACCTCTTTGTCGAGCGCTTTCTTGCCCCGCTGCGCGACTGGTGCCGTGCGCATGGCATCCTCTCCGGTGGCCACCTCAACAACGAGGACCAGCCGGAGTGCGAGGCGCAACTCGGCCACGGCAACCTCCTGCGGAGTCTCCGCGCGATGGATGTCCCCGGCGTAGATGTCATTTGGCGGCAGCTGTTTCCCGAATGCGGCGCGCCCGGCGGTCGCGCCCTACCGGATTCGGGTGGGGCGAGCCGTCCCGGCGAGCCGGTAGGGGCCGCTCGCCGAGCGGCCCGCCCCGCCTTTGCCAACCCCTTCCCCCGCTACGCCTCCTCCGCGATGCACCAGAACGGAGGGCGCTTCGCCCTCTCCGAATCGTTCGCGATCTTCGGCGATTCGCTCACTCCGGACGAAATGAAGTGGGTGGTGGACTACCAGTTTGTGCGGGGCGTCAACCTCTACGTCTTCGCCTACTTCGCGCAGTCGAACGCCCGCCATTGGATGACGCTCTTCGAGCCACATTTCGGACCGGATGCGCCGACATGGGATTTCCTTCCGCACTTCTTCCGGTACATGGAGCGCACAAGCCGCTTTCTTTCGCAGGGACGCCCCGGAGCCGAAATCGCGGTGCTGATGAACAACCGCGCCTTCTGGGCGGGCAAGGCGGACCGCAAAGCCGCGACCGCCGCCCACTACGCCGTCGCAACCTGGCTCGACGAGGCGAACTGCGACTACGATTTCGTCGAAGACCGCGATATCGCCACCGCCGAGACCACAGCCGACGGCAAATTGCGAATCGGCTCGATGGAATACCGCGCCATCGTGTTGCCAAGCGAGGGGTGGATGCTCGACGAGGCGAAGGCTTCACTCTCGTGTTTCAAGGCGGCGGGCGGTATCGTCGCCAGCGGTACAACGCAGCTGGACAGGGTTCCACGGACCTTACGCATCTCGGGTGACGGCGCCCGCGCCATCCGCGTGATGAAGCGGATCGACGGAGACCGCCGCATCTGGTTCCTGATGAACGAGGACATGACAGCGCGCACGGTCGAAATCACCTTTCCCGATGCCGGACCCATTGTCCGCTACGACCCGGAAACCGATGTCTTCGAGTCTGTTTCCAGCTATTATGGCGGCATCCTCCGCCGTACCTTTCTCCCAGGCGAAACCGCCATCTACGTCACGGGGCACATCGCAGATTTAAAGCCGAGAAGCGACGATTTACAGGCCCGAAGGGCCGATTTAATTCTTAACTTGTCCTCCGGCTGGTCTCTCCGCCCACTCGTGTTCCACGTCGCGGGCGCGGAAAACTTCGAGCTCCGCCAATGCGACACGCTGGAGAGGCCCGTTGCGCTAGGCGACTGGCGCCCCGTCCTCGGAGAGACCTTCTGCGGCAAGTCGCTTTATCGCGTCGAATTCGACTCGCCGACGGAGGGAGACGCTCTTCTCGACCTCGGCGAGGTGAAATGGTGCGCCGCCGTGCGATTCAACGGAGCCGACCTCGGCGCCCGATTCTTCGGTCCCTTCCGTTGGGCCGTCCATGTCGCCCAAGGTCGAAACACTCTGGAAGTCAGCGTCGCCAACCTCCTCGCGAATCAAGTCGGCGACGACGCCATCCGGGACCGCGTCCTTCGCGATTGGCGCCCCAATGGCTGCTATGACAACCACCAGCGCCCCTTTGACAAGCACAACCACGAAAGCGGGTTCTTCGGACCGGTTGTAGTCCGCTATTTTCCGTCCAGCAACACAATCCGTAAGGAACTGCATGAATGCACGAATCTCACTGGGGACGCTTCCTGAACATCCGCACAGAAAGGCCGTCAAACTTCTCGCCGCTTCTCTTGCGGCGCTTTCGCTGTCGACCGCCGAAGCCAACGGTCCGGACAACTTCGTCATGAAACCAGATCAACCCCGTTCCCTGAAAAAAAATTGCGGCCATGGAGACCCTGCGTCCCGGCGAGGTCACGCCAAGGGGCTGGCTGCGCGACTGGTGCGAAACGGCGCGCGATGGCTATGTCTCGCGCATGGACGAAGTGGACATCGCATTCCAGCGGTGCCGATTTTCTTCGCTCCGGCCCGCGATCTTCCGGGGCGACGCGGAGCGCCATCCCGAAAACGTCGTTTTCCGCGACTGCTCGCGCGTCCATCTCGACCGCCTCGCCGTCCGCCACCACCCTGGCTACGGCGGCGGACGCCCGGATACATTTATGGAAATCGAAGGCGTGGCCGACGTCCGCATTGAACCAGGCGGCCGTTGACGCGGCATGGGACGCCGCCACCATCCTCCGCGCCACCAGAGCCGACTCGTGCGCCCGGTCCACACCGCGCCCGAGTCATAAAGGGACAGACAATCTATTGACATTTAGCGAGTAATCGTGGCTAAAAAGTTAATAGATGGCCATATCAGGCAGGAGGACGAGTATCTTGTGTTCGCGGCGGAGCAATACCGCTTCGCGAAAGGGTTGAGCGGCGCGGAGGTCGCCGAACTCTTCGCGAAATACGGAGTATCGAAGTTCATCATCGACGCCTTTGAACTTCTCCACATCGAGGGCGAGGCCAACATAATCGCCGCCGTTGACGAGTTCATCGAACGGCAAAAGGCGAGCTGACGCACTCGTCCATCACGACGGCGAAACGCAACACGGCAACTTGATTTTTGATATACTATTGCTGGTTTTGATCTGCGCGGCCCCGCCCCGCCGCGCCACAACAAACGGAGAACTGACTAACCACTAGCCACTAACCACTGACAACTTGCTTTCTTGCAATCCTGCAAGAGGTGTTTAGAGAAAGATGAAACAAGCACTCATAGTCCTATCTGAACTTGTCGCCGAGGGTGTGATTGAAGATTACGCCATTGGCGGTGCCATGGGCGCAACATTTTATCTCGAACCAGTAGTGACTATGGACTTGGACGTTTTTGTTCTCTTCAAGGACAATGCCAGCCTTGTGCCCCTACAGCCCATTTACGAGGCCCTGAAGAAGCGTGGTTATGGCCCTGACGAGCAAATGCCGGAATGCATCAACATAGATGGAACGCCTGTCCAGTTCCTGCCTGTTTACAACAAGTTGCTTGAAGAGGCGCTTTCAAATGCCGTTTCGTTTGACTACGACGGCGTTCAAGCCCGCGTCCTTCCCGGCGAGTACCTTGCGGCGATATCCGTCCAAACTGGGCGGGCGAAGGACAAGTTGCGTGTTCTGGCATTCTTGGCGTGGGACGGATTCGACACAAAACGTTTCACCGAAATTTGCAAAGCCCACGGATTGCAATTCACTCTGGAGGACGGCAAATGAAACCAACTCTTCCACGACCGCTCTCCTTGGAGCAGTATTCCAAAGCGCAAGGACGTCGCAACATGGCAACGCTTCCATTTATCGCGAAGGTCAAATGCGTAATTGAAATGCAACGCCGCCTTAAACCGATTTATGCGCAAAGAGGAATTGCCATTAAACCATGGAAATATCCATAACTTGACACCCCATTCGCCCTTTGCTAGACTGATTTTACAATCATGCGGCCCAGCCGCGCCACTACTTCAGGAGAACTGACTAACCACTAGCCACTAACCACTGACAATTTGCTTTCTTGCAATCCTGCAAGAGTCGTCTAGAGAAACGTAGAGAACTTCACTAACGGCGACACTTCGCAGAGGAAGCGCAATGCGCTTGCCTCTCATTGTGTTCCGTTTAGGGCAAATCTCTACGGCCTCTCTAGAAACACAACGAGAGGTTTCTTTTTGCCCCGGAAGCGGTCTCTCCAACCCAACCAAGGGGCGTAGGGAGCAACAAAGAGATGAACAACAGACGACCTTTGCTGGCAACGGCATTGTCAGCGACACTCGCGCGCTGCATGCTTCTTGCCGCTGACATTACGCCGGAACAATTCCAAAGAGGTGTAGAGCGCGCTGAAAGCGGCAATGCTGAAGCTCAATTCGCTGTGGGAATATGCTACAGGGATGGAACAGCGGTTGAGCGAGACGAGAAAAAGGCTTTCGAATGGCTTGAAAAATCGGCAGAACAAGGTCATTTGAAAGCGCAATATAATCTTGCCCGTTGCTATGAGTATGGCATTGGGGTTCGCAAATCGATCATTGAGGCAAAAAGATGGTATCGGCGGGCGGCAGAAAAGGGGGATGTTGACAGCCAATTTGCATTAGGCTACATCTTCTACAAAGGTGAGGAGCGGTTCTCCGAAAAGGATGAAAAAGCGGCAATAGGATGGTTTGAAAAGGCCGCAGCGCAAGGTGATGCGTCTTCCCGGTTTCTCCTCGGGTGCATCTACGAGGGCAGCATAAAACTCTGCGACCTAGACAAGGCTCTCTATTGGTATCGCGAGGCCGCTGCCGCTGGGGACAAAAGCGCGCAAGCAAGAATTGATGAGCTTGTGGCAATTGGAGTTGGCAAGGAGCCTACCATAGTTTCCCCCGGGCCGATTGTCTATGCTGAGGCTGATATTGTTGGCGATAGCAATGTCGAGAGAACCCGCGTCAAGGCTGAACACGGGGATGTAAGTGCACAGACAGTACTTGGAGGGTTTTACGCTGAAGGCACCCTAGGCGTCAAACAGGACTATTTGCTTTCCGTGGCGTGGTATCGGTTAGCCGCAGAACAGGGTGATCCTCTAGCTCAATTCGAATTGGGCCTGGCGTATTACATAGGCAGAGGCGTTGAAGAGGACTATGATGTCGCTGCCAAATGGTTCATAGAAGCAGCGGGGGAGCCATGTCCTGCGGGAGACCTAGCCTCATACTTCCTTGGGGAAATATATGAAAGGCAAAATGAGTTCGCCGAAGCCGTAAAATGGCTTCGCAAAGCGGCAGAGCAAAAATCATCACAGACAACAAATGCGCAATTCGAACTTGGCATTCTCTATCACGTCGGAGGGCACGGCCTTGCGGCTGACCTTAATGAATCTGCGAAATGGATGGAACGCGCTGCGGAGAACGGGCATGCAAAAGCCCAGTTTTTCCATGGAGTTAATCTGCTTATGGGGTATGGCGTAGAGCAGGATGCGAAGGCTGCCGTTGCTTGGTTCCGCAAGGCCGCAGAAAACGGCGATGCCGACGGGCAACACCAACTCGGCTGGTGCTATGGAGAAGGTGTCGGCGTAGAGAAGGACTACGGCAAGGCCGTTGAGTGGCTGCGCAAGGCCGCCGCAAGTGGCAACGCGGCCGCCCAGGAATACCTGGACAAGCTGAACGCGAGGTAAATGGCATGAAACTCCAAGGATTTCCAAATTCCGCAAGTGCAATTTCCGTGTTGCTGGCTTCGCTCTTCCTTGCGTTGGCATTTGTGTTTCCAGCCAAGGCCGCGCCGAGCGTGCTCGAAAGGGCAAAAAGCGGCGACGCGATATGCCAGCTTCTTGTCGGCATAGACTATCTTCAGGGAACGCCAAATGTCAAAAAGGACGAGCGAAAGGCCGTCGAGTGGTTCCGCAAGTCGGCGGAGCAGGGCTGCGTGGAGGCGGAATTATTCATGGGGCAGTGCTTCCATGATGGCCTAGGCGTAGATACTGACTTCGCCGAAGCGGCGAGGTGGTTCCGCATGGCGGCGAAAAGCCGCCCCTCCGCAGCGCGAAGCCCCATGACGATACCCGATGCCCAGTTCCGCTTGGGACTCCTCCTCGTCCGCGGGGCGGAAGGCGTTGAGGCAAACAAGGAGGAAGGGGCGGAATGGCTTGGGAGGTCCGCGGCGCGAAACTATCCCGATGCGCAGTTCTGCTATGGCTTTTGCCTCCTTGAAGGCGAGGGCGTCAAAAAGGACGAAAAGGCAGGTGCAAGTATGACCCTGCTTGCCGCCGAGAATGGGCATACGGGCGCGCAGACGGCGATAGGCGGGTGTTACGAGCAGGGGATAGGCGTGGAGATGAGTGCGGCAAATGCCATTGAGTGGTATCAAAAAGCCGCAGAAGGAGGCGATGAAACCGCGAAGGGGCGCGCCGAGGCCCTTTCCGCCGAAATGGCCGCATTGAAGGAGTCTATGGCCGCATTTGTCCCGAAGGGCGGCACTACGAAAGAGACAGGGGAAACGCCATCCGACGAGTGGCTTACCAAGGCGATAATGCTGCCAGGCGGGGTGTCGGTTGAAATGGTCAGGACGCCTGCGGGCTACTGGATGGGACGTTGCGAGGTCTCACGCGCCGTCTGGAACGCCATAGGCGGGGCGGCACAAGCCGATGCCGATGGCAAGTCGCCAGCAACAGGGGGGGACGGGTCTCTCCCGGTCGCCGGGGTTTCGTATGACGACTGCATGGCATTCATTGAAAAACTAAACGCCCTCCCCGAAGTGACGAGAAGAGGTCTCATATTCAGGCTCCCCACAGAAGAGGAGTGGAAGGAGTCCGCGAAGGGCGGCTTGGGATGCGACTATGGGCGGCTTTCAAATGGGGAGGAGGCAAAGGCCGAAGACATCGGATGGGTCGGCGAGAATTCCGATGGCGAGCCGCACCCCTGCGGGTTGAAACTTCCAAACGCCTGGGGATTACACGACATGATAGGCAATGTTTCGGAATGGACGCAGACGCCACAGTCCGAACACAACGGCGTTGCCATAAGCTATTGGCTTTGCGGCGGCACCTGGGGCGCCGGGGCATGGGAGAACAAGGTTGACGAACGGGCTATGGAATTTAGGAACAAACGGTGGATTGGCGCGGGGATGCGCCTTTGCGCCGATGGGGACGCCATCGCGGAAATACCCGTATCTGACGCAATGCGGATCCGGGCAGATGGAAATGCCCCATTTCCGATTGTTGACGTGAAGGCATTGTTCAAGGCCCCATCGTTGGTTCCCCCCGGCGGCAAAGTCACGATTCACCTGCCAAAGGGGGCTTCGCTGGAGATGACTGTTGTCTCAAATGACTTCTGGATGGCGAAGTTCGAGACAACCCAGGCGCAGTGGGAAGCGCTCATGCCGGCAAATCCATCCGTTTCAAAAGGCGCGTCCCTGCCCGTGGAGAATGTCAGCGCGGAGGACGTGGAAGAGTTTCTCATTAGGCTTAATGTGAGGCCTGAAGTATTCGCGCTGGGAATGGAGTTCGATATTCCGTGGCGTGAAGAATGGCTTTGCTGCGCCTTGGCTGGCGGCAAGGATCGCCAGCCGCGAATGGCCCAGCTCGATCTGGTGCCGGAGGGGCCGGAGGCGGGACTGCTGGAATATGCCTGGTTTGAGGACAATTCCGGCGGGCGGACGCATCCTGTGGGGTTGAAAAATCCGAACGCATGGGGGTTCCACGATATGCTTGGCAATGTCGCGGAATATGTGCGCACCCCAGCGGCGTGGGGAAGTGGCGGGAATTTCTCGACTCCCCAGTGGCTGCTCAGCCATAAGTGGACGGACGATTATGGCGCAAGCAGCGGGGCCTTGGGATTCAGAATCTGCGCGAGACCACGGAAGTATGTCGATTCGGCAGACACAGTTCAGTCAAACCGTAAATTCAAATCATCGGCCGAAGATGCCGTAAAATCGGTTTTGGCCGACATGGCCGAAATCCCCGGGCAGCTTTTCTTCATGGGGCGCCATGAGATCACGCAAAAGCAGTGGGTTGGCATGATGGGTGAAAACCCCTCCTTGTTCATAGGCGACAACCTCCCCGTCGAAGGGCTGCAGCATGGCAATTGCCTGGCGTTCATAGCAAAACTCAACGACATGCCGATAGTGAAGGACGCAGGGCTTTCGTTCCGGCTCCCCACCGCGCAGGAATGGGACATCGCATGTAGGGCCGGCAGCAAGGGCCCATACGGCAATGTCTTTGGCAGGAAAATGGGCGACCCTTTGATTATGGGATGGACAGGATGCGGGTATCTTGGTCCTTACAGTGGCGATTATGCCATGCAGGAAAGGGTGGAAAAGGAGATGGACATCGCCGCGGAGATCGCTCCCGATTCTCCGATCATTGTTTGGAACAGGCGGATGATGGAAGCGCGGCTAAGGGCGATGCGCAAGGGAACGCATCCCGTGGGATTGAAACTGCCCAATGTATGGGGGCTTTTTGACATGCACGGCAATGTCGCCGAATGGACTTCGTCGAAGGACTCAAGCGAGGAAGTCGAGGCGTTCTTTGTCCGTGGCGGGAGCATAGAAGACATTGATTCCGCCTGCGCCGCCGGTGATAACAGGAGCACGCAAGGCGATGGCCTGCCGCCGTCAGAGGTCTATCGCAACTGCATTGGTCTCCGGCTCCTTGTGGAACGTCGCAGGGAATAGATAGGGAGGAGGCGCCATATGGCCTATTTGGCATCTTTGCTGTTGAAAGTCGTCCTGCTCATAGTGGGATTGGCCGTTGCCGCAAGCATAATGGCATGCGTCGCCGGCTGGCCGCTATTGACATTGACTCCGCGTTGCCGCGCTTGGGAGGCACAGGCCTTCTATTGCCCGCCATCTTCCAGGGCGGGCTTTCTCTGGCTCCCCGTCATTGGCTCTGCGGCAATGGGCGCATATGTCGCCATCCCGTTTGGATGGCACATCTTCTGGAACGACCCTGGCTGGGCCTTGTCGGTGTTTTTCAAGGATGGGAATGCATTGGCCTTGTTGCGACTGCTCGCGAAATGGTGGTTCGTTCCAGCTGCTTTGGCGGCACTGGGCTTTATTTGCCGAGTCTTGGTAGTGCGGTCCTTTTGGAAGGGTGCGCTTCTTTTGCTTTGGTTCCTGTCCGCGGGGTATTTCTCGTTCATTGCGTATGCGTTCTTTTTGGCTGCTGCGCTCGTTCCGACACTTTGCGGACTACTTGTTGCAGGCGGCTTCCTTAAAATGGGCGGCACGATGTTTGATGCCGCTCAGGAAGAAGCCACTCCCGAATTCGCAACGCTGGATGACGGGACGAAACTAAAGCGTTACGGGACAGGCCCGTGGATGGATGAGTCTGGTGAGATTTGGACAAAGGACGGCAGGGAATTCTCAAAGCAGTCATAGAAGGTTCGTTTGCGGCATGGAGGCTGTTGCAACGGGAACAAGGCGAACAAGATCGACGTCGTCCTTCCAGGTGGATGCCCCATTGTTCGGCTGCCCGGTTGTTCGGCTGAAAAGATAAAAGACGGCTTTCTCCTTCGCAATTCATCGTGGACGCCTTTGTATTTCTCCACATCGAGGGCGAGGCCAACATGATCGCCGCCGCCCGCGAGTTCATCGAACGGCAAAAGGCGAACGGGGGCAACGCGCCTGGACTGGGCCCGGCGCACAACACTCTTACTTGCGGATTCGGCATTGTGGTATAATTGGTGCCATGATGCAAGGAGCAAGAGGAAACGCGCCGGGACAGGGCCCGGCGCATGGCAGCAGCGCGGGGCGACTGGGCGCCCCGCACAAAACTCTTACTGTAGGCCGGGGGAGCAGGCCCCCGGAGCCCCCCGCAGGTAAGAGGCCCCCGTCCGCTCCCTCCAAGCGCACCCAGCCGCGGCTGAAGGGTTTCGACTATTCGCGGCCCTTCTTCTACATGGTGACGCTGAAGCGACTGCCCGGCCTCGCGCCCTTCTCGCAGATCGCCGATGGCGAAAGCCCCGCGCACTTTCTGATCGAAAACGAGACCACCCGCGCCTTCACGCAGGTGGTTCGTTCTTTTCACGAAACTTGCCGGGGCATCGCCCCCATCGAGTGCTTCACGATCATGCCCGACCACCTGCACCTGCTCATGAAGCTGGAGCCGGGGCCGGACACCAAGCCTCTCGGCACCTACGTGCACTGGCTCATGCGGGCGCTGGCGGGGGCGTACTGGGCGGCGCAGGGAAACGCGCCGGGACAGGGCCCGGCGCATGGCAGCAGCGCGGGGCGACAGGGCGCCCCGCACAAAACTCTTACTGTAGGCGGGGGGACACCCCCCGACCCCCTTAAGAGTGTTGTGGGGGCGGCCCTGTCCGCCCCCGTTTTCACCCGCGACTGGCACGACTGGATCGTGAAGCGCGACGGGCAGCTGGCCGCCTTCACGCGCTACATCCGCGAAAACCCGGAGCGCGCCTGGCTGCGCAGGCGCAACGCGCAATTCTTCGGCTCGGTACGCAAGGTGGCCTTCCTGGGCCGCGAGTGGTTCGCCTACGGCAACGCCGCCCTGCTT
This sequence comes from Kiritimatiellia bacterium, assembly GCA_017509565.1. Lineage (GTDB taxonomy): Bacteria > Verrucomicrobiota > Kiritimatiellia > RFP12 > JAAYLN01 > RGIG5952. The sequence goes on along the minus strand of JAFWPM010000089.1, from coordinate 12,829 downwards.
GACCTCCCAGCGCTCTTCGCCGTGAAGGGCCATCGCGCGACGAAGCCGGGCTCGCCAGAGTGGAGCGCACTTGTCGAGGGATGCGCGCGCATCGGCCCCGGCGGCGCGGGCGTGGGCACCTTCATGAGTCCGCTCGAAAGGGAGTGCGGCAACGCCATCGCCTCCGCAGGCGGCAAGTGGATTGTACTCTCGCCCGAGGGCTTCCACGAACGCTGGCACCCGCCGCGCGAGAAGGAGCGCTTCTGCGCCGAAGGGCGAATGCTCTTCCTCTCCCTATACCCCGTGCTGGAGCGCCAGCCGACCAATGCCGAACTCTACGCCCGCTGCCACGAGATGGGCGACATCGCAGTCGCCGCGCTGCCGCGGCCATGACGCGACATGATCATCGGCACAGGCCGGAGAACCGACATACCCGCCTTACACGCGGAGTGTTCGCAAGGCGGGCGGGAAGGCGCGCGTGGCATCCCGGCGGTTTGATTTTCCAAGTGCCCTGTGGCATAATGGGGGCATTGCGTGGAACTGCATGACGTTCTGGCATTCATTCGGCTACCGGCATATTGATGGGGCGGAGAACTGTGGCGGGCTCATCGGAAAAGATATTGACGCCGTTCCGGCGGCGGGTTTACAAGGCGCTCCTTGAAGTGCCGCGCGGGAGCGTGATCTCCTACGGGGAACTTGCGCGCCGGATTGGATGCGGCTCCCCCCAGGCCGTTGGCCAGGCACTAAAGGCAAACCCCTTCGCCCCCCGGGTGCCATGCCACCGCGTCATAGCGGCCGACGGCTCGCTCGGCGGCTTCTGCGGAAGCCGCGTCGGCGTTGAACTCGTCCGCAAGAGGCGGTTGCTGGAATCCGAGGGAGTCCAGTTCACCCCGGACGGCAAAGTCAAGTCAATCCATTTCGCCACTGGCCGGGTGCCGGCGAGGCAAAAGCCGCGCCAGTGCACTGCGTTTTCCGGCCGCGACCGATGACGCCCCCGCGCAGCACATCACCGGCAAAGCATACTGCGCCATTTTTGATAGGCTAATGCCGCAATGGACTTCCCGCTGATAGCCGCGCGCCAACTATGCGGAGCACTTTCCCAACCCTTCATCCAGCTAACCTCCAGCCACATGGAACCATGCATCAAAGCGGCGCTAGCCGATATCGAATCGACTGCCGACCTGCTTGGGCGAGCGCTCAAGTTGGCCGGACTGCCGTCTGCGATCTTCGAGCGCCGCGGGTTCCGCCTGGTGGTTGTCGGCGGAAGCGCAGTGGAATTTTACTCCGAGCCCGTCCGCCTGTCCTGGAAGGAATGGAAGGCAGGAAGGGCCTCTAGGCGAAACGCCCTGGCGGCACGGGGGCCAGCCGCCACATGCCGCAGAACGACTGCGCGTCCGGAAGCCGCAGAGGCCCTGAAAAGACACCAACAGGCGAACTGGGCATCGTCCATCCCTTGAAATCCCCGTGATTTGCCTTGGCGCCCATGATGTGGTATTCTGTCTGCGATTGGTGGTAACATGAAGCGCTATTCACGAAAAGAAAAGACACAGGCAATGGCCGTTCCCGTTGGCGCGCAAGGCGACGGGAAGAAAGAACACGCCGATGAGTCCATGAATCCTGGTAGCGATGGCAAGACTATCAAGCTCAAGCTGAATTTGCAACGCACTAGAATCAAGCGCATCGTCACCCTTCCGGCCGACATAAGCCTTGATGACTTCAACTGCATCATTCAGGACTTGTTCGGCTTCGAGCGCAAACATCTATGGAAATTCAAAGACAGGGAAGGCAACGCCTACAGCGATGGCAACGCCGCCATCGGCTATGAATCAAACATAATGGACAAGGATTACCTGCTCAACCCCTGCGACTATACGATTGCGGACGTCCTTCGCAAATATGGGGATGTCCTCAGATACGTATACAACTACGCCGAAGACTGGAAAATCGTCATAACGCGAATGACAGACCCCAGGGACGACCAAATCGCATGTGTCGAAACCATCGGCACCAACGCAATCGAGGAAGTCGATGGAATCTGGGGGCTAGGCGAACTCACCGAAGCCCTCGAAATCTACGAAAAGGAAGAGCGGGCTGGCAAACCACACAAAGACGCAGACCGCCGCATTGCGAAATTGGGATATGACGATGCGGAGAAGCGGAAAAAGTTTCTGGCCGGACCGACAAAGAGAGGCCTGACCAAGCTCATCCGCAATGAAATCGACGCCATCGAGGAGCGCCACAGGCAATGCCGGGATGAAGCCGGGCGGAAGCGCCAGCGCGGGGAGTGAGCAAGTTGGCCGGGCAAGCCACCAATCCCATGCCATGCGCCAGCGGCACGGGATTGGTGGCGATTTGGTATAATACTATTTCGTTCCTTTTGAAGAAACACCCATGACGATAAAGATTCGCGCCACCCTGGCGCTTCTCACGGCTTTTGCGACCGGCATCGCACCAGCTATTGCCGAGGACACGGCCACAAACCGTCCGCCCGTGCAGACATTCTACCTCCCAATTCCCGAAGAGAACCTGCTACAGTCGCTAACCTCGATCCACGGCCTTGAAGACCTCGGCTACTTCCACATGAAGGCGACGCCGCCGTACAACGAGGCCGAAATCGACCTGGACGGCGCTGACGCGCGCTTCTTCAAGATCCGCGTGGACAACCTCACCAACGAAGCCCGCTAGGCGGACTTCAGGCAAGAGTGGCGCGAAAGGGGCGGCTGGGAACAGCCGCCCCTTTCGCGTCTTTCACCGGGGCCCCGACTCATGGGCGTCCCCCGCCCCTGGCGGCGGCGCCGGGGCTACCACAGCTCAAGCTGGTCCTGCGCGGGCGCGGGCTGCCGCGGCTGGCGGCGGGGATGTGGGGCGCCATCGACGACTGAAAGCACCTTCCCGCCGCGGGCGAGGCGGGTTTCAAGGCGGTCGCCGGGCCTTACCTCGGAAGGGTCGCGGAGCGCGTGGCCGCTTTCGAGGACGGTGATCGAATATCCGCGCTCAAGGACGCCGAGCGGGCTGAGGGCGGAAAGCTGGCGCGAGAGCGCGGCCAGGGCGGCCCTGCGGTCGGAGAGGCGGGCCCGCACGGAGTGCCCCATGCGGACTGCGGCGCCGTCGAGCCGCGAGCGCATCTCTGGCAGGAAGCTCGCCCTGCGGACAGCAAGGGACTTTTCGGCGGACGAGATGCGGTCGCGGGAATCGCGCACGGCGTTGGACAGCGAAGTTTCAAGGGAGCGGGCGAGGCCGTCGACGCGCTGCATGAAATGCTCTGTAAGGTGGGAAGGCTCGGAGAAGACCCGGTTGGAGCGGGCGGCGGCGAGCCTGGAGCGGGCGAACTCGATCCGGGCCGCGAGGAAAGACTCCATGTCAGAAGAGAGGGATTCGAGCTCGTGGAGGAAATCGGACTTCGGGCGGACGATCAGCTCCGCGGCGGCGGAAGGCGTGGGGGCGCGCATGTCGGCCACGAAATCAGCGATAGTGAAGTCTGTCTGGTGGCCGACGCCGGAGACGATGGGGATGGCGCTCGCGGCGATCGCGCGGGCCACGGCCTCCTCGTTGAAGCACCAGAGCTCCTCCATGCTGCCCCCGCCGCGCATCACGACAATCACATCGCGGCGCGGGAGCCGGGAGAGCGGGCCGCCAGCGGGGGTCCCGACATCGTTCAGGAGGCGGACGCCGGCCGCGATTTCGCCGGCCGCGCCGGCGCCCTGCACCCGCGCCGGCGCGACAAGTATGTCGATATTCGGGAAGCGGCGCGTGAGGACATTCACGAAGTCGCGGATCACGGAGCCTGTGGGCGAGGTCACGACGCCGACGTGGCGCGGCAGGACGGGCAGCGGGCGCTTGCGGGAGTCGTCGAAAAGCCCCTCGGCGGAAAGGCGCCGCTTGAGTTCCTCGAACTGCGCCGCGAGGTCGCCGACGCCGGTGTCGGCCATTGACTCCACGATGATCTGGTAGCGGCTGGTGCCGCCGTAGGCGGTGAGCCGGCCGCGCACCCTCACCTTGCGCCCGTTCTCGACTTTGGCGCGGACGGCGAATGCGCGGCCCGCGAAAAGGACCGCCGCGATGCGGGACTGGGAGTCCTTCAGCGAAAAGTAGAAGTGGCCTGCGCCGTTGGCGCCGCGGAAGTCGGTGATTTCGCCCTCCACCTCTACAATGCCGAAGCGCTCCTCCAGGCAGTTGCGGACGAGCGCTGAAATTTCCGAGACGGAATATGGACGCTTCGGGGATTTTTCCATGCATAAATTATACCACGCCCCGCCTTTCGAATGCATTCCCGCGCCAGGCGGCCGCAAATATGCTATAATCGTCGCATGTCAAAAATAATCGTAACAGGCGGCGCCGGATTCATCGGCTGCAACCTCGCAATGGCGCTCAATGCGCGCGGCGAGGACGACATCCTCATCGTCGACGACCTCAACCACCCGCTCAAGAAGGCGCATTTGGAGCGCATACGCCATTCGGGCTATCTCGACAAGAGGGAGCTGCGGCCGGCGCTGCGCGCCGGGAAGTTCGCCGACTGCAAGGCGGTGTTCCACCTTGGCGCGTGCTCGTCCACCACTGAGATGGACGAGGAGTACCTGGCCGACAACAACACCGCCTACACGCGAGAACTCGCCGAATGGTGCATGGCGGGCGGGCGGCGCTTCGTCTACGCCTCAAGCGCCTCCACATACGGCGCCGGGGAGCGCGGCTACTCCGACGACCACTCGGTCATCCCGTCGCTGCGCCCGCTCAACCCATACGGCAGGAGCAAGCAGGCGTTTGACATGATCGCGCTGGAGAACGGCTGGCTGGACAGCATAGTCGGGCTCAAGTTCTTCAACGTGTTTGGGCCATACGAGGACCACAAGGGCCCGATGCGCTCCGTGATCCACAAGGCGTACGGCGAGATAGGGGCGACGGGGAAGCTGCGGCTCTTCAAGTCATACAGGCCGGAATACGCCGACGGCGGCCAGCTGCGCGACTTCGTGTACGTCAGGGACGTCGTCGAGGAGATCCTCTGGTTCGCCGGGAATCCCGGCAAGAACGGCATCTACAACTGCGGGACCGGGAAGGCGCGCTCATGGATGGACCTGGGGCGCGCGGTGTTCGCGGCCATGGGCAGGGAGGAGCGGATAGAGTTCATCGAGATGCCGGAGACGCTGCGCGGGCATTACCAGTATTTCACGGAGGCGGACATGTCGAAGGCGCGCGCGGCGGGGTTCGCGCACGAATTCACGACGCTTGAGGACGCCGCCGCGGACTATGTCCGCAACTACATGGACAAGGGGCTCTGCTAGCCGCCGCGCGGCCGCGACAACAAATGCGCATACTTTCGAGATACGTCCTGCGCGAATTCCTGACGCCGGTGGCATACTGCCTGGTGGCGTTCGCGTCGCTTCACCTCGTGTTCGAACTCTTCGGCGAGTTCGACACCATACTCGCCGCAAGGCCCGCGCCCGGGCTGCTGCTCCGCTACATCGGCGGCTACCTTGCCAAGGACATGCAGTGGCTGGTCACGCCATCGCTGATGCTTGGCGGCCTATACGCGATGTGGCAGCTGGCGCGCCATGGCGAAATAACGGCGATGCGCGCGAGCGGCGTCGGCTTCAGCGCGATCACGGCGCCGATCCTCGGCGCGGCCGTCGCCTTCGCGGCGCTGACGCTCGCCTGCGGCGAGCTGTACGCCCCCGGGGCGATCCACGACGCCGCCGCGATAAAGGCATCGGGGTTCAAGACGCGCTCGCCGGATGTCCTCCACGACGTCCACCTCAACAACGTCACGGGCCGGAGGGACTGGCAGGTCGCGGCCTTCGACGCCGAGAAGGCGGAGATGCGCGACGTGAAGATATCCTGGACCGACGCGGAGGGGCACATCGGGAAGACGCTCACGGCGCCGCGCGCGGTCTGGCAGAACGGCGCATGGATGTTTGAGGACGCGGACGCCACGACGTTCATCCACCAGCCCGGGGCGTCGGCGCAGGTGGCGACAAGCCGTTCGGAGAGGTCGCTGCTCGTGATGCCGGAGCTTGACGAGGAGCCGCGCGACTTTGAAATCGAATACACCCTCCAGGGCCATGGCTCCGAGGCGGCGTCGCTTTCGTCGGGCGACATCCGCCGCTACCTCGCGCTGCGCCCGAACCTGGAGGGTGCGGACCGCCGCACATGGGTATACGAAATGGTCAACCGCTTCGCGGCGCCGCTCGCCTGCATTTTCATAACCCTGTTCGCGATACCGGCCGGCGTCGCCACCGGCCGTCAGAGCGTGTTCATGGGGGTCGTCTCGGCCGTGATGCTCTTCATCGGCTACTACGCGCTGTCGCTAGTGTTCGGCGTCCTTTCGAAAAACGGGACGCTTCCGGTGTGGTTCGGAATATTCCTGCCAAACGCGGCGATTTTTTGCGCGGGGCTGGTCCTCTACCGCCGCCAGATATAGCCCCGCGAGAAAACAATTGACAAAAGCGCCGTCATGATATAGTATTTTGGCGGAGAGAAAATCCAGTGAACGCCATGACAAAACACCCAACCAAACGGCAAAGGGCCGCAGTGTTCCTTGCCGCGGCCGCCTGCGTCGCGTTGCCGCAGGCCGCGCTATCGGACGGGGGCCAGCCCGCCGAATCGGAGCTCGACCAGGGGCTCCGCTACGTCCAGGCCCTCCAAGAAAACCTATTCCTCGACATAGCCGACGCCGTTCTGGCGGAGCTCACGGCGAAGTACCCGGAGGCCGCGGTGCGCGTGGCGAAGCTGCAGCTGTCCGCCGACCTCATGCGCGGCAAGTTCGACGACGTCAAGGCGCAGATCGCGAAGGCCGATAAGGAGGGCAAGGCGGAGGACATCCTATGGGCCATGAGGCTCGCCCTTGCCGACTCCTACTACTCCTACGGGCGCTACGACGAGTGCAAGGCGATCTACGGCGGATTCTTCGCAAAGTACCAGAAGAAGGACAAGAATGGGGCGTTGACGCTCGACATCCCGCCATCGCTTGCCTCGACCTTCACCGACGCCGCCTACAAGTACGCGCAGATGCTGATCGGCATGAAGAAGCGCGAGGAGGCGATCGCGATGTACGAAGTCCTCGTCAAGCAGCCGGGGCTCCCGTCGCACATCAAGCGCCAGTGCCTTGGCGAGACGGCCGAACTGTGCATAGCCATCGCCGACGAGACCGCCGACAAGAAGACGCGGGACACCTACCTCAAAAAGGCCGACAAGATTTCCGACGACCTTCTCTGGGAGCGCGACCTCTGGTTCGGCAAGGCCATCGTCTTCAAGGCGCACATCCTGATGGTCCAGGACAAGCCCGAGGAGGCGCAGTGGTTCGTGGACAACTACATGGGGGCGCTGACGGACATCCACTCAAGCCTCGTAGCGCTCCAGGAGGAGACGGGGGATCCGGTCGTCCGGCAGAGCCCGATGGCGGAATGCCGCTACCTCCTCGCCGCCATGCAGCAGGAGCGGGCGCAGAAGATCATGGCCGAGCCGGGCTTCAGCGTAAGCGACCCGCAGAAGAAAGAGGAAGTCCTCTCGCTGCTCCTCGGCGCCAGGGACTCCACGACCGGCAAGCGCAACGGCAAGGGCGCCTACAACCACTTCATCAACGTCTACCTGAAGTATCCCGAATCGGCGTGGGCGGCCGACGCCGGCGCCAGGTCCGAGCAGGTCAGGACCGTCCTCGTCGAGCAGTTCGGCGGCAAGATCAAGACGAGCGTGACGCCCGAGCAGGAGGCGAAGGTCCGCGAGGTCCAGTACCGCGACGCCAGGGCGCTCTACCGCCAGGGCCAGATCGCGGAGGCGGCCGAGCGGCTGCGGCAGGTCCTCAACAGCTTCCCGTACTGCCAGGAGGCGGTGCCGGCCCTCGGCGACCTCGCGCGCTGCCACATCCAGAACATGGCGAAGGACGAGAACGCGAAGCTCTACGCCGAGACGGTCGTCGGGCATCTTGCGGAGCGCTTCCGCGACGACCCGGCGATGTCCGACGGTGCCGGCGACGAGCTGATCCGCGTGGCGGAGTACTGGGGCGAATGCGGGGACGCCGAAGGGCGCCACGACACCTACGCGCTCTTCTTCCAGAACTTCCCCAACCACCCGTCGTGCGTGACGTACCTCGCCAACTTCGGCGAGAAGGCCTTCCAGGACGGCGACTACGTCCACGCCCTTGAATACTACACGACAGTGTCGAAGAACTACCCGAACTCGCCGCTCTCGCTCATGGCCATGCACCGCATAGTCGCGATACACGAGAAGAACGACGACTTCGAGCGGCTGATGCCGGCGCTTGGCGCCCTCATCGCCCGCCTGGGCGCGGAGGAGAAGCCGGTCCAGGCGCTGTACTCGGTGCGCTACAAGCGCGCGAACGCGCTCCGAACGCGCGCCTTTGAAACCCTGCGCGGGGCGACGAACGAGACGGTCCAGGCGAAGGCCAAGGAGGCCGTCAACATCGCGCTCAAGGAGTTCGACGCCCTCGCCAAGGATCTGAAGAACCCGCCGCCCTCGGCGCAGGTTGACGAGAACGAGCGCAGGCAGAACGGGACAATCCGGGAGATGGCGCTCTACAACAAGGCCTTCGTCCTCTCGCAGTATCCGGCCGCGAACGACAAGCAGCGCGACGCGATGCGCAAGGCCGCGATCGACACCTACGAGGAGCTGGTCAGGGACTATCCGGCCGGCGACACCGCCCCGGCGGCCCTCATCAACATCGGCACGATCTGGACGTCGATGAAGAACGCGGAGAACGCGGAGGCGGCGCTTTCGCGGCTGCGCAAGGACTACCCGGACTCCGAGCAGGCCAAGGGCGCGCTGCCCATGATCGCCGACTCGCTGATGAAGATGGGCGAGCGCGAGGGCGCGGTCGCGCGCTACCGCGAAATGGTTTCAAGCGCCGGCGCCGACTATTCGGACACCGACGTCCTCCGCGCCGCCAACGCCCTCATCGAGGCGAAGGAGTACGAGCTGGCGCGGCTCGCGGTTGACAAGCTCCTCAGCCGCGCGGAGAAGGGCTCGCCGCAGTACGTCCAGGCGCGCTTCGCGGAATGCCGCATGCTCGCCGCCAAGGGCGACTGGCCGGAGGCAGTCGCGAAGCTCCAGGCCTTCATAGAGGAATTCCCGAACCTCCAGCTCATGGTCGACGCCTACTCGCTGCTCTCCAACGCGGCGTCCGAGGCTGGCCTCGTCGAGCGCTCCGGCGACAAGCGCGTGACATACTTCGACGCTGCCATCGCGGCGATGAAGGAAGTGAAGAAGCGCCGCACGAACGACATCGAGCAGGCGCAGTGCGACATCGACACCGGCCGCATCATGGTCCGCAAGGCCAAGGCCGAGGCTGAGTTCGGCGACAAGGCCCGCGCAAATGACTTCCGCGGCAAGGCGCTCATCTCCTACCAGGGCTTCATCAACTCCGTCGGGCCCGGCGACGCGCGGCTGCTCCCGCTTGCGGAGACCGCGTACTTCGAAATCGTGCCGCTGCTGATGGAGCACGGGCTGTGGGATACGGCCGTCGAAAACTGCAACGAATACCTCAGCCGCTTCCCGCAGGGCCGGTACGTCGGCCAGATCACGGGCTGGCGCAACCAGTCGCGCGTCGAGCTGGGCGACAACGCCGACAAGCCCGAAGGCGACGGCGAGGAGGGGAGTGAGCCCGAGCACCGGGAGGTCCCGGCCGACGACGAGGAGCTGCCGGACGAATAACCGAGGGCCACAAGCCCCGAACGAGCAATTTTTCACAACCAACTTGGAGAAACAACGATGAACAAGACAAAATGCCAACTTTTCAAGGCCGCGCTGATAGCCATGACCATGGCGCTGGCGCCGGCCGCAACGGCCCAGCAGGCGGCACCCAGGCAGGCGCCCGCCCTGCCCGGCATAATCCAGCTCAAGAGCGGCGCCGAGGTCAAGGGCGCAATCCGCTGGATGCCGCAGGCCCGCAAATACACGATCTCGATCCGCAAGGGCGAGCAGACCCTCACCCAGGACATCGCGCTGGCGGACGTCGCCAAGGTCACCGTCCAGAAGCCGGAGAGGCTCGACGCCCTCATCGCCGCGGTCAAGGCCGGCAAGGGGGCGCAGGCCGCGCCGCACCTGGAGGCGATCGCCCGCCAGTACGCCATGCTCGGCTGGGACGAGCCCGCCACACGCTGGCTCGCCAAGGCGAAGCTCGACTCCGGCGACGCCGCCGGCGCGCTCGCGCTCTGCGAGGCCATAGTCAAGGTCAAGCCCGCCGCGGCCTATCTTGGCGAAATCGCGCCGATCTACTGGGCCGCGCTGCGCAAGACCGACAAGAAGGCCGAGCTGACAAAACTCCTCGGCAAGGCGATCGCGAACGGCGGCGAGGAGGACTCCGCGGCCGCGCTCATCATCCGCGGCGACCTCCTCATGGATGAGAAGAAGCCATTCGACGCCCTCAAGGACGGCTACCTGCGCACGGTCCTCCTCTACGAGCGCTGCCACGAAGTCCAGCCCGAAGCCCTCTATAAGGCCGCGAAGGCCTTCGAGGCCCTCTCGAAGAACGCCGACGCGCAGAAGATGCGCGACCAGCTCCGCAAGCGCTACCCGAAGAGCGAATACGCGGGCAAGCTGTAAAGTTTGCGCAATCGGGCAGTCTCTGCTATAATTACCCAAGTGCTTTGGCAACGCCAAAGCCACGCGACAACCAACTTACAACAACCCTTCACCAATAGAACCAGGAACTGACAAAATGAGCAAGACCATCGGAACCAGAATCGCGGCAATAGCCTTTGGAGTATTTGCGTTCGCGGCCGTCCCGGCATTCGCCCAGGACGCGGCCCCGGCGGCGGGGGCGGCAGTGGAGGCCCCGTCCGACAGCAACACGACGCTTGAAGCCAACCCGGACGCCAAGAAGGGCGCGGAGAAGAGCAAGGACTCCACGTCGCTCATCGCCGTCGTGTTCGGGTCGGGCTGGCTGGGCGTGGTCCTGTGGGGCGCGCTCTTCGCGTCGGGCATCGCGTCGATATACTTCGTCGTAGACTGCGCCATCCTCATGAAGCCGGAGAAGATGATTCCGAAGTCGCTCGTGGACAATGTCTCCCAGGCGATGGCCGAGGGCGACGTGATGAAGGCGCTGCAGGCGTGCGAGAAGGAGCCGGGCCCGCTGGCCAACATCCTGTCGTCCGGCTTCCAGCACGTCGAGGAGGGCTTCGACGTCATCCAGGAGGCGATCAACACGGCGGCCGACATCGAGAACGAGCGCATGTCCCAGCGCATCAACTGGATTTCCGTCTGCGGCAACATCTCGCCGTCGCTCGGCCTTCTCGGAACCGTGCAGGGCATGATCATGGCGTTCGAGGGCCTCGCCACCGGGTCGCCCGACGTCGGCGCCCTCGCGCTCGCCATCTCCCAGGCCCTGTGGACGACGGCCGGCGGCCTCGTGGTCTCGATCCCCTCCGTCTGCGCCTACTACATCATCCGCAACAACGCCGCAAAGCTCGTCCTGCGCATGTCCGCGCTGACCTTCGAGCTCATCAAGGATCTCCGCCACGTCGAAGTGGTCGAGTAGCGGCATGGCGCGGGGCCGCCAACGCGGCCCCGCGCAGCCCCACGGAGGCCAGACATGGCTAGAAGAAAGCCCAACTCCGAATCCGCGGAGATGAACATGACGCCGATGATCGACGTCGTGTTCCAGCTGATCATCTTCTTCGTCGTCACGCTGAAGATGTCCAAGGAGATCAACAAGGACATCGAGCTGGAGGACTCCATCCACGGCGAGACGATCACGCAGGAGAACATGCCCGTCCAGACTATCGTCATCGAAGTCAGCCGGCGGACGAAGATATTCCCGCGAGGGAAGGTCTCAATCAACAACGCCATACTCACCGACGCCGCGCTCGGCCAGATCATCACCAAGCGCTACAACAAGTTCGGCTCGTTCCCCGTCCTGATCCGCGCCGACTGGCGGGCGAAGCACGAGGACGTCAAGCGCGTGATGGACATCTGCACCGCCCGCGGCTGCTGGAAGATCGGCTTCGTCGCCGTCCAGGAGCACAAGGAGACGACGTCGCACCACGCCAGAAGGAAATAGGAGGACATCGTGGCAAGGAAACTCCAGTCAGGCGAGGCGAAAGCCGAGATGACGCCGATGATCGACGTCGTGTTCCAGCTCCTCATCTTTTTCGTGGTCACCCTCAAGCAGGAGGACATCCTGTCGCGGCTGATGGCGTCCCGCCCGGCGCCTGACAAGAACGCCAAGCCGGAGCAGCAGCCGGATTTGATCAACATCGAGATCAACCGCTGGGGCTTCATCGTCAAGGGCCGCAAGCTCTCGCTCGGCGAGCTGGACCGCCAGATCAGGAGCTACGCCGCCATGTCGAAGACGGCGAACGTCCTGCTCCGCTGCACCTCGGACTCCCCGCACGAATATCTTGTCGAGGCGCTGGACCTCTGCGCCAAGCACGGGATGACCAACCTCTCAATATTCAGCATGTAGAAAAAGCCCGGCGCGGCGGCCAGGGCCCGACCGCGCCCAAACGAAACCGACTCGACCATGGCAAAGTTCAATTTCATAGCGACAGACGCCTCCGGCAAGGAGGTGCGCTCCTCAATCGAGGCCGCAAGCCAGGCGCAGGCAATCGCCGCAATCCGCGCCAAGAACCTCTTCCCGACGGCAATCGGCATGGTTGACGAAACCAAGTCCACCTCCGCCGCCCCGAAGAAGGCGAAGAAGGGCGGCATGGGCATGGAGATAAAGCTTCCGAAGTTCCTGCGCCCCAAAGTCAAGCAGAAGGACCTGACGATGTTCACGCGCCAGCTCTCGACGCTGATGGCCGCAGGCATGCCCCTGCTCCGCTCGCTGCTCGTCCTGGAACGCCAGTCCACCAACCAGACGCTCAAGGACATCCTCCACGAAATGGGCGAGTCGGTCAAGTCC
>JAFWPM010000088.1 GCA_017509565.1 Kiritimatiellia bacterium | reverse complement strand
GGGGCGCTATGTCTTTGACTTTGGGCAGAACATGGTCGGCGTGCCGCGCATCGCCCTGCGCGGACGCCCCGGCGCGAAGATCGCCATCCGCTACGCCGAGATGCTCAACCCCGACGGCACGCCCTACACCGAGAACTACCGCTCCGCCAAATCAACGGACACCTTCATCTGCGGCTTGGCAGCCACAAAGAACACAAAGAGGCACAAAGGTTTTGTGGACTCTGTGTCCTCTGTGGCTGGAAATGGAACCTACGAACCGCGCTTCACCTACCACGGCTTCCGCTACGTCGAGCTCTCAGGCGATTTTTCCGCGCCGCCGGAATGCGGCGACGTGCAGGGGGTCGTCATCCACTCCGACATGGCGCAGACCGGGGCGTTCGAATGCTCCGACCCGCTTGCCAACCGGCTCTTCTCCAACATCAACTGGGGGCAGCGCGGCAACTACTTCGAAGTGCCAACCGACTGCCCGCAGCGCGACGAGCGCCTCGGCTGGCTCGGCGACGCGCAGGTCTTCATCCGCACCGCCGCGTACAACCGCGACATCGCGGCCTTCATGGAGAAATGGATGCGCGACATCGCCGACGCGCAGCACGCCGACGGCGCCTTCACCGACATCGCCCCCGACGTCTTCCCCTTCGAGAACCACGGGCACTGCGGCTATGCCGACGCCGGCGTGGTCGTCCCGTGGACGATGTACATGGCCTACGGCGACAAGGACATCCTCCGCGAACACTTCGACGCCATGGCCCGCTGGGTCCGCTGGTGGGAGCGTGTCGCGGGGCCGGGACTCGTCGTGCCGTACCGCGGCGAAGGCAGCTGGCACTACGGCGACTGGCTCGCCGTCGATTGCCCCGTGGACGAGGACGGCCATCCGATCCGCGAAGGCGCCCCGACTCCGACCGACCTTCTGGCGACCGCGTATTTCGCGCGCTCCGCCGGCATCGTGGCCGACGCGGCGCGCGCCCTCGGACGCAAGGCCGACGCGCGGCGTTTCGACGCGCTCCGCCGCCGCGTGGCAGCCGCCTACCGCCGTGAGTTCGTGACGCCCGGCGGGCGCGTCGCGGGCGACACGCAGACCGGCTACCTCGTCACGCTAGGCTTCGGGCTCGTGGACGACCCGGAGACCGTCGCGCGGATGGTGGACCGGCTGGCGTTTCTCGTCGAGTCGCGCGACGGCTCGCTCACGACGGGATTCCTCGGCACCCCGCTCGTCTGCCCCGTGCTGACGCGCTTCGGGCGCGCCGACCTCGCATACCGGATCTTCCGGCGGCGCAAGTACCCGTCATGGTATTTCCAGATACTCGACGGCGACGCAACGACGATGTGGGAGCGCTGGAACAGCTACTCTTCGCGCCACGGCTTCGGCGACGCGAACATGAACTCCTTCAACCACTACGCATACGGCGCTATCGGCGAATGGATGTACGAAACCGTGGGCGGCATTTCCCCCGCTGAACCCGGCTTCCGCAAAATCCGCTTCGCCCCAGTGCCCGGCGAGGGCATCGACTGGGCGAAGGCGTCGCTTCTCACGCGCCACGGGACAGCCTCCATCCGCTGGCGCAAATCCTCCGGCGGTCGCATCGCCGTCGATCTAGTCGTTCCCCCGAACACCACGGCCATCATGGAACTCCCCGGACAGGAGCCGCGCGAACTGCCGTCCGGCCGCCACGCAATGGCGGTGAGGCGGACTTGCGTCCGCCGTCAGCGCTGAAGTCGCGCAGATCGGGCGCTGCCACTTCCACCTCGACGGAGACGCGCGGGAACGGGCACTTGAAACGCTCGCGCGCGAAATCCGCTTCTTCGGGGAGGAGGGATTTCAAGTCGCGCTCTGGAGTACATCGCTCGGCTACGGCCGCATGACCGGCCACGACTTCCTTCGCCGCTTCCCGGACTTCCGGCCCCCTCTTTATTCTGGAAAACTGCGGGACAAGGGTGCCTTCGGAAAAATTCTTGATTTTTCCGCAAATTTAGTGTAGTATATTACCATCATTCGTTGCCGCATGGTGTAATGGTAGCACAATTGACTCTGGATCAATTTGTTGAGGTTCGAATCCTCATGCGGCAACCATTTTTTTGTCCTGGGGGGTTGATCAAATGCATGTGGCGTTCTTTCCGCTCGGCCCATACGGGGCCAACTGCACGGCACTCTGGCGCGACGACGGATGCGCGGTTGTCGTGGATCCCGGGGCGGATGGCGAGGCGGTCGCCGAGTGGCTCTCCCGTCGCGGCCTGTCGCTCTCGGCGGTATTCCTTACCCACGCGCACTTCGACCACATCTCCGGGGTGGACGCGCTCGTAGCGCGCCATTCCGCGCCGGTTTTCCTCCACGCGGCCGACGAACCCCTTGCCTTCTCGCGCTTCAACACCTCTCAGCCGGGCTACGCCGGGATGTCCAGGTCGCCGCTTCTGGACACATCGCTTGGGGAGGGTGCCGCCGTGCCAGGCTGGCGGGGCTCAGTTGTCCTGCACACTCCCGGCCATTCCCCTGGAAGCTGCTGCCTGTACTTTCCGTCCGAAGCGCTGCTGGTCGCCGGCGACACGCTTTTCGCCGGCTCCTACGGCAGGACCGACCTGCCAGGCGGATCCCCGGCCGAAATGCGGCGCTCCCTCGCAAGGCTCCGCGCGCTTCCCCCCGAAACCCGCGTAATCTGCGGGCATGGGCCGGAGACGACAATAGGCTACGAGGCATTGGCGCATTAGTCGAAGGTCCTCCTTTGAGAGGATTAGCAACCCTTGCGCCCTTGCGCGGCATTTTCAACCGCGACATCCAGGATTAGTACTGGATGATGCTGTCGCCGATGTATTCGCGCAGGATGGAGTATGGCGGCGGGAGCGCCGGATCTATTGGCGCCACTCCTTCGAACAGCGCCAGCAGGCGCCGCGCGACCGGCGCAGCCGGCGAGTCCGGGCCAATTTTGCGCAATTCCGGTTCGACGAAATTCTTCAGGACCCCGGGCTCATACGGGAGCGTCGTGTCGAAGGTGTACTCGGCATTCCCGACAAATGGCCTGATCCAGCGCCGCTCGCCAGCCCTGACGGAATCCCAGAGGAGAATCGTGTCCTCGGCGCTGCGGCCCCTGTATTTGGAGTCGCGGATGATGCGCCTGACAAGACGCTGGTCCGCCTCCTCGGCGCCGGACGGGAATGGCGACGAAACCGTGTCGGCAAGCACCAGGAACTTGCATTCGGCCCCGACATGCGGCGTGAGTTCGGGATTGAGGCTGTGCAGGCCCTCGATTATGATGAACGAGTCGCCGGATGAAAGTCGCGCAGGGGTCCGCCCCTCCATCGGCGCATGGCGGTGGAAGTCGAACTTTGGCAGCATCGCGGTGCGCCCGGCGATGAGGTCAACAAGGTTGTCGTTCAGCAGTTCAAGGTCCATTGCGCGGATGTGCTCGTAGTCGAGCCTGCCCTGGCTGTCGCGCGGGTTGAGCTCGTCGCCGACGAAGTAGTTGTCGGTCGAAATCGCGAGAGTCGAGGCCCCGTCGCGCTCAAGATGGTGCTGGAGGCGCTTCGCGAACGTGGTCTTCCCGGCCGACGACGGGCCGCCGATCAACACCAGGCGGACCTTTCCGCGCCTTGCGAGCAAAAAGCGCGCGACGCCCTCGATGCGGGCCGCGTGGGCCTCCTCGGAGTCATGTATTTTGCCCGCAGCTGTCCTCATGTCCATAAGTCATTTCTCCTGTTCCGTCGCGTCCTTGCGCGGCCAGAAAGTGGCCTCCGCTATGCGGTCGATAAGGCCGATGTAGTCCCAGTTTGGCTTTTCAATCGGGCCGTGGACGCGGAATTCCATCAGCTTGCTCACCGGCAGGGTGATGATTCGAGCGAGGTAGCCCATAACGGAGCGCGTGTGGAAGAAGCGGACCTGCGCCACGCCCTCCGCCGGCATTCCCGGCGCGTCGACGCGGCACTTGCCCTTCCCCACGATGCTGACCATGTTGCCGTCAACCGTCATTCGCCCGACGGTCACGAGCCCGTTGTCGATTGTGGCGGTGAGGTCGGCGTCCGACTGCATCACAAGAAGGTCTATTCCCACGACATTGCGCGCCATGAAGTCCGTCAGCCCCGCGAACAGCGGTATCCGCGTTATGGCGGCATGGCGGGCGCTGGCCACGACGCTTCCCGAAAGGGTTGGCAGCACATTGGGCGAGAGCCGCCCCCCGATTTCCGCCGAGAATGAAAGGCGCCCGCCAGAATTCGGGGCCTCGAACCCAAGCGCGCGGCGCAGGGGGTCGGTCTGGGCGCCGTCGACGGAGAGGCCCAGCCGGAAGTCGCCCCCGCTTGAGGTTGCGACCTCCAGGGAGCCTCCGGCGCGCCCCCCGCAGCAGTCGGCCGTAAAGTTGGTGACGATGGCCGTCCCGCGCTCCTCCGAATACTCCCAGTCGAAGGAGATGTTGTCCGTCGGGACGCGGCAGACCGTCGCGACAGGCGCGGCGAACTTGCCCGTGAAGAGGTCGTGGCCGGCGCCGGCGGCGTAGACGCGCCCGGAGACCTCGGCGCGCGGCGGCGTGGCGAATACGGCGTTGGTTGCGCAGCCGGGAAGCGGCATGTCGATGACGTCGAAGAGCTGTCTGAGCGGGAGGGCGCTCCTGGCCGAGAGGTCCGTGGCATGGGTGCGCGGGTACCATGCGAGGCGCCCGGATAACTTGCCGTCGCGGAAGGTGGCGTCAAGGGGCGATATCACAAGGCGCCTGCCGGAGTCTCCGGCGTTGCGTGAATCAGAAAGCCACTGGAGCCCCATCTTGACGTTGCGGAGAGGATGCCCGCGGTAGAGGAAGTCGCCCCCGGAGACGGTGAGCCGGATGTCGCTAAGATCGTAGTCTCCGTAGTCGAGCGTGACGCCGCCGGCGACCTGGAGCGGCGCCTGGAGCTGCGTGATGGCATCGTAGTACTCAACGGGGACGTCGCCGTCGAGCGACAGCGTAAGGTCGCGAACCGAAGGCGGCGTCAGCGACCCGGTGAGGGCCACGTCGAAACGGTTCGAGACGTAGTTGTAGAGCAGGAAGCCGTCGAGGTGCTCGCGGAAACCGAGGGTCGCCGGGATTATCGAAATCCTGTCGAGGCGCAATGCGCCGGCGGGGAGCGAGATGTCGAATTCGAGGTAGCTGGCCCGGACGCACATCACGTCGGCATCCTCGGCCGTAAACCTTATTGGCGGCGGGGGTTCGTCGCACGATGCGAACATGGCGAGGAGCCTTTCAAGCGCGGAATCGTCGCCGGCCCCGCCGGCCGACCCATCGACAAAGGCCTCCCACACCGGGTACGGGGCGACGTGGAGGCCGCGGCTGGCGATTTCCGAGACCCACGTCAGCGCCGGCCGCGAGAAATCGGGGCTGAAGCCGATGCGCAATTCGTCGGCCGAGACAAGCGGCCCGCCGAGGACCTTCTTGCGGTATGCCCTGACGCCGCGCATCGTCAGGCCCCGGAACACATTGAAAGAGACCCCCTCGAAACTCACGGCCACGGGTCCCGAGGAGAGGGCGTTCTCGATTCTGCGGTGGGCGAATGACGGCAGGGACCGGTCGAACAGCCACATGACGGCGGCGACTGCGACAGCCATCCACGCCATGGCGCGCGCGAACCGCGCCAAGCGAGAATGCCACCTGTTCCAGCTCCGCCCCATTTCGATACCGCCGCTAGATGTCGTCGTCGGCCGCGCCGCCGCTTGAAAGGGTCCCCTTGGCCGACGCCTGCAGGTAGGCGTCTATGAAAGGCCCTATCGCGCCGTCAAGGACGCCCGCGACGTTGGAGGTCTGCTCGCCCGTGCGGAGATCCTTGGCCATGGTGTACGGCTGGAGGACGTATGAGCGGATCTGGCTTCCCCAGGCGATGTCGCCCTTTGGGCCGTAGAAGCGCTCGAGGCTCTTGCGCTTTGCGTCCTGCTCGCGCTCGTAGAGCTTGGCCTTGAGCATGGCCATCGCCCTGGCGCGGTTCTGGTGCTGCGAGCGCTCGGACTGGCACGCAACGATTATGCCCGTCGGGAGGTGCGTGAGGCGGACGGCGGAGTCGGTCTTGTTGATGTGCTGCCCGCCAGCGCCGCCGCTGCGGTAGGTGTCCACGCGCAGGTCCTCGTCCTTTACCTCGACGTCGATGTCGTCCTTCAGTTCGGCGACGACATCCAGTGCGGCGAACGAGGTGTGGCGGCGCTTGTTAGCATCGAACGGGCTGATGCGGACGAGCCTGTGCACGCCGCGCTCCGCCTTGAGCTTGCCGTAGGCGTAGGGGCCGCTGACATGGAGCGTGGCGCTCTTTATCCCGGCCTCGTCGCCTGGCTGCAGGTCCATCGTCTCGCAGGCGAAGCCGTTCTTCTCGCAGAAGCGGCAATACATCCTGTAGAGCATGTCGGCCCAGTCGCAGGCCTCGGTGCCGCCCGCGCCGGGGTGCAGCGTAAGGAATGCGTTGCTTGAATCCATCGGGCCGTTGAGGAGCGACTGTAGCCGCAGCGACGCCGCAGTCCTTTCGGCGGCTTCGACCATGGCGCCGAACTCCTCCTCGGCGGCGCGCCTGGCCTGGGTCCCCTCGTCCTCGGCGCCGGCCATTTCCTCCATGACGGCGCAGTCGTCAAGCTGCGACACGAGTGTGTCGAACGGCTTGACGAAGGCGCGCTCGGCGGCTGTCTGGTCGATTATCGCCTTGGCGCGCTGCTGGTCGTCCCAGAATCCCGGGGCCGTGGCCGCGGCTTCAAGCTGCTCCATTTTCCTGCGTCGTGAATCGACGTCAAAGATAGCCTCGCATTTCTGCCAGTCCTTCGCGCAACTGGCGGAAACGGGCCATGTTCTCCTCATGAGTGGTCATGTCTGTTTCCCTGTCTGCCCTTCCGCGCGCCACACGCGGCGCGCCGCGGCAAATTGTTTGCCTGTAATCGAATCGCCCCGCTACTGGAGGAACTGCACAGTCGTGTCGCAGGTGTCCAGGGCGCCGTTCATGGCCACGCCGACGATCAGCCTCACGGCGCCGCCCTCCAAAGTGAACGGCCTCGCACGCCTCGCGCCTGGCCAGTGAATCGCGAACCGCGTCGTGTCCTCGGTGTCGCGGACTATGCGCACTTCGCATTCGCTCTGCATCAGCTCGACGGGCATGGACTGGATGACCTTGTCGCCGTCCATGACGTAGATGAAGAGCTTCGGGCCCCTGTTCGAACTTGGCGACAGCGTACCGCTCCTTATCGACATCCGCACCGGCAGCAGATCCGGCGACGGGACGATCCATTCGACGGCGGCGCCGACCCATTCGCAGATTACGCCGCCTACCTGCTGCCCCTGCTGGAGCCCGCGCTGCGTCGCAAAGACCGCCTTGCCCATCTTGTCGAAGTTCCTGGCCACAACGGGAGTTATGAGGTCGAGGTTGACCACGCCCTTCAAATCCGGGGAGAACGGCTTCTCGCCAACGAATTTCCACTTGCGCCACGCCGGGATGGCCGCCGACCTCTGGGGCGCGGACTTCTGTGCGGGGCCGTCGGGCTCCTGCCTGGGCTGCATGCTCTCGATGAACTGCGGCAGACGGCCCGACGCCGCGGCCGCCCTGACCTTGTCCGCGGTGCTGCGCACCTCTATCGCCTCGTCAATCCGCCCCTTTCTGGTGAGTTCCTTCTGGATGCGCTCAATCTGCGCGAGCAGCTTGTCGGCGCTGGCGGAGCGCTGCGTCCTGAGCTGGGCGCCTGCCTCCCGAACCGCCGACATGAACTTCATCTGCATCGAACGCAGCTGCTCCGGGCGGTACACTATGCAGCTGTATGGCATCGCCGGGATCTCCTCGAACGGGTCGGATTCGCCCGTTACCGCGGCCGTGAACCGGTCGGCCTCCTTCTTGGCGGCCAGATACTCGTCAAGCAGGCCCTCTGACTGGTACTTGTTGCGCAGGGCGTCTATGTCCGCCGCATACTGCCGGACAAGGCGGTTCGTCGTCGCGGCGTATCTGGCCTCGGCCCTGGCGATGTCCGCGGAAAAATCCGCCAGCGCCGCCGCGACCACCTGCGGCACCGCCCCTTGCGCCGCCGCGCGGACGGCAAACGCCAGCGCAACAAGCGCGGCTATTTTCTCTCTCTTCAAAGACATGCCTTTGATTTTACCTTATTCCTTCTTGCCTTGCAAGCCGTTTTCGTGTAGAATCTTCACTATGAAAATTACCCCCTCCAGCCTCATCGCGGCGGCCGCCGCCATTGCCATTCTCGCGGGATGCGAGTCGGAGTCCGCCTCCTCCGCCTCGATTACGGTCTCGCCATCCTCGGCGTTCGTCTCGCAGGCCAGCCCGTCAGTCACGCTCTCCGCTTCCGGCGGCTGGAACTACACGTGGTCCCTCTCGGATTCCTCCATCGGGACCCTGGACCGCTCGACCGGTTCGTCCGTGACCTACACCGGCACGGCGTTCGCCACCAACGGCACCGTCCAGACAGTTTCCGTCTCGTCGTCCGCCATGACAAACTCCGTGGCCGGCGCCGCGTCGGTGTCAATTTCACACAGGTAGCGCAGGCGCCCAGGCGGAAAACCAATGAAGACATTTGAAAAGTCACTTGCGGCCATCGCGGCGGCGCTCCTCGCCGCGCTGGCCGGCTGCGAGTCCGAATCCTCCTCCTCGGCCTCCGTTTCCGTGTCGCCCGGATTCTCGCGCGTCCCCGCCGGACAGTCGGTGACGCTCTCCGCCAGCGGCGGCGACGGCTACGGCTGGTCGCTCTCCAACCCCTCCTACGGCCGCCTCAGCGCCTCCACCGGCTCCAGCGTCGTGTACACTTCGGCGAAAAACGGCGTCACGCAGGTCGTCACCCTCAAGGCGACCCTGGGATCATCGGCCTTCCAGTGCCAGGCGACAATCGCGCAGGGCGACGCCGCATACGCATCGACAGTAAGCCCATCAGGTAACTCGTCGACCTCGCAGGGTGAAACGCAGGGACAAACTCCCGACGAGCAGGAAGCCACGCTCGCGATCACGCCATCCAGCACCACCGTCGGCAGCGGCGCCCGGCAGCGCTTCACCGCCTCCGGCGGGGCTGGCTCCTACTCATGGTCGCTCTCCAACCCCTCCTACGGCCGCCTCAGCGCCACCACAGGCTCCAGCGTCGTATACACGCCGTCGTCGGCCTACCCCAGCGCAACCCAGACCATCACGGTGCGCGCCACCGTCAACGGCCTGTCGCGCTCCGCAACTGCGACAGTCCGCCACGGCGAATACAGCGAGGGCAACGAAATCGGCGGCGAGTAGCCGCAACCGGACATCACGAAGAAAATGAATCTCGACAGCAAATTCAGGCAGTTCCTCCCAGAGGCTCGGCGCATCGTCGTCAAGGTTGGGACTCGCGTCCTCTCGGACAAGGCCGGGCGCCCAATGCTTTCACGCATAGAGCAGATCGTCTCCCAAATCGCCGCGCTGCGCCATGACGGCTACGAAGTCGTCCTCGTCTCGTCGGGCTCGATCAGCGCCGGCATGGCGGCACTTGGAATCCGCCGGCGGCCAGAGGCCGTCCCTGACCTGCAAATGTGCGCCGCCGTCGGCCAGGCCCGCCTGATCGCGACATACGAGCAGGTCGCGCTGGCACACAAGCTCAAGATAGGGCAGGTGCTGCTGACATACGACGACTTCTCAAGCCGCATCCGCACCGGGAACGCCCGCCGCACCATGGAGCACCTGCTACGCAACGGCGTCCTCCCCGTCATCAACGAAAACGACGTCGTCGCGGACGAGGAGATAAAGGCATACCTCTCGCTCGGCGACAACGACAATCTCGCGGCGCTTGTCGTAAAGCTGATACGCGCCGACCTGCTGGTGATACTATCGACGGTGGACGGGCTTCTGGACATGACGGCGAGGCGCCCGCGCCGCATCTCCTGCCTGCAAAAGCTCGACAAGGCCGCGTTCGCCCTCGTGGCGCCACCCGCCGCCGGGGGCCTCTCCAAGGGTGGCATGGACTCCAAGCTCCGCGCGGCGGCCGCAGCCACAAAGGCCGGATGCTCCGTGGTCATCGCCGACGGCCGCAAGGCCGGGCGGCTCACCGACGCCGTGGCCGGCAAGGACGTGGGGACCATCATACCCGGCAGCACCTTTTGACAAGGCGCGGCCGTTTTCAACAGACTCCGACAGAAACCGTCACCCAGCCATGACCACCAATTGCGACATCACCGACATCTGCACCCGCGCCAAGGCCGCATCGCGCATCCTCGCGGGCATTCCCGGCCGCACGAGGAACAG
>JAFWPM010000087.1 GCA_017509565.1 Kiritimatiellia bacterium | reverse complement strand
TGCGATGGGTGCGGAGATCATAGACGGCAAGGCCGTGGCGGCGAAATGGCACGCGGCCACCAGGGCGCGCGTGGCGCGGCTTGCCGAAGGGCGCGGGGTCGTCCCGTGCCTGGGGGTGGTTCTAGTCGGGGAGGACCCGGCATCGGTCTCGTATGTCACCGCCAAGGAGCGCGCCTGCGAGGCCGACGGCCTCAGGTCAAGGCAGGTGCGCATGCCGGCGGCGGCCACCCGGGACGAAGTGCTGCGCGCCGTGAGGGCGCTTGACGCGGACCCGGAGGTCCACGGGGTGCTGGTCCAGCTCCCCCTGCCAAGGCACATAGACGAGGCGGCGGTGGTGAACGCCATTTCGCCGGAGAAGGACGTGGACGGCTTCACGGACGTGAACGCCGGCCGGATGTTCGTCGGCGGCGACTGCCTCCTGCCATGCACCCCGCACGGGATAGTGCGGCTGCTGGAGGAGGAGGGCGTCGCCACGGACGGGGCCCACGCGGTCGTCGTAGGGCGCAGCAACATCGTTGGCCGCCCTCTCGCGAACCTCCTTTCCCGCAAGGGCCCCGGCGCCAACGCCACGGTTACGCTTTGCCACACAGGCACCCGCGACCTGGGCGCATACACGCGGCAGGCCGACATCCTTGTCGTGGCCTCCGGCAGGCCCGGGACGGTGACCGGCGACATGGTCAAGCCGGGCGCGGTCGTCATCGACGTAGGCGTGAACCGCGTCCCCGACGCCACCGCCCGGCGCGGCTACCGCCTTGTCGGCGACGTCGACTTCGCCGGCGCCTCGGAGGTGGCGTCCAAGATAACGCCGGTCCCGGGCGGCGTCGGGCCGCTGACAATCGCGATGCTGGTTGAAAACACTGTGGAGGCTGCCGAACGGCAGACGCGGTAATGGGAGACGCCCCGGCCGAGATAACCAGCCTGGCGAACCCGCGCGTCAAGTCCGTGGTCAAGCTTCGCCAGAGGTCGCACCGCGACGAGACTGGCCTGATGATTTCCGAGGGGTACCGGGAAATCAAGCGCGCCCTTGACAACGGCTACGTCCCGACGCAGCTCTTCCACTGCGCCGAACTTTTCCTCAAGGGGACGAACGAGCCCGCGCTGATAGAGCGGGCGCGGGCGCTGGGCGCGGAGACATACTCGTGCTCCGCGCCGGTATTCCTCAAGATGGCCTACAGGGAAAGGCCGGAGGGGCTGCTGGCGGTCGGCCCACAGCCGAAGGCGACGCTTGAAGGCATCGCCCCGAAGCTGGGCCCTCACTCGCTGGTGGTCGTGGCGGAGGCGATCGAGAAGCCCGGGAACCTGGGCACGATCCTGCGTTCTGCGGACGCGGCCGGCGCCGACGCCGTAATCGTCTGCGACCGCTGCACCGACATCTACAACCCCAATGTCGTCCGGGCCTCAACGGGCATGATATTCTCGATGCCGGTGGTGGAGTGCGCCAGCGCCGAGTGCCTGCCCTTCCTGCGGGGCCTCGGCTTCAGGACCCTTGCGGCGACGCCCCACGCCGACGCGCTGCACTTCGAGGTGGACCTTACAGGGAGGACGGCGCTGATTGTCGGAAACGAGCAGTTCGGGCTCTCGGGCCTCTGGATGGACGACGCGGACCTGCGGGTCCGTATACCGATGCTCGGCAAGGCCGACTCCCTGAACGTCTCGGCCGCGACGACGATTCTTCTTTTCGAGGCCGTGCGGCAGCGTGTCGCGGCAGGGATTGCGACCCCGCCGCCCGCGCTTCCGGAACACCATGACGCCTAGGGGCGATTTGAGGTGCGACGATGGGCGACACTAACAGGGAAAAGGCGCTTGAGGCGCTAGGGGGGTTTCAGATTTTCGGCGAGGCCGTCGATGTGGCGCCATACGGCACCGGGCACATCAACGAGACCTTCCGGGCGACGTTCGACCAGGCGGGGACGCCTGTCCGCTACACGCTCCAGCGGATCAACACGTCCATATTCAAGGACGCGGCCGCGCTGATGGAGAACGTGCGGCGCGTCACCGAACACAGCAGGGCGCGGCTGGCCGGGGCGCCCGACGCGACGCGCCGGGCGCTCACCCTCGTCCCGGCCCTCGACGGCGGCTACCTTCACACCGACGGCGACGGCAACGCCTGGCGCTGCTACCTTTTCATAGAGAAGACCCACACCGTCGATCTCGTTGACAGCGAAAAGTCGGCCTACGAGGCGGCGCGCGCCTTCGCCCGCTTCCAGGGCCTCCTGGCCGACATGCCCGGCGGGCGGCTCAACGAGACCATCCCGGACTTCCACAACACGCCGAAGCGCTATGCGGCCTTCCACGCGGCCCTGGAGGCCGACGCCCTGGGCCGCGCCGCCGGCGCCACCCCCGAAATCGACTTCGTCCTGTCCCAGGAGGGGATTGCCGGGAGCCTCGTCGAAATGATGGCCTCCGGCGCAATGCCGGAGCGCCCGACGCACAACGACACGAAGATCAACAACGTTCTGCTCGACGACGCAACCGGAGAGGGGATTTGCGTAATAGACCTCGACACGCTGATGCCGGGCTCGGCCCTCTACGACTTCGGCGACATGGTCCGCTCCGCGACGATAAACGTCGAGGAGGACTCCCCTGACTGGCGGGGCGTGGTGTGCCGCCCGGAAATTTTCAAGGCGCTGGCGGACGGCTTTTGCGCCGGCGGCTTCCTTACGGAGGCCGAAAAGGGCAACCTGGCGCTCGGCGGGGCGCTGATGACGCTCGAATGCGGCGTCAGGTTCCTGACCGACTATCTGGAGGGCGACCACTATTTCCGCATCCACAGGCCGGCGCACAACCTGGACCGCTGCCGCACCCAGTTCGCGCTTGTGCGCTCGATCCTCGCGCAGCGCGACGAACTCCAGGGCTACGTGGAGGGACGCAAGTGACGCGGGAGCGGGACTGCGCGGCAAGGCAACAGGGAGGCATACATGGCATTTGAAACTGGCAATCCGTCATTCAGGGTGTTCCACTGCGGCGAGGAAATCGGCGAGGGGATAATCGAGGGCATGCGCGAAAGGCTCGCCCCTCCGGTCGAGGCGATCTCGTCCTCGCCGGTGGAGGCGTGGGCCGGATGGCGCCACCTGCTTGACCGCGACCTAACCGAGGAGTCGTGCCTTTTCGTCCCGTGGCTCTACGTCGGCCGCATGAAGGCGGAGCGCAAAATCCCCAAGGCGCTTCTCCGGGCATACTGCAGGATGGCCGAGGTCGAGGAAATGAAAAAGGGCGGCCTCCAGAAGCTTCCGTCTAACATAAGGACGGAGATACGCGAAAGGATCATCGCGGAGCTTACGCCGGAGATGCCGCCGACGCTTTCGGGATATGGCGTCGTGACGGATTTCTCGACAGGCCTCATCTACGCCGAGGCGACATCCCAGAAGGCGGCGGAGAACTTCGCCGGCGCCTTCCGGGAGACGACCGGGCACAACATTACCGCAATGTCCCCGGAAACCGTCGCCGTTCTGCGCAGGAACGTGAACCAGAACGACATCGACCCCGCGTGCTTCACCGACGACGCCACGGTCGAGGCGCCGCAGGCGTGCAACCTGGGCCTTGAATTCCTGACGTGGATGTGGTACCGCTGGGAGGAGGAGTCGGACTCCTTCGAAACCTCCCGCGGCGAAAGCATGTCGTACATGCTTGAGGGCCCCGTCGCCTTCTACAACGAGGGCAAGGGCGCCCACAACGTCGTCATACGCAACGGGCTGCCGCTCCAGAGCCGCGAGGCCGGGGCGTCCATGCTCTGCGGCAAGAAGGTCAGGAAGATTCGCATCGCGATGGCCGACGGGGAAAAGGCCTGGACGGCAACGATAGACTCCGACTTCGCCTTCACCGGGGTAAAGCTGCCCAAGGAAAAGCAGGGGGCCCAGCAGTCGTTCCAGGAGAGGATGCTTCTGCTCGACACATTCGTGGAGGCGGTATTCTCGCTTTACGGCACTTTCCTGGACTGCCGCGCCGACCCGGAGCAATGGCGGCATACCGAGGCGAAGATGAAGAAATGGACGCGGCGCCGCGCCGAAATGGCCGACGGCGACATCACCCAGCACTAGCGACGGAACTGCGGCCACATGGAAGACGGAAGGTCTAGAATTCGATATCCCGGCCGGGTCCTGGCGGCGATACCCGCGTTCAACGAGGAGGCTTCCCTCAGGACGCTGGCGCAGTCGCTCGCGGAGTCGCTTCCGGGCATCGACGTGGCCGTGGTGGACGACGGTTCGCGCGACGGCACCGCCGCGCTCGCGCGCTCGCTTGGCTTCACCGTAATCTCGATGCCTTCCAACATGGGCGTCGGATGCGCGATGCAGGCGGCGTTCCAATATGCCGCGTCACACGGCTACGACGCTGTCCTCAGGCTTGACGCCGACGGGCAGCATCCGCCGTCCGAAGTCCACCGCCTCTTTGAAAAATACGCCGAGACAAAGGCCGACCTCGTCGTCGGCAGCCGCTACCTGAACGAGGGCGGGCGCGTCAGCTCGCGGATACGAGGTCTCGCGTCGCACCTGCTCTCGCTCTTCATCGGGGCGATCTGCCGGACCCAGGTCTCAGACCCGACATCGGGGTTCTGGCTTGTATCGTCGCCCCTGCTGGACTGCTTCGCGCGCGACTTCCCCACCGACTACCCGGAGCCGGAGGCCATCGCCATCCTGCACAGGCTTGGCTATTCGTTCGCCGAGGCAGGCGTTAAATTCAGGACGCGCCACCACGGGAGATCGACAATAGGCTCGCTCGACGCGGCATACTTCATGGTCAAGGTGATTATCGCGCTTGTGGCCGACAGGGTCCGGCGCGTGGACAAGCGCGACGAGCGCCGGCATGTGCTGCGCGCAATCGCGATGCACGGAAGGGGGCGGCCATAGTGGACATTCTTTCCAAGCGGATCATCATGACGGTGATGAGCCTCATTCTCGTCGGCGGGACGCTGGAGGCAGTCCGGCGGCGCTCGCTGCGCGAGCGCTACGCCCTGCTCTGGCTCCTGTCCGGGCTGGCGGTGCTCATGTCGGCCGCGTTCCCCTCCGTCCCGGACTTCATCGCGCGGCACCTCGGCATAACCTTCATCGAAGGCGCCTCCTACCTCTTCGCCTTCTTCCTGATAATGGTCATTTTCCACATCTCAATCGCAATCTCGCACCTCCGCGCGACAATTGAGGCGCAGGCGCGCCGGATCGCGCTGCTCGGCGCCGAAGTCGAAAGGCTCCGCGGCGAACGTGGCAAATCCAAGTCTTAGCAAGGACAAACTCAAAATGCTTCCAACCGCAAACCTCATCTTCACGGTATACCAGGCGTGGTGCGCTTCCGACCTCGCCGGCAAGGGCATCATCGCAATCCAGCTTCTCGCGTCCGCATGGGTCGCCGCATACGGGATCACCCATTCGGCGACGCTCAAGCGCGTCGCCATGCAGACCGAGGACTTCCGGCGCTTCTTCGCAAAGAACAAGTCGGTCGTGGACTTCTACTTCACCCACGCCGCCGGCAGGAACCCGATACTGTCCATCTACACGAAGGCCACCGAGCGCCTGCTGATTGAACTTGGGGCGAGAAGCGGCTCCACGCCGCTCAACTCGCGCGAAGTCGTCGGCAAAACGCTCAGCCAGGCCTCGTTCGACATCGTCAAGGGCGTGGCCGAGGAGAATCTCGCCATTGAGAGCCTGAGGCTCGAAAACGGCATGAGCTACCTTGCCGCCATCGCGACGATCGCCCCCTTCCTCGGCCTGCTGGGAACGGTCCTTGGCGTGATGGAGGCGTTTCTGGACATGGGGCAGCAGGGGTCCGTCAACCTCGCCACCGTGGCGCCGTACCTCTCCACCGCGATGCTGACCACCGTCGTCGGCCTCGTCGTGGCGATTCCGTCGGTGGTCAGCTACAACGTATTCTCGCGGAAGATCGGCGAGCTCCAGATACAGTTCGACGGCTTCACCGACGAATACCTCGGGCGCGTGGGGTCCGAGTTCCGCGTCGGCGCGTCGTCCGGCGACGATTCGGGCGCGGCGCGCCAGGAGTAGGCGAAATGGGACGCGAACGCAGAAAGTCGCGGGGCACCAAGGCGATCTCGGACGTCAACATGACGCCTCTGATCGACCTCACGTTCCTGCTGCTCATCGCATTCATCCTCGCATTCCCGGCAATCGAGCAGGGCATCAGGATGCAGCTGCCCAAGGCGAATGCGGAGAAAATCGAGGAGAAGAAATCGCGCACGATTTCGATCCGCTACGGCGGCGGGCTTTTCCTGGACAACCGCGAGACCGACGCGGCCGGCCTTTCCGAAGCCCTCGCCGGCATCGCCGCCGAGGAGCCGCAGCCGCCCGTGCTCGTGCGGTGCGACGAGCGCGTGGAATATGGAGAGATGATGAAGACGCTCCGCCTTCTCCACGACGCCAAGATCACGCGCATGGCCCTTGTCACGGAACCGACGAAGTAGGGGTGCGGCATGCTGATAGACGCAAAGGGGGCCGCATGGTCGGCGGCGATTCACGCCGCGGTAATCGCAATCTTCGTCTTCGGCGGGATTTTGGGCGGATGCCGCCTGCGCAGGCAGCCACTTGAGCTGACGGAGTTCACGATAGCGGTGGATCCGGTTGGGGAACCGGAGCCGCCGCCGCCCGAACCACAGCCTGAAGTCAAGCCGCCGCCCGAGCCGCCAAGGCCCGACGACATCGCGATTCCAAAGGAAAAGCCCAAGCCAAAGCCTAAGGAAAAACCTAAGGTGAAGCCGAAGCCCCAGCCTCCAAAGGAGAAGCCGAAGACTCCCGAAATCAAGAAGGGGAAGCGGGTCAACCGCAAGATCGAAAGCAAGGTCACGCCCAGGGAGCGCCAGACGCTGTCCGACGCGGAAATCGAGAAGTGGCTTGGGAAACGCGCGAAGATCGGCGAAAGGACCTCGCTGCCAAAGAACGAGCTCAGCCTCAACGCGTCGATGCTGGCCGGATGCATCCACGATGCCTGGACGCCGCCGCCGAAGGCGGCCTCTGGCGTGAGGCCGGCGGTGGTGGTTTTCGCCATATCGCGCGACGGGACGCTGCACTCGCCCCGCCTCGAAACGAGTTCCGGCAGCGCGGCCTACGATGAAAGCTGCCTGGACGCCGTGCGGCGCGTGGGGAGGGTGACGGGCCTTTCGCCGGAATTCGTGCGCGAATACGGCGCGGCCTGCCCCTTCGAATTCAAGCAGAGGGACTAGCGCCGCCCCGGCGGAATGGCCGCGCAGGCGGCGGTTCGCGGCCGAGCGCCAGGCAGGTGGTCCGGAAATTGACCTTCGCCGTCTGGCGCAGGACATCCTCGCCATGCCTGGCGACAAGCGCCTTCGCGGCAGGGATGGTCGTGGAGTGCGCCGCTCCCTTCGGGAGCCTTACCCCGAACTTCACGCCCAGCTCCTCCAGCGCGCGCAGGAAATGCTCGCGCGCCAGCACCGACGCCGCCGCGACCGCGATGTCCGATTCCGCCTTGTGGTGCTGCTCCAGGACAATTCCCCTGCCCTTTTCCATCAGGGCGTTCTGGATCACCTTTTCGCTGGTGCCGAACTGGTCGGCAACGGCGCGCGGGCACGACGGCAGGCGCTCAAGCAGGTTCTCGATCGTCCGCGCGTGCCCCCAGGCGAGAATCGCATTGCCATTCTTCCGCTTCTCGTAAATCCTGTTGTAGGCCTCCGGGCCAAGCGACACGATGCTGTAACGGTTAGGGCCGAGCAGCGAGCGCAGCTTGCCGCCAATGGCAAACACCTGGGCGTCGGAAAGCGCCTTGCAGTCGCGCACCCCGATCTCCCTCATCCTCGGCGCGAGGTTTTCGTCGACGTATGCGGCGGCTATCACGAGCGGGCCGAAGTAGTCGCCCTTGCCGCTTTCATCGACGCCCATGTGCGGCGCGTCCGCATTAGGGTCCAGCACATTCTCGTAGCCAAGGCGGGCCTCCTTGGTTATCTCCGGCTCAAGCACGTATTTCACGAACTCCTCGGTGCCCTCGCCCTGGACAAGGACCTTCCCGCTCGCGTAGAGGTTGACTGTCAGGTTGTCGGCCCGGACGGCTATGGTGGTGTACGGGACGCTGGCGCGCCTGTAGTTCCCCTTTTCGAGGAGTTCGGCCAGCGCGGACGCCTGTTCTGGCGTGAGCTTAAGGGTGTAGAGCTTTGTCATGGCGCGTATGGTTGGGACGGCATTCGGCACCAGGCCGAAGCCGGATGCGCGGGCGCTGGCGGCTTTACTCGGAGACTTGCGCCGCCGGGGCATCCTCCCCGAGGGACCGCATGAGTTCGCGCCGCGCGAAGGCGAGCGCCACAAGGACGGCCAGGGCGACGGCGATCATCAGCAAATTGGATTTGAGGCCCGGCATTGCTAGCCCCTCCTTTTCCGCGTGTATTCCTTTTCCTTGCCGTATGGCGGCGGGGATATGACGACTATGTCGTCGTCGAGAATATCGGGGTCGTCCTCGCCCGCGGCCGAGCGCGCGAGTTCCGTCTTCGCCGCCGACCAGACGAAAAATGCAATGAAAACGAGGAATATGCTGCGCGCGAAAAGCAGGCCGTAGAGTCCCATCGCGACCGCGATTCCAAATGAAAGCCTGGCCGAGAGGAAGGTGGCGAACGCCCGGCCCTTGAAATTGGCCACGATGTCGCGCAGGGCGAGCCCGCCGTCGAGCGGAAGCGCCGGTATCAGGTTGAAGACGGAGAGGGCGATTGAGAAATGGGCGGCTGCGCCAAGCATGAAGGCGAGGAATCGCGGCATGGCAGGAAGGCCGGCGGCAATCGGCGCCAGGAACCATAGCAGCAATCCCGCCGCCGGGCCGGCGAGGGATATCGCGGCGCGCTTCAGCGGGTCCGACGGAAGGTCCGACATCTTCGCGTAGCCGCCGAAGAACATCAGCGTGATTTCGTAGACCCTGCTACTGAAATGCAACGCGGCGAGCGCATGGCCGACCTCATGGACGAACAGCGCCAGAAGCAGCGAGGCCGTGGCGAGAAGCCCGGCCACGAGGGCCGCGCCGAAGGATGCGGAGCCAACGTAGGAATGCACGAGCATCCCGGCTATCAGAATGAGGGAGATGTCGGCCTTGACTGGAACGCCAAAGACCTTGCAGACTTGGAAATTCGTCGATGAAAACATTGCTGTGTAAGCCCTCTTCGCCTTGCGGCATGTCGGTATTTGGAATCTGAACCTGAATCTGAAATTTGAAATCTGAAATCTGAGATTTAAAATCTTATGTCCCCCTACAGCCCCCGGTCAAGCTGGCGGTACTGTATCGCCTCAAGCACGTGCATTTCCCCGATGGTGTCGGCTCCGTCCAGGTCGGCGATCGTGCGGGCGACCTTCACAATGCGCGAATACGCGCGGGCGCTGAGCGAGAGGTCGGACATGGCGTTCTCCATCAGGGCGTGGGCGCCGTCGGTCAGCTTGCAGAAGCGGGTGATTTCGCGCGCCCCCATTGCGGCGTTGCAGGAGATCTGGAGTCCCGCCGCGCGGAAGCGCTCCTGCTGCCTGGTGCGGGCGCCCTGCGCCTTCCCGCGCATGTCCGCCGACGTCCTGCCGTTTGGCATGTCGCGGCGCATGTCGGCGTATGCGACCGCGCTGACGTTGACATGGATGTCGATGCGGTCAAGAAGCGGCCCGGATATCTTGTTGCGGTACTGCTGGATGCGGACGGAGGTGCAGTTGCACTTGCGCCTCGGGTCGCCGTAGTAGCCGCACGGGCACGGGTTCATGGCCGCGACAAGGATGAACCGCGACGGGAATGTCACGGACCCCGACGCGCGGGAAATAGTCACGAAGCCATCCTCAAGCGGCTGGCGCATTACCTCAAGGACGTTCCGGTGGAATTCCGGAAGCTCGTCGAGGAAGAGGACCCCGTTGTGCGCCAGGCTCACCTCGCCCGGCATCGGGTGGGTGCCGCCGCCAAGGAGCCCGGCGTCGGAAATCGTGTGGTGCGGGGCCCTGAACGGCCTGTCCACGACGAGCGCCTGGTGCGAGGCTATTGTCCCGGCAATCGAATGGATGCGCGTGGTCTCAAGGGCCTCCTCCAGCGTCATGGCCGGAAGGATCGAAGCCAGGCGGCGCGCCAGCATCGTCTTGCCGGTCCCGGGCGGGCCGATCATCAGGATGTTGTGGCCACCGGCGACCGCCACCTCGATTGCGCGCTTGGCGCTCTCCTGCCCGCGGACGTCCAGGTAGTCGCCGCAGTCCTCAGGCGCGGCCGAGCGCAGGACGCCAAGGTCGGCCGAGACCGGCGCGATGTCATGGTTGCCCTGGAGGAATTCCGCGGCCTCGGCGAGCGTGGCGACCGGATAGACCGAAATGCCCTCGACGACGGCCGCCTCCTCGGCGTTGTCGTTCGGGACTATGAAGCGGCGGATGCCGGCGTCGCGCATCGCGAGCGCGACCGGCAGGACGCCGCGGACCCGGCGCACCTCCCCGGAAAGGGCGAGTTCGCCGATCAGCGCCACCGGCTCGTCCTGCTCCCTGATTGCGCGCTGCGCTATCAGCGCCCCGATGGCTATCGGCAGGTCGAAGCTCGGGCCCTCCTTGCGGACGTCGGCCGGGGCGAGGTTGATGGTCGTCCGCCCCTTCGGCACCGGATAGCCGCTGTTCGAGATGGCCGTCCACACGCGGTCCTTGCTTTCGCGGACCGCAGCGTCCGGAAGGCCGACAATGACGACATTGACGTCGCCACCGCCGGCGTTCACCTCGATTTCGACCGGGATGGCATGGACGCCGACCACTGATCCGGAGCTGACCTTCGCGAACATCGGTGGCTTCGCCGGCTTGGCGCTAGAACGACTTGACGCGGTCGACGTATTCGCCCGTGCGGGTGTCTACGCGGATTACGTCGCCCTCGGTGACGAAGAGCGGTACGGCGAGTTCGTAGCCGCCCTCAAGCGTGGCTGGCTTCGTCACCTTGCCGCTGGCCGTGTTGCCGCGGACGCCGGGGTCGCACTTTTCGACCTTGCGCTCTACGAAGTTCGGGAGCGTGACTTCAATGACCGTGCCGCGGAACAGCAGGGCCTCGCACTCCATGTCGTCCATGAGGAAGAAGCGGCTGTCCCCGAGCGTGTCGGACGAGACGCGGATTTCCTCGAAGTTGTCGTCGGTGAAGACGTAGTTGCCGCTGTCCTCGTATGAGAAGTGGACGGTGACGTTTTCGAGTTCGGGCTTGTCGAAGCGGTCGCCGCTGCGGTAGCTGCGGCTCATCGTGGAGCCGTTGAGCATGTTCTTCAGCTTGCAGTTGTAGATTGCCTGGCCCTTGCCAGGCTTGGCGAAGTCGAATTCCGTGATGATCCAGGGCTGCTCGTCGATGAGAATCTTGAGCCCCTTGCGGAGGTCTGATGCGGTATACATGGTCTGTACTTGGTTGGGGTTTGAACGTTATAAGGTTGAGGTTGAAAAAACAAGTTGTGAAGTCTTTGCGCCGTGTGGTTGAAGGTTGTTTCGCTTTGTAGTAGGATATTCAAGTAGCGTATATTTTACCTTAACGGGGAGCAAGATGCAAGCGGACAACAGGACCGAGGCGATGAAGGGGGCGGCGTCGCCGCTCTACGAGAAGACTTTGAATGTGGCCACCGGTTTCAGGGGACGCGCCCTGACCGTCGATGTGATAGACATCGAACTGCCTGACGGGCGGCGCTCGGTGCGCGAATGCGTGCGCCACCGCGGGGCGGTCGCGATTCTGGCGCGGCGGCCCGACGGGGCCTACATTTTCGCGCGGCAGTACAGGAAATGCATCGAGCAGGCGTACATCGAGGTGCCGGCCGGATGCATGGAGGAGGGCGAGGCGCCCGATGTCGCGGCGCTGCGCGAACTCCGCGAGGAAAGCGGCTACGGCGTCAAGTCGCTAATGCCGCTCGGCACGACCTACGCCTGCCCCGGATATTCCGAGGAGCTCCTGCACCTGTTCTTCGCGGAGGTGGAGGAGGCGCCCGGGAAGACGGACTTCGACAGCGACGAGAACGTCGAGACGCTGCTTTTCGACGGCCCGACCGTCGCGCGACTCATCCTCGACGGCACGATTACCGACGCGAAGACCCTGGCGGCATGGCTGCTTGCGAAGATGCGCGGCTTCGCGTAGGCTCGCCTGCGGAGACCTCCGAAGTGCCGACTGCGGCGCGGCGGCGGTTCGCCACAACGCCGGCGCCGCACGGAGCGAGGCGTACGCGCCCACCCTGCGGCGTCACGCAGGCCATGAACTCAAGCTTCCCGGCAGCGGCGTCGCGTGGGATCCGCACCGCAACTTCGACCTCCACCGGGCGAGGATCGTCGGCCGGCACGAGGACCTGGGAGCCATCGATGTCGATGCCGCCGACCGCGACCACCCTTCCGCCCTGCACGGCGTGGACAAAGAGCGTCGCCCTCTTCAAAACGCCGCACCGCTCCGCGCCAGATACGCGGAAGCGCAGCCGCGCCTCCTCCCCGGGCGCGATTTTTGGCGGCGGCGGCGCGGCTGGCGCTATTTTCCAAGCGTCGCCAAACGTCACCTCGCCCTTGGCAGGCGCCCGGTCGTCACTGTCCTCGTCAAGCAGAAGCCGGCATCCGTAGAAGCGGATTCGCGGCGCGTGGCCGTCGCCGCGCCACGGGCGGACCGCGACAACAGAGCGTCCGCCCGCCTCCATCCGCGAGAAGTCAACGCCATGGCGCGCGAGAAGCCCTTCGGCCGCGTCGGCCGCGCCGGGGTCCATCACCACGGTGCCGCCACCGCCGAAGTCAATCGTGGCGAACTGGCAGACGCCAGGCAGGGCGAGGGAGGCCGAGGCGGCGCCGAACTTCAGCGCGGGATCGGGGTCGGCGCCAAGATGCCGGGCGATCCAGCGCGGCGCATGGAGGCGCGCGCCGCGCACCCCGGCCTCCTCGACGGCGGCGGCGATTTTCTGGATGTCGGGCCGCGGGAGCC
Organism: Kiritimatiellia bacterium; assembly: GCA_017509565.1. Taxonomy (GTDB): domain Bacteria; phylum Verrucomicrobiota; class Kiritimatiellia; order RFP12; family JAAYLN01; genus RGIG5952. The sequence goes on along the minus strand of JAFWPM010000087.1, from coordinate 925 downwards.
TCTCCGGAGAAAGCGGGACCAGCTCGGCGACGGCCACGGAAAAGGCGCCAGCCCCGCCCCCGTCGCGCCCCTCGAAGGTGATCCGGAGCCTGGCCGCCTTCACGGGCCTCCACCGCAGCTCCCAGGCCGAGTCCGGGCCATAGAGGTATGGGCGCGGCCCCGACCAGAACCAACCGCGCCGTGGGTTCTCTCGGGCCAGCAGCTGCGCGGAGCCGTCTTCGGCGACCGCCTCCGCGCGCCATCCGTATGCGGCCGACGAGTGCGTGACGACGCCCCTGATGCCGGCTATTGCGACCGGGGCCCCGAATTCGACTTCGACCGAAGCCCCCGCGCCACCGGAAATGGCGAGGGCCGTCGCCAGATTGGAGTCGAAAAGCGCGTCGCGCGCGGGGGCGCCGCAATGCGTCGCGCCAGAAACGGACGCCGCCGGGATTTCCCGCAGCGCCGGCGGCGCCTTGATGCGGTCGGCCACGCGGAACGACGCCACGCACCTGGTGCGGCACTTGCCGCCGGTTGCGGCGCAGAATGCCGAGAAGTTCAGGAAGTCGTCTATCACAACCGGCGCCTCCGCATCCTCCAGGCGCTCAAGATACGGGTCGTAGCGCCAGCGCAGCGGCGACGCGAAGCAGAGGCGCCGGCCACTCGCCCAGTTGACGCCGAAATGCCGGAAATCGGCGAAGGCCGGCTGGGACAGGGCCGGATCCTCGGCCGCGGCGCGGACGGCCTCCGCCCACGCGGCGTCGCCTTCGCTCATTTCGGACAGGAACGCCATGGACCGCCGGAAGGAATCTGCCGCCCCGGCCGCGATGGCGACTGCGGCAATGGCGGGGAGGGCGTAGCATGCGCGAAGCGCCGGTGCGGCGCGCCGGCCCCCGGCGGGCGGCGCATGCGCAAGGCCGCATGCGCCCTGCAACGCGGCGCCAAG